>CAYODE010000240.1:0-5195 GCA_964402685.1 uncultured Aestuariivita sp. | reverse complement strand
GTTACCCCACAGCGACCTCAACGCTGCGCGTCTACCAATTCCGCCACGGCCGCACTTTGCCTAGGCATGGTGAGAGGCGTGTACAGAAGCATCCGTGCGATGAAAAGAGGTTTTGTGCCGCGTTCCAAGAAAAAAACCGGCCCCCGCTAGGGGCCGGTTGTTGATGATGCATACGCCGTGAAGTCTTAATTCATACGTGCCATAGCCTGGCGCAACAGATCGGTACGACCGGGCTCACCGGGATTAAAGACCGGCAAAACTCCGGCGGAAGACGCAGCAAAAGCGCGGTCAAACCAACCGGCTGCCAAAGGCTGCGATGGCGCAACACCAAAGCCGCGCATCAAGTGATGGCCAACCAGTTCGGCATAGGCCGCTTCACCCGCGCCCACGAGCAACAAGGCAGAGCCCAGAGCCACATCCATGTTATCCGTGCGGTATCCGACACCCAGACAAATCTGACCTGTCCCGCTAATCTGTTCAGCTGACATGCCCGAGGTCGCCACGAACCTTTGCACGGATTGGACAACTTGGTCCTGTGGCACGGTGTGTAACTGCGATACATAAGTGGCCATGGTTGGCGCCAGACCGTCACATTGCTGTGCGATCTGATCGGCACTTAACCCCTGTACCTGGGCTGCCAGACGTTGACTGTTTTCGATGGCATATGTCCGCGCCAGGCAAAACTGTTCATTCAGAACAAGGTTGGGATCGCTCATATTGGCGGCTGTTGTATACCCGCCGTTGGTGTTTGTGACCAACGAGACAGAATTGCAGTGGGCGGCCAAAGACGCGGTGGTTGGCACCGCTTGGAAATTCGGCAATCCCGCGGGTGCTGACGCCACGCCCAGATTGGGCAGTGCCGCCGACGCAACCGACGGCGCCGGTGTGGTCGGCACACCTGCAAGTTCCTGTCGGTAGTTTTTCAGCAAACCGCGCGGACCGTCAGGATGGGTCGCCATCTGTTGAGTAATCTCAAAGCTCCCAATCTGCGCTCTACGATGCGAGGTGATGAGAATTTCTTCTTCCAGTGGGGTCAACTGACCTGTCGCTGGATACGCCATATAGGCTTGGTAACGAGAAATCGCCGCACGCGACTGACGCCCCAATTGTCCGTCGACACCACCAGCATTAAAGCCGAAGTAGTTCAGCGAGGATTGAATCTCACGACCTTGCTGAGTTGACGGGATCGTTGAGCGACGCACCGTCGAATGCGTCCGTGTGGTTGTTTGTTTTTGCGCGCGATTGCGCTGGGATTCCTTGGTCACTGCGTGGCCAACAAGGCCCCCGATCAAAGCGCCGGCAACAAAATCACCGGTATCGGCGGACGCCTTTGACACGGGTGAGAACGCCAGGGCAGCGGCAACAAGAACAGTTGAAAAATACTTGGTAAACATGACAGTTCTCCAAAACACTGGGCAGATGAACGATAGACTAACACCCGAATCGGCCCAACCTTGAAACTTTTTTCCCGTCACCCCAGCGGGATATCGCTGAAAGGACCGCGATCGACATGGTCGAATGGATCGTGAGCGACGGCCTAACCTCTTATGAAGACGCGCTTTCTTTCATGGAGAGCCGTGTCGCCGCGATCCTCGATGGCAGCGCTGACGAAGCCGTATGGTTGTTGGAACATCCGCCGCTTTATACCGCTGGAACCAGCGCCAAACCGGCGGATTTGACCGATCCAGACCGGTTTCCCGTCTATGAAGCCAAACGTGGGGGGCAATACACTTATCATGGGCCGGGGCAACGCGTGGTGTATGTCATGCTAGACCTGAACCGGCGTGGTCGCGATGTGCGTGCGTTTGTACAGGATCTTGAAACGTGGGTCATCGACACCCTCTCCGGCTTCGGTTTGACCGGCCATATCCGCGAGGGACGCGTCGGCGTATGGATTGAACGTCCGGAAAAGCCTCCCCTGCCCGACGGTCGCCTGCGCGAAGACAAAATCGCGGCCATCGGCATCCGCTTACGCAGATGGGTAAGTTTCCACGGGATATCTATTAACGTTGAGCCGGATCTCGAGCATTTCTCTGGAATCGTACCTTGCGGGATCACCGATTATGGTGTCACCAGCTTGGTGGATCTCGGGCTGCCGGTCACCATGGCAGATTTGGATACCGCCTTACGGCAGAGCTTTGAAAGCGTGATGGCCCACAAAGCGGTTGTTTGATCCCGTGACTTCGTTTCGGTGTTTGCGTGCTCAGGCTGACAGCTATGAATGAAGCTGGCGCGAGTGATTTTAGGCTGCTGTCACTGCGACACCGTCTGACGCGCGCAACAACTTCGGGATCAAGGTGTTTACAACGTACAACCCGAAGTCGCTACACGGAGTGGTGGCAATCTCGATCTTTCAGGTCCCGTCAGGCAGCTGTCCGCGTCGGATTAAACTGTTTGCCCGTTTCGACATACGCGGAGTTTGCCTCAAGTAGAGCCGTGACCAGTTTTCTGAATTGCGTTTTCATCAGGGGCGCCATGAGTTTTCCCAAGAGGCCCATAGACGGTTTGAAGTCGATAGTGATCGTAAGCCTTGTGCGATGATCCCCAATCGGCTCAAAGTGGTAGTAAATCTTCGCTGACTTGAGAGGCATGGACGACTCATGCACATCGAGCACGAGAGACGTGTCCCGCTCAACGCTTACGATCTTTTCCTTCACCCAGTTTTTCTCATCCTTCATGTAGCAGACGCGATCTGCGCCGACATGTGTCTGTTCGGCAGTTTTGACTTCGGAAAAGGCCAATCCAGGATGAAACTTGTAAATATCCGGATATTCATCGACCCATGTTGAAAAAACCCGGGCCACCGGGGCATCGATTGTTTTACTGACAGTGATCTGTGCCATAACTGTTTCCTTTAGACGTGTTGGAAGGAAGCAAGGCGCGGCGACGCGCCTTGGCCTTAGAGGTCATTGCCCGAACTGTTCTGGGTTGAATGCAGGCAGAAGTACGATGTTGTTGATGCTCGCCGCACCGGTTCGCAGCGGGATGAACTGCTCCTGGTAGGTCTCGTTCGCATAGAACGTGTCGAAATCCGCTTGGTCTTCGAAACGCATCAGAACAGTCCAGTTGCTGATCCATTCACCTTCAACAACCATGGGCGACGGCGTCACAGCAAGAACCAGCGCGCTTGTCCCTGCCAGCATCTCGGCCACTGGCGGCACGTACTGCGTTTGAAACGCTTCCATGTCGTCCACTTGAAGCTGCGCGATGAAATACACATCGTCCAAGTCAGCAACGGTTTGCGCGCGCGAGAAGAGTTCCTGCGCCTGAACCGAACCTGACAAAACCAGCGCGCACACTGCGGTTGAAACTGATTTCCACATCAGACTTCCCCTCCCATGCGAGAGATCATGTCCGAGAACATCGCATCTGCAGCCTGCTCAAAGATCGGCGCGGCGTCTTGCGGCAGCAGGTCTGTTGTCCACGTAACGCGGGCATGGCCGTCTTCATCGGCCACGACGATGGATGACGCATGCTCGGTTATTGGAAACGGTGACGAATGCACGCGGTAGGCAAGGCGCATCAAAGCGTCGTCGACCGACAGAATGCTCTCTTCGAGGGTTTGACCATCGGCCATCTTGCAGGTCCGGTGATCTCCATCAATCGTACTTTCGACAATGATGCCGGTCAGTTCCGGTACGTTTCCGACGTTTGAAACGACTTTCCACACATCGGTCGCGCTGGCTCCAAGCCGCGCGGTTTTGGTGACAGTTGCCATATGGGCCTCCTATGATTTGGCCCCTAAACGGTTAATTGGCTTGCGCTGGCGCAAAAACAGAAGTTATGAATAGGCTATGGTGCAAAAACGCTCCAAACGACTGAGCTGGTCCGGAATTGAAGCAATCCTTTTGGTGGCGCGGCATGGGACCGTGCGCGCGGCGGCATCCAGTTTAGGCGTCGCCCACACCACGCTTGCGCACAGGATTTCTGTGGCTGAGGCCGCGATGGGTGTGCCCGCCTTCATCAAGGGAACCACCGGATACAGGTTGACCGACGAAGGCAAAGCGATCGTCGAACGGGCTGAATTCATGGCCAGCGAGGCCGAAGAGCTAGAACGTTACCTCGACGGCGCGGGTGGTGCCCTTGTTGGCGACGTGCGCGTCTCACTGAACAGCAGTCTGTTGAAACACATCGTGGCGCCGGCTGTTCGAATTCTGACCGATCGGCATCCGGGCATTCGCATGCATTTCGATACCGGGGATGCGCTGACAAACCTGGACAAACGCGAGTCGGATGTCGTGCTGCGCATGCAGCGGGAGCCGCAACCCTCCCTTTTCGGGCGAAAACTGTGTTCTGTCTTCTCGGCGGCCTATATAGCAAACGGCGCGTTTGACCCCGACATCAATGGCTCAACACCTATTCCCGTGATCGGGTGGTCGCAACCCGACGCCGTTCAGGACGTTTTCGCTAAGCTTGGGCTCCCAAATGTTCAGGTCATCGCGAACACCACTGATATTGATGCCCAAGCTGCCATCGCCAAAACGACAGCCGCCGTCGTGGAACTTCCCTGCTATGTCGGCGATAGCGACCCGAATTTGAGGCGATTGCCCGGCACATCCACGCATCTCTTGAATGATCTATGGCTGCTGACCCATGACAGCATTCGCAAGTCCCCGAGAATTCGCGCAGTGTTCGAGGCGCTGTCAGCGGCCGTATTGCAAAAGCGCGCACTTCTGGAAGGAAGTCTGAGCACTGATCCGACGACACACCGGGATCAGGTCGATTCACATAGTTCTTGAGGGCTCTAGAGCTATCAATCTGGTGACGCTTACTTTCTGTGCCAACGCTCAGACTCTGCCCATTCTATGAAGTCATTGAAGAGCCAACGCACGCCTTCGTCAGGAATGATCCAATCCGCTTTGGACTCCTCAAACCATAGAGTTCCCAAATCGATCTGCGGGTCAGAAAGCAATTGCTTGAAGTATACAATCAGTTCTCGAACGGCTTGATCACCAAAATGCCGCGCGAAACTCTCATACAAGCCGTCTCGCCCGTTAGGTTTATCCGCCCAGTCTGGATGAACGAGGTCAAGGTCTTGGTGGAATTGTAAGGTGAAGTCATAAAAAGACTGAGGAGGCTTCATTGCCGCGGACTCTAAGGTGTAACGTAATGGGGCGATGCGCTTGGTTGCATCGAAGGTTACGGCGTCTCCGCCCAGACTTTGTAGTCAAACAAGGCGCCGTCTTCCTTCGCGG
>CAYODE010000239.1:0-5200 GCA_964402685.1 uncultured Aestuariivita sp. | reverse complement strand
CCATCCAGGCATCGTCCGCGCCCGCTTTCTTGGCCATCATCTTGCCCATCGACGGATAAAGCAGTTGCACCGTTTTGATATCCCGGCGGCCCCAGCGCATGTCCTCAATGCTGATAATCTTCATGCCAGTTTTTGCCGCAGGACTATTGGCCAGCCCCGGTTTGTTTTGCGTGAAAAGGACGACTGTGGCTGGCGTTGTCTCAGCATCAGGGAAAACGAAATCACGATCGTCGGGCGCGCCGCGGGTAATCTGCAAATAAACCATGCCTTCGGTCACGTCGTTTAGGCGCAGAAGTTCACGATGCACCTCAAGCAGATCATCTTTGGAGATCGGCGCCGCCATATCCAATTCGTCCAGCGATCGCTGCAAGCGCACGGCATGCCCTTCGAAGTCAATAAGCTTGCCATCCAGCACGCTCGTCACTTCGTAAACACCATCCGCCATCAAAAAACCCCGGTCAAAGATCGAGACCTTTGCCTGATCTTCGGGCAGATACTCTCCGTTTACGTATACTGTGCGGGTCATGGAACGAGACTTTCCCTTGTTTGAGATGCAAATTGATTGACTGGCGAACCCAGAGCGTCAAGCGGATTTGGGCCACTCAAAATGACGTGCGTCAAGTCGCCCTGAGTCCAGCAAATATTGGAAAACGCGTGCGACTGAAAGCGCGTCGCTTCGTGCATCGTGCGCAGGGCCTATTTCGGGTAGTCCAAAATGACGGCAAATCGTGTGACTTCGGAGGTTTTCCACCACGTCCGCCGGCTCTCCAGAAACCACGACGAGGGGAACAGCATTACGAAACCGACGCACGGGGATCACCGAAGTCTTGTTCTGCACGAATAACGAGGCGGCTAACGTGAGCAGCTCGTCCTTGCCCCACGCAATAAGCATGTCGCCCTTTGAAAACTCATTGAGCGCGACGAGTGCTTTGTCCAACGCAATACCCGCTTTTTCAATGGCATCGTTTGTGATCCCGGTGAGTTTGGTCACCAAAGGATGCAATGCTACAACGTTGCCGTCGCGATCTATCGGGGTCACAACCCAGCTTTTCGCATCTGACAGAGTGTATGGAGGCTGAAGATCCAACCGCACGGCACCAATCTGGATTACCAACGGATCAGGGTCAGTTGGGCCGGACCAAAATCGCTGTGGCGCGCCGGGTGCCGTCAGGAACTCACAGTCGTATATCGTCACTGACCCCAAGATATCAGCCCCAAAGTGCGGGAAGCGACGGGTGCACTCCGCTCTCGTCAAAGACCAGCGGCACGTCCCGGTCTTCGGCCAGAAGCAGCGGGCCATCAAGATCGGTAAACGCCACACCTTGCGCCAGTAGAGTCGCCGGCGCCATGGCAAGTGACGACCCGACCATGCATCCGACCATAATGCCGTATTCTTCAGCCTGGGCGGCATCCTTCAAGGCCAGTGCTTCGGTCAAACCTCCGGCTTTGTCGAGCTTGATGTTGACCATGTCGTACTTGCCAGTGAGACCCGGTAACGAGGCGCGATCATGGCAGCTTTCATCGGCGCAGACCGGCAGTGGTCGCTCAATTTCAGCCAACATTTCGTCGTCGGAAGCTGGCAGCGGTTGTTCCACCATCTGAACGCCGAGCCGCACCAGATGCGGGGCAAGATCTGCATATACCTCGGCCGTCCACCCTTCGTTTGCATCTACGATGATCCGTGCGTCCGGTGCACCCGCCCGCACAGCTTCCAACCGGCCCATGTCATCCGGGGTACCAAGTTTGATTTTGAGTAGTGGGCGATGGGCGTTAGCGGCGGCCTGCGCCTGCATCTTGTCAGGCGTGTCCAGCGACAATGTGTACGCAGTGATCTCGGGGCCTGGTACAGGCAACCCGGCGAGCTCCCACACCCGTTGTCCCGCCTTTTTGGCCTCCAGATCCCACAAAGCGCAATCTACGGCGTTACGCGCGGCGCCTGCCGGGAGAGCATCTTGCAGATCAGCTCGCGATATACCTGCGGGAAGGCCATTGATCTGGGCCTCTACGCTATCGAGCGTCTCGCCATATCGGGCGTAGGGCACGCACTCACCCCAGCCCGCGTATCCATCCAGCTCAACGTGAACGGTCAAGACCTGCGCTTCTGTCCGGGAGCCGCGGGCGATTGTGAACACTTGCGCCAGTTGGAAAACGTCTCGCGTCACGGAAAAAGTCATCGCTCGTCGCCCTTCTTGTGTTGTTCGAAACGCTTCATTTCGGCTGACGCGCCGGGTGAGTTTAGAGTGCCTCCAACGCCTCTGCCAAGCGATCAGCCCCGTGCCGGAAGGGATCTACAGCCGGCAGACCCAGCTCTTGTTCAACCTCGGCCAAATAGGCGGTAGCCTCGTCTTCGGACATATGCTGCGTGTTCACCGAAATACCGACGACCTGACAATTGGGGTTTGCGATATGCGCAAGCGGCAACGCCGTATCCCACACCTGTTGCAAGCTGGGCAGGCGATAGTTGGGCAAGCCGCGCATCGAGGTCCGTGTCGGTTCATGGCACAGGATCAATGCATCAGGTTGTCCACCATGGATCAGGGCCATTGTCACGCCGGAGTAAGACACGTGATAGAGACTGCCCTGCCCTTCGATGATGTCCCAATGATCATCGTCATTGTCAGGTGTCAGCCATTCGACGGCACCCGCCATGAAATCAGCAATCACCGCATCCAGTGGTACGCCATCACCCGTGATCAAAATGCCGGTTTGTCCGGTCGCCCGGAACGTGGATTTCATACCGCGTTTTTGCATGGCCTCATCCAGCGCCAGCGCGGTGTACATCTTGCCTACAGAACAGTCCGTTCCCACCGCCAAAACACGCTTGCCGCGACGTTTGATGCCATTTGCAATCGGATAGTCGACCTCGGGGACCCGCACGTCGTGGAGCGCGCGACCATGGCTCTCGGCCACAGCGACCAGATCAGCTTCGTCCCGCAAGAGATTGTGCAGACCAGAGGCCAAGTCGAACCCTTCGATCAGGGCTTGGGTCAAAACGTCTTTCCATGCTTGAGAGATCACGCCGCCGCGGTTGGCGACACCGATCACAAGCGTTTTTGCTCCAGCGGCCTTTGCCTCTGCAAGCGACATATCTTGCAAGCCAACATCTGCGCCACATCCCGGAAGTCGAAACTGCCCGACAGCATTGTCGGGGCGCCAATCCTTAATGCCTTGCGCGACCTTGGCCGCCAGCTGATCAGGGGCATCGCCCAGAAACAAAAGATACGGTGTCTCAATCATGAACAAATCCCCCTGTTCGCGCGCAGAGAATATCCAACTCTTGGCCAAGAGGATCGCGAATTCATGGCAGTATCGCAGGCATTACGCAATTTCCTCCCACATTTGTTTGCCGTTGTCGAAGAATTGTGCGTGCCTTTCCCTAGCCGCAGCGAATCTCCAGATCACGCCGCGCCGCAGTGCCGCAATCATGCTGCAGCCGCAGAATCAGGCTTGCACGGCAGCGCGCAATTTAATACCAGCGGCGACCAGAAGTGACGCAACAATATTACCGGGAAAATCCCTATGAGTTTTCGCATCCAGCCCACCCCGCCTGCCCGTCCGAACCGCTGTCAACTGTTCGGCCCCGGTTCGCGCCCGGCTATTTTCGAAAAGATGGCGGCGTCGGCTGCAGATGTAATCAATATCGATCTGGAAGACTCCGTTGCGCCGTCAGACAAAGACAGCGCGCGAAAGAACGTGATCGAAGCGATTGGCGACATCGATTGGGGCAACAAAACCCTGTCGGTCCGCATCAACGGTCTCGATACACCTTATTGGTATAAGGATGTGGTGGATCTGCTTGAGCAAGCCTCTGAACGGCTAGACCAGATCATGATCCCAAAGGTGGGGTGCGCTGCCGACCTTTACGCAGTTGACGCCCTCGTCACTGCCATCGAAAGCGCCAAGGCCCGTAGCAAGCGCATCGCTTTCGAAGTGATTATCGAATCTGCCGCCGGCATCGCGCATGTTGAAGAGATCGCCGCGGCGACGCCGCGGCTTGAGGCCATGAGTTTGGGTGCTGCGGATTTTGCGGCCTCGATGGGCATGTCGACCACCGGGATCGGCGGCACGCAAGAGAACTACTATATGCTCCATGAAGGTCAAAAACACTGGTCGGACCCATGGCACTGGGCGCAAACCGCCATCGTCGCGGCTTGCCGGACGCACGGTGTTTTGCCCGTGGACGGACCCTTTGGTGACTTCTCGGATGACGACGGTTTCCGCGCTCAGGCGCGCCGGTCAGCCACGTTGGGCATGGTTGGCAAGTGGGCCATCCACCCCAAACAAGTCGCCCTGTCGAACGAAGTGTTCACGCCTTCAGACGAGGCCGTGACGGAAGCTCGTGAGATCTTGGCGGCCATGGAACAAGCGAAAGCGAACGGTGAAGGCGCGACTGTTTACAAGGGGCGATTGGTCGATATCGCTTCCATCAAACAGGCCGAGGTGATCGTGCGCCAATCAGAGATGATCGCGGACGCATAACCGTTTCCTTCTGCGTAGATGCTGTGGATGCGCCGCCCAACTATCGGGTGGCGTTTTCATTTGCACGACCACACGCGTCCGTTTCTTTGCATCCGTGTCACTTTACTGCCGCAGGTCTTTCGGGGATCCCATGACGACGTAGGATGTTATCGCATTCACATGCGGAACAACGCCCAGAACATCGGTGTGAAAGATCTTGTAGGCCGCTAAGTCTTCGCACTCGACGCGCAACAGGTACTCGATAGTCCCAGTAATGTTGTGGCATTCCACAACTTCAGGCGCGCGCTCCATTGCACGCTCGAATGTTTTTTGTGCGGCCTTTGAATGGTTGCTGAGGCCAACACCCACATAGGCGGAAAATCCACGGCCCAGAGCGCTTGGGTTGATCACCGCACGATAGCCAGAGATCACCCCGGATTTCTCAAGGTCCTGCACACGTCGCAAGCAAGCAGAGGGAGACAAACCCACACGGTCCGCCAGCTCTAGATTGCTGATGCGCCCATTGCGAGATAGTTCTTGCAATATCTTGTCGTTTATCGCGTCTGTACGTGCCATAGATTGCAAAAATAGTCGAAAGTAGCACCAAAAAGCAATCAAATGCGGAGGCAAACGCGTCATTTTCCCCAAATGACTTATGACATCCTTCTTGCCTTGGCGGTTTTCGCTTTTGTGTCGTCCATAACGCCCGGCCCGAACAACCTGATGCTTATGGCGTCGGGCG
>CAYODE010000238.1:0-5261 GCA_964402685.1 uncultured Aestuariivita sp. | reverse complement strand
CATGCTGGGCAAGCTGAACATGGACGAATTCGCGATGGGGTCGTCCAATGAAACATCCGTGTATGGCAACGCGATCAGCCCATGGCGGCGGGGCAATGACGATACTGCTCTGACGCCCGGCGGATCGTCCGGCGGTTCTGCAGCGGCTGTGGCGGCCGATCTCTGTCTGGCGGCGACAGGCACCGATACGGGCGGGTCGATCCGTCAGCCTGCTGCGTTTACCGGCATTACAGGCATCAAACCAACATATGGCCGCTGTTCACGCTGGGGGATTGTCGCATTTGCATCCTCACTGGATCAGGCCGGGCCGATGACCAAATCCGTGCGGGACGCCGCAATCATGCTTGAAGCGATGTGCAGTCACGACCCCAAGGATTCTACTTCCGCAGACCTTGCGGTTCCCAACTTCGAAGCGGCTCTGACAGGTGACATCAAAGGCAAAACCATCGGTATTCCGAAAGAATATCGCATGGATGGCATGCCTGATGAGATTGAAGCCTTGTGGGCCGAAGGTCGGAAGATGATGGAAGATGCTGGCGCAAAGATCGTCGACATCTCCCTCCCACACACGAAATATGCGCTGCCCACGTATTACGTGATCGCGCCTGCCGAGGCGTCATCGAACCTGGCGCGATATGATGGCGTACGCTACGGGCATCGCGCCAAGTTGAGCCAGGGCGACGGCATCACCGAAATGTACGAAAAAACGCGCGCTGAAGGTTTCGGCGCCGAGGTGCAGCGCCGTGTCATGGTCGGCACTTATGTGCTGTCCGCGGGTTTTTACGACGCGTATTACAACCGTGCCCGCAAGGTGCGTGCGCTGATCAAAAAAGACTTCGATGATGTGTTCGCACAAGGCGTCGATGCGATCCTGACGCCAGCCACGCCGTCCGCTGCCTTTGGTTTGGGGGAGATGGCGGATGCAGATCCTGTGCAAATGTATCTGAACGATGTCTTTACTGTCACGGTGAACTTGGCTGGGTTGCCCGGCATCAGCGTACCGGCGGGCCTGGATAAACAAGGTTTGCCATTGGGACTGCAGCTGATCGGGCGGCCGTGGGAAGAAGCGGATTTGCTAAATTCCGCCTTTGCGTTGGAGCGTTCTGCCGGTTTTCTAGCAAAACCTGCAAAATGGTGGTAAAAGGCTGTCCAAACAAAAGACCGTAAGGCAGGACAGCAGAACTATGCGATTGGCATTTACAGCGTTTGCGCTGGTAACATTGAGTGCATGTGCCGAAGTCCCCGACAGCGCAGCTGGGGTCGGCTTCAACAACTCCCTAAACGACCAGCGCGCCCGACAAGCGGTACTGGACCAGCAAGTTTCATCGCCCGTGCCGACCGGCGCGATATCGTCCGAGACGACGGCAGCCCGGGTCCCGGTTCAAACAGTGGCTTCTGGATCTCTGCCTGCGCCGGCACCCGTTGCATCCGCTCAGAGTCTCAGCCCTGCAGCACCCGCACAGCAAGATGCCATTTTGGCGGCTGCGGCCTCTTTGGAGCAAACCCAATCCAATTCAGGGATAGCCCCGGTTCAAGCCAGCCCGTCAAATCCGGCGCCTCAGATTGTCGATAACCCTACTATTTCGGACGAGAACGACTTTCAGGCCGTTTCGTTACGTGAATCCATTCAAAGCGATGCGCAGCGGATTGAGCAAAACCGCGCGCAATATCAGGTGGTGCAACCCACTGCAGTGCCTTCGCGCGACGGGGCGGCGCAGCCCAACATCGTCCAATACGCTCTTGAAACCCGCCACCCCAAAGGCGTTCGTGTCTATTCCCGAGTTGGTCTCAACCTGACAGCGCGTTCACGCAGGAATTGCGCCGCATTCGCATCAGCAGACTTGGCGCAAATTGAGTTCTTGGCCAACGGTGGACCAAGACGAGATCGGCAATCCCTTGATCCTGATGGGGATGGTTATGCATGCGGATGGGATCCCGCACCGTTTCGAACGGCGGTGCAGAACTGACGGCCTCGAAACTCATCTGGCACCCCAGCCCCAACTTTGGCCCGCGTCGAGATGGGTTAACCCCGCAATTTGTTGTGCTGCATTACACTGCAATGGCCAGCGCTGAAGCAGCTTTGGAGCGCCTTTGTGATCCTGAGGCCGAAGTCTCCGCTCACTATCTGATTGGTCGGGACGGAACCTGTTGGCGGCTGGTTGAAGAGTCAGAGAGGGCCTGGCACGCAGGGCAGGGATCTTGGCACGGTTTGGACGATCTGAACTCGCGTTCGGTTGGTATAGAGTTGGACAATCGTGGGAACGAGCCTTTTCCGGAACCCTTGATGTGTGTGCTTGAAAACCTCCTCAGTGAGATATTGCAGCGCTGGGCTTTGCCGCCAGACGCTGTCATTGCACATTCAGATCTCGCCCCGGGCCGGAAGCGGGATCCAGGTCCGCGATTTGATTGGGCGCGACTGGCGCGTCAAAGGCTGGCTGCGCCCACGCCGAAACCTATGAGGTTTGAAGGGGATGCATCCAACGCGCTCCTGAATGCGGGCTATACAAAAGACGTCGACGAAAGTGATCGCATTGCGGCTTTTCGATTGCGTCACGGTGCATGGACTCTCGATGAGAGCGGGGTGATCGCGGCTCTGGCCGCCAGAAATACCGCCGATTGACGATCTCAGAGCCCTGACAAACCCTTGACCAGACAAGTTCCGTGCCCCTATGTGCAGTCTGCGCGGAAGGCTGGATGGCCGCGGGCCTTTTGGCCCGAGGAAAGTCCGGACTCCCTAAAGCAACGGTGCCGGGTAACGCCCGGGCGGGGCAACCCGACGGACAGCGCCACAGAAAACAAACCGCCCCGCATGGGGTAAGGGTGAAACGGTGGGGTAAGAGCCCACCGCGCGTCTGGCAACAGATGTGGCAGGGCAAGCCCCACCGGGAGCAATGCCAAATAGGACCCCCGCGCGGGCAGGTCCCGGTAACGGGATACCGCCGCTAGGCCCGCTTTAGCCGAGAGGGGTCGGGTCGGCAGCTTGAGGGGGCGGAGCAATCCGTCCTCAAGATGAATGGTCATCCATCGGTCTTCGGGTCGTGGACAGAATCCGGCTTACAGGCCTTCCGCGCAAAACCAGAACACATAGCAGCATAAAAATGTATCCAAGTTGCACATTTTATCCTACTGTTACGTGAACGCTATATCGCGTCGATGCGCCAGCCAGCGCGGAGGAAGCCCAAGTGAAGGTAAAGCTACGGGAAAGACCCGTTCCGCCTGGGCGGGACGAAGAGATACTTGATATCCTGGGATTCGTCGCACCCTCCTTTGTTTTGTCGATGATCCAGGCAACGTCGGATTGCGTGAAGATTCTGACAGTTGACGGTCGCATCATCTTTGTGAACCAGATTGGCCTGGATGAACTGATGGGCGGTTCGCTGACCGAAGTGCGCGACACGATCTGGAGCGCATATTGGCCCGCAGCGGCCAGACCCGCGCTGGAAGAGGCCATTGATCTCACGACCCAGGGTCGACACATCTATTGTGAGTTGCCGCGGGAGACGGTGGAGGGCAGGGACCGCTTGTGGTCGGTGAATTTAACCCCTGTTTTTGGCCAGGATGACCGTGTGATCGCGATTGTTGTGATGTCCCGCGACCTGACGGCAAATGCCAATCAACCGCCGGGCCAAGAATAACCTGAACGGGTCACCGAAATCGGGTTGACTCGCGTGCCAAGCCGAGTAAAAGCGGGCGCTCAAACAGAATTCCCCGGAAGGCCGCGCCTTTCGGATGCAGGAGACACACCATGGCGAAGCCGACGACCATCAAGATCCGTCTGAACTCGACCGCTGGAACAGGCCACTTTTATGTGACCAAGAAAAACGCGCGTACCATGACTGAGAAGATGACGGTCCGCAAATACGATCCGGTGGCCCGCAAGCATGTCGAATACAAAGAGGGCAAAATCAAGTAAGCCCGACTTGGAGACACGATTTGTAAAGGCCACGCACCCGCGTGGCCTTCTTTTTTTTTGCACTGTGCCGGAGCGTCATATGGCAGATCAGACCAAAGACTTGAATCGGCCCCGGATTCGGCCCAGCTCGATCAAAGATCTGGCTGCGGTCGATGCGTTGCTGTCGCGCTCCTACCCCAAGCTGTTGAAGGCAGACTACCCGCCATCTGTTCTTGTGACGGCCTTACCGTTGATTAGCAGGGCTCAGCCTGATTTGCTGAAGACTGGCACCTATTACGTTGCCGAGGTAGGGGCTTCCATCGCAGGCGTTGGGGGATGGACCCCTGACAGGAAAATCCCAGCACTTGCCCATATTCGACATGTCGGAACTGATGATCGATATCAACGCATGGGGATTGCCCGGGCTGTGGTGGAGCACTGTTTGAAAACTGCTCGAGCCAATGGATTTACGCAAATGGAGTGCTGGTCCACGCGGACCGCCGTGCCATTTTATACCTCGCTCGGTTTCGAAACACTTGGACCTATCGACGTTCCTCTGCGCGAGGGCATAACCTTTCCGTCGATCCGGATGATGCGCAGTATTTGATCCAAGCGTTGCCAAAAGAAAAGGCCGGTTCACTTGGAACCGGCCTTTGATAAGGGATATCCCTTAACGCTATTCTTGCTGCCCCATGAACATCAGCAGGAACTGGAACATGTTCAGGAAGCTGATGTAGAGGCTGAGCGATCCGTCATAGGCTGCTTTATCTAGCCACTCCTGATCGCCAATAGACGCATGCGCCACATAGGTGTTCTTGATGTCCTGCGTGTAGAATGCTGTCAGGCCGGCAAAGATCAGGATGCCAATCGCAGAGATCGCAAACATCATCGCGGGCGATTGCAGGAAGATGTTCACAACCATCGCGACGAGCAAGCCGATCACACCCATGATCAGGAATGTGCCCATGCCGCTCAGATCTTTCTTGGTGGTGTAGCCGTACAGGCTCAGACCAGCAAACGCGATCGCTGTCACGATGAATGTCTGTGCGATCGAGTAGGGCGTGTAGATCATAAAGACCGTGCCCATGGACACGCCCATGATCGCCGCAAAGGCGAAGAAGCCCAGCTGCACAGCAGCCGCGGACCCGCGACGCATCAAAGCACCCCAGCCCAAGAAAACAAACGCCAGCGGCGCCAGCATCAGAACCCATTTCAGAGGAGAGACATACAGGGTATAGCCCAGATCCGTCAGATAACGACCTGCGCCGATTGCATATTCATTCGGTGTCGATGTGATCGACAGACCCGAGATCGCCCACGCCGCTAAAGCGGTGATGAGCATGCCTACGGACATCGTGCCGTAGACCTT
>CAYODE010000237.1:0-5304 GCA_964402685.1 uncultured Aestuariivita sp. | reverse complement strand
ACAAGTAGGGCTGTGTGGTGCTGCAAACGCGGAGTTTGACCACAAGGGCGGAAACCGGACATTCGCTGCAAGAGCGGACAAGTTGACGCGATGCCCAAAAACGGACCTTCGTCGCGCTCGGACGTACTTAGTGCTTCGATTTCAAGCGGAACCGTGATGACACTTGATATCAACGCCATAACTTGATCATTGCTTCGACGACATTATGAAGGAAATTCCCGAGAGCACTGATGCTCGTCAGTCAACGTCCCACCGGCGCAGGAACAGAGACACCGTTAATCCGATGGTATTGTGCATCGAGTTGCTTTTAGGGCATCCTGAGCACAACAGGTCGGCACTGAAATGCGGGCCGAGGGAGACGCAGATGATCATTAAAAGCGCGTTGCCACGCCGTGAATAGATTGGCGCTAACCGGCCACGATGGCCCAGCATTGACGACAATCTCACCCCGAAGGGAACTTGGGGCATACGAAGCGTTGTTCATGGAACAAGGCGCGACTTTCAAGACGTTAGCAGAGAAATTCGCTGCCGATGAAACCGCTCTTCCCTCAGATTTTGTGCCACCGTCACTGGCCGATGAAACTGCTGGCAAAGTGCTTGAATTGCTGCACAAGGCTGGCGTGTACCAATTCGGTGTCCGGATCAACAAAGCTGGCGACTACCCAGCCAAACTGCGCCACGCCAAGCATCCAGTAGAGTTGCTATATTATCAGGGCACATGGGAACTCAGTGAGATGCGGGGGCTTGCGGTTGTCGGCAGCCGAAAGCCGTCAGAAGAAGGCACACAACGCGCAGCACGCCTAGCGAAGGAACTTGTCGCCCACAACTTCGCAGTTGTCTCGGGCCTTGCGGCAGGCATAGACAAAGCTGCTCACACGGCTGCACTGGATGCCGGTGGTAGAACCATCGCGGTAATCGGCACTCCGCTTGGGGAAAGCTACCCGAAAGAAAATGCTGGACTTCAGGCTCATATCGCTAATGCACAACTTCTGGTCTCTCAGGTGCCAGTGCTCCGGTATTCGACACAACCCTTCAAGACCAAACGGTTCTACTTCCCCGAACGCAATGCAACCATGAGCGCGCTCACTGAAGGGACGATCATCGTAGAAGCAGGTGAGACATCCGGCACACTCACACAAGCCCGTGCTGCGCTGTATCAGGGCCGTAAGCTGTTCATTTTGGATAGCTGTTTCAAGAACCCTGCAATTACATGGCCTGCCCGGTTCGAAAAAGAGGGCGCCATCCGCGTTCGTGATCCAGAAGACATTTGGAAGGCGCTGCCGTCCTAATGGGTTTCACGAAAGTTGATGACTTGATCTTGGGCGATCACCACGCCCTAACAGCCAAAGACAATTGCATATTCTTGCGCGAATACAAAGCAGGTGCCGGTTTTGAAGGCGAAACCAACAGCCTGATAATGAACCTAAAAAAGAAGCCAAGTGAGCGACAAACCAAAGGCGGCTGGCACTACAAAGGACGTGCAATCAAACAGTTCTCGAAGGAATTGGCCACTTCCCTGAATCCCAAATGGCTTGACGAAGCCACGCTTGTTCCAATTCCCGGCTCAAAAGCTCCTGATCACCCGGACTATGACGACCGCATGGAGCAGATATGCAAAGGCATTAGGGACGGCCTCGACGTGCGCAGTATAGTAAAACAGACTGCCTCTATGGACGCGTCACATACCGCCGGTGATGGTAATCGCGCTTCAGTCGAAGAGTTGATTGAAAACTATCAAATAGACGAAAACCTCACTGAACCGACGCCCGTGCACATCGGTATTTTCGATGACGTTTTGACGGTCGGCAGACATTACCGTGCGATGCACACCGTCCTGTCTGAGCGCTTTCCCGGAGTGCCTATCACCGGCATCTTTGTCGCTCGTACAATCCACCCGAACCCATTCGAAGGCATCGACTTGTCCGGAGTACTTTGACTTGCAATCGAAAGCCGAACACGGTGCAGGGCAGCTGTCCGCGAAGGAACTATACGCAGAATACAGCTCCGCCGTTCTTCCCTTGGTGGTTAAAGACGAAAATGGCGATCCCGGTATAGGCTCGGCATTTCATGTTGGTAGCGGTTCGTTCGTGACCGCACGCCACGTTGTGGAAGGAATGACCGACTGCTGCGTCGAAGTTGACAGTTTCCGGCATGATCGCCCGCTGCAAGCGGCTCCTCGCCATGAGGAAAATGACCGTTTTGAGCTGGTGGCCTTGCAGCCTTGCTTTCATCCGGACAACGACATTGATGTAGCTGTTTTCTCAATCCCTGGCCTGTCTGACCTACCCCGAATTCCTTTGGGCGGTCATCTGGACGACTGGATTAACGATGATCAATTTGTTTTGAATGAGGTCCTTGTTCTCGGGTTTCCTCCAATACCGCTTGCAAAAAGCAACATTCTTGTTGCTGCTAGGAGCCAAATAAACGCAGTTGTTGACCTAACCGTTGTCAAGCATGTCCATTTCATTGTTTCGACGATGGCTCGCGGGGGCTTCAGTGGGGGTGTAGTGCTCTCCGAATGGGGCGTGGCGATGGGAATGGTAACGTCAAGTCTGCTGAAGAGCGACAAACCGGAAGAACTCGGTTATATGACTGTGTTAAGTGTCGAGCCTATCCTAGAATGCCTTGGGAAACACGGATTGCTTTCGCCTGAGGATGCCAAACTTTGGGACGGCCTATTCGATCCGAACGGCGATTAGCGGCCTGTTCTTCATTCTATTTCATCAAACATTGCGCCGAAACCGAATGGATCATCGGGATCAAAGTCGGCGAATTCCTCCACCGGCATGGCGAACGGATTGGACACCTGAATATGTTTGGTCCGGCCACACACCAACGCGGCTTCGATAGAAGAGCCGGTAGCACGAATTCTAGCAGCGCACGCCTGAAGATGCCCACCAGTTGTAAGAATGTCATCGATTAGAATGCGGTCAGCCCCAGGGTCGGCCTTCAATTCACATTGCAGGTTTGGGAAAAGTTCAAACGCCTGACGTGGCCCACCCTCGCTTGCCTTAGGCATCACGTCCAGCCACCTCAATTCATCATGAGCTGTCACATTGTCTCCAAACTCATCTGCAATGCGACGTGCCAGTTCCCACGTTCGGAAATCATCATCATTCGCAATTGTTGCTTGGGAATTGGGTACAGGAACAATGACAAGTTGACCGTCCGGCGGGTCCATCGCTTCTGAGATTAAGCGAGTTGCCCACGCGGTCCATAGGCTGACTGCTCCATCAGGTGAGCCGGGGCCGAAGCGATATACCTTTCCGCCAATCCTTAGTGCTTTCTTGACCCCACCGGGGTCACGGCCTTTGACGGCTTTCGCTATCGACAGTGAAGTATAGTCTTTGTCCCTCATCTCTTCGACCTGCTCAGTCAGATACTGGACCATTGGCTTTACTCGTAATGGCAATGATACAATCCTTGAAATAGGGCGCTAGCAGCAGCTTAGACGGTGGTTTCGAATCTGCACAGACGTCAAGTGTCCCTTCAGGTAACGCACCGTGTCCTTCCCCGCAGAATTTGCCAAGTGACGATGCACGAATGGCAGCACAGCGGCGCGGCGTTGAAACGATTGACGGACGGTAGCTCTGGACCGCCCGGCGGCTCTCTATAGGCGCGTTGCAACCGACGCTGCGCCGCATCCGATGTCCGTTAAAGGCCCAAAATGCAGGATGGGAGACAGCAGCCTGAGGCACTCGGAAGTGCTTCAGATCAAGCTAGCCTGTGCGGAATGGTCTACCCGGATCACGCCGGACAGGAGCCATTTGTTAAACTTGGTCACGCGGTGCGTGCCCATAGCGAAGGCAATGCCACGCTCGGGCATATCATGTCCCCATTTTTCGCGCATCTTGTCCAGCGTGTCTTCCTCTCCGTACTGGTCACGCCATTTGAAGAATGTGCGCTCTGTTTCCCAATCGATACAGGTGTGGGTTAACGTCTTACCGGCATGTTCAAAGCGATAATGGAAGGAATACGGGGCAACGTCGGGGGTCAAAACGGTGCTGTCACCTGAGAACATGTCAGTCTGACTCAGAAGCGTGTCGCGGCGTCTTTGGTTTTTTGTCTTGGCGGCATCGCTTAAGGGGCGAATAAGAAATTCCGGGTTCTCTGGGCGGATCAATGCGAAGGAACGGCCCTTCTCTTTTTCCTCGGCAAGGCTTTCCACAATTGCACGCCGTGCGAATTCGTGTCGCTCGGACTGCTTGACCGGCCGGACCTTCTCTAAGGACTCGTGATCTACGCGCTTACTTTCGGGCCGCAAATCCTTAGGCGCTGCGCTGCGCCATCTGGTCCGTATTATGTCCCAGCGATTAAAGCGTTGTTCATTTCTCAAGAGTTTGAAGGGCATTGGATAGAGGCGATGCCAGTTGCCGTAGATGTCGATACCGGCAACACATACGGTTTCGCCGTGGGTCTGCCCCGTTTCCGGGGCAGCTTTCACGATGACGCAGACTTCTACAGGCTCTTGCCAGTCACCCAAGGTTAGGCCACGGCGATATGTACAATCGGGGCGCCGACAAGAGCAGACAGGCGCTCGGCAACAATCTTGCGGTGACAACCTTCGTGGTGGCGCTCGAAACATGTGAGACAGATACGCTTACCCTTCACGGTATCGGCAAGCTCTGCCAGTGCCGATTGTGCGTCTTTCCCGTCCATGTGCTGCGTGAATATCTCCACAAACAGGTCATGATTTCCAGCCCGAGCTGCTTCCCTACCAGGCTTGGGGTCGCCCAAGGCTTTGACATGCAGGTAGTCTATACCCGCTTCTCTGACGGCGGCGTTCAAGCCGTTTTTTGAAAAGCCCTTCTTGCGCGACAACGGCAGTTCACGAACGTCTACCAGCAAGTCAATCTCAGCCTCGGCAAGCCGGTCAACGAAGTCATCAATAGTTGATTTCTCGTATCCGATTGTAAATATTGGATCTTCTGTCTGTACGCCCTCAGCCATTTGGCACCTCCTTTTTTGCAGCGATAGTAGCCAAGCTGTGGCTCCTGTCCATCTTGTCGGTGAAGATGTGTCAACAAAGCGTCGATATGGGGCAAGGATGTTATCGAAGCCGGAGCGCGGAAAACTATGCCGTTAACAAACATGCATTAAGGAGAGTGCCGATTTCAGCGCAGATCCAGCCAACACAGCTTCGTCCCACAATCCGAACTTCTGAACATCGAGTTTGCAGCAGGGCTGAGTGAAAGTCCGCTTTCGGGAAGCAGCGCCGCGGCGAGCTCGTCACGGACGAACGGCAGCTGTGGGCCGTGAGCACCCGCGCCATTCACTTCCATAGGGCATTCATGCTGCAAGGCG
>CAYODE010000236.1:0-5306 GCA_964402685.1 uncultured Aestuariivita sp. | reverse complement strand
GCAAGCTGCCGTCAGGGCCGCAGACCGTTTCAGGACGCGCATCTCGATATCCTCAGGCTTTCCCCATGTTGTCCGGGGATTTGCATCAATAGTCACTCACATCTCGCGGCTGAGCCCTTCAAGAAGTGGCACGAACCGCACCGGACGAAGCTCATCATAATCAAGCCCCTCTTCGGTTTTGCGCACACGGATCAACGTTTGAACCGCATCCGACTGTCCGACCGGTACCACCATGATACCCCCGATTTTCAATTGCGCCAAGAGCGGCCCTGGCGGATCCTCTGCAGCGGCGGTGACAATGATGCGGTCAAAGGGCGCCTGCTCTTGTAGGCCGAATGAGCCATCTGCCGAAACAGCCGTGACATTGGTCAGTCCAAGCTTGTCGAAAATCTCCCGTGCTTCGCGCACAAGGCGTCGGTGGCGATCAATGGTATAGACCCGCCGTGCCAGTTTCGCGAGGATCGCCGCCTGGTATCCGGATCCTGTCCCGACCTCCAAAATCTTATCCCTTGGACTTATTTGTAAGGCTTGCGTCATCAAGCCCACGACGGATGGCTGTGAAATCGTCTGACCGCAATTGATCGGCAAAGGCATGTCTTCATAAGCACGATCGGCAAACAAGCCGCGGACAAACGCACCGCGGTCGACCTCTTCCATCGCCGACAGTACCCGCGCGTCGGTCACGCCCTTCGAGCGCAGCGCATAAAGGAACTGCATTTTGGTCTCAGGCGAAGGTTCGCTCATTCGATCACTTTCAGAGCGTCCAGAACCGAGTGATCCGTGAGATCAGCGCGCATCGGTGTAACCGAGATATAGCCTTCGAGGTTAACTGCAGCATCCGTACCGGGATGGGTGGGTTGCTGCTGGGGGGCTCCGGTCACCCACAAAAAACGCTTCCCACCCGGCGAAAGATGGGGTTGTACACCAAAGCCCATGTCACGGCGAAACCCTTGCGGTGCGACTTTAATCCCTTTGACCTCATCCGCAGGAACCGGAGGGAAATTCACGTTGTAAAACAGTCGGTAGTCCTCGGATTTCGGCATATCCGCACCAAGGATCTTGCGGATGACATCCGCCCCATGATGACGTGCGGCCCCAAACGGGTCGGGCCGTTTGGCAACGGCTGGTCCATAATATTGAGACAGTGCGATTGCAGTAAATCCTTGCAGGGCGCCTTCCATGGCTCCGCCAAGGGTCCCGGAATAAAGCGCATTCTCGGCCGAGTTATTACCGCGGTTCACACCGGACAGGATCAGGTCAGGTGGCGTGTCGGTCATGACGTCATGGATTGCGGCCAATACGCAGTCGGCGGGGGATCCTTCGGCGGCCCAGCGGCGCGGCCCCATTTGGGCAATCATCATGGGATGGGTGTAACTGATGCAATGGGCGACACCGGATTGCTCGAACGCAGGCGCGACAGTCCAGACATCTCCATCCGGTCCCGCAATATCCTGTGCAATGTCTTCCAAGACCTTCAGGCCCGGCGCATTAATACCGTCGTCATTTGTCACCAGGATCCGCATAGCCCGCCCTTTGCCTTTTTAGCTTTGATAGACGGGCAGATTGATCAGGGCAAGCGCCGCGCGGGCAGGGGGCCAGCCCCCTCGGCCTGCGGCCTCACCCCCGGAGTATTTTCAAACCCAAAGAGGCGGCGGTCAAAGAAGGGACAAAAGGCGCCGTGCTTCCTGATCTGCAGGTGTCAGGGTGCTGCGGTCTTCACCGGGAAAAAAGCGTGCCCTTGTGGCCGTGGGCATCGGCTGAGGCTCTAAAATGTGGACTTTCGGGCCCGTTCTTGCCGCTTCTACAGCCCAACTTTGTGCAAGCGAGATTTGCGCGGCCTTAGTGGCGCCATACGGTCCGTAGAACTGTCCGCCCCGCGATTGGCTGTCGTCAAAGAATACTGCCGTTCCATCCGTACCAAGCAAAGGTGCGATATAGGGGATCAGAACAGACACGGCATTGGTATTGACCTCGACAGATTTCTTCCAGTCTTTCGCATCAATGTGATCTGCCGGGGAAAGTGGTGCGGCATGGATCGCCGCATGCACCCACAGGTCAAGTTTGCCCCAGCGGTCATGAATCCCGCGGCAGAGCGTGGCCATCGCGTCGGCATTGGTGATGTCCATAGGCGCGAGCGTGGCAGATCCGCCTGCGGCCTGAATACGATCATCCAGTTCTTCCAAGGCGCCGACCGTGCGGGCCACGGCGACAACGTGATGTGTCGACGCAAGCGCCTCTGCCATAGCGGCTCCAAGGCCGCGGGAAGCACCGATGATAAGGGCGATCTTGTCAGTCATGACGCGCGGTTTGGCTCTTTGCGTCGCGAGGGTCAACCCCTTACCCCTGCGGCATCTCGAGGATGCTCTGTTGGCCGTTGCGGCTCATGAATAGGCGATCGGGTTGAATTGCATCGATGCGTCGCCCGCGCAGCGTGTCGCCGACAGTGACCTTTCTAATGGCGCCCGAGGGCAAACGGATTAAGGCACGTCTTGCCATCTCTGTTCCCATGGTACCGATGAGAGCCATCTGTTTGGTATCCAAGAGACCTTCTTCGGTGGCATGCGCTTCTGCCGCAGTAGTGTTAGTTTTGGTTTCGGCCATGTGTCTTTGCTTGCAATCGTTACGTTTGCTGCGACGCAGCGTGGCCGGCTATCATGGGTACTCAGGTATGGAAAGAGGTGAAAAAAGCATCCGAGCGGATTTTTGCGCCCAACTTCGACGAATGGCACAACCCCGCGTATCAGGGGCTTTGCCCGCCTAAGAAAAGCGGCGATACACTCCGGTGTCAGCTATGGATCCCAGGCCGGTTCAATACCCTGGATTAGCTTTCGGTTAACGCGATCTGCTCAGTTCATTCAGCTGCTTTCAGCTCAAAACCTTGTTCGATCATATCCGCCGGTTCCACGGGATACTCTCCTGAGAAACACGCGTCGCAATATTGCGGGCAGGCTGCGTTCCGACCTTTTGCTTCGCCAACAGCCCGATAGAGCCCATCGAGAGAGATGAACTTCAGGCTATCGACGGCCAAATGATCGCGCATCTCTTCTTCGCTCATCGTGGCTGCCAGCAGCTTTTCGCGTTGCGGGGTGTCCACGCCATAGAAACAGGGCCAAGCTGTTGGCGGTGACGCAATGCGGAAGTGCACTTCTGCAGCCCCCGCATCCAGGATCATTTCCTTGATCTTTCGGCTGGTTGTACCGCGGACCACCGAGTCATCGACCAAAACCACGCGTTTGCCGTCAATCAGCGCCCGGTTCACGTTCAGTTTAAGTCGCACACCCATGTTGCGGATCTGTTCGGTTGGTTCGATGAACGTCCGGCCGACATATTGATTGCGGATGATGCCCATTCCGTAGGGGATCCCGGACTGGCGGGCGAAACCAATGGCGGCAGGTGTACCGGAATCCGGAACCGGGCAAACAAGGTCCGCTTCAACCGGGCTTTCCTTTGCCAATTCCATGCCAATCGCCTCGCGCGTCTCATAGACTGAGCGACCGCCGATGATGGAGTCGGGACGCGAGAAATACACATGCTCGAAAATGCAGAACCGCGATTGCGCCCGTCGGAACGGAAAATGGCTTTCAACGCCTGCGTCGTTGATAACAACCATCTCCCCCGGTTCGATTTCACGCACAAACTGCGCGCCGATGATATCAAGCGCGCAGGTCTCGGAACTTAGCACCCAGCCATCGCCGACTTTACCCAATACCAGCGGGCGTACGCCCAAAGGGTCCCGTACACCGATCAACTTTGTCCGGGTCATCGCAACAACCGAGAACGCGCCCTCCACCCGTCGCAGGGCATCTTCCATGCGTTCGGGGATATTGCGCTGTAGAGACCGCGCCATCAGGTGAATGATACACTCACTGTCGGAGGAGGATTGAAAGATCGATCCCCGTTCGATCAATTCGCGGCGCAGGGAATTCGCATTGGTAATATTGCCGTTATGCGCAATCGCCGCACCACCCATGGAAAACTCACCAAAGAACGGCTGAACATCGCGGATGGCGGTCTGTCCTTTGGAGCCGGCCGTGGAATAGCGTACATGGCCGATCGCAACCGGGCCGGGCAGGGTTTCCATCACCGACTGCGACGTGAAATTGTCGCGCACATAGCCAAACCTGCGGGCTGAGTTAAAGCCCAGACTGGGGTCATGAGTGACAATGCCACCCGCTTCCTGGCCGCGATGCTGCAAAGCGTGCAGACCCAGGGCCACAAAACTGGACGCGTCTTTGACGCCCACAACGCCAAATATTCCGCATTCCTCTTTCAGCTTGTCCTCGTCGGACGCGTCAGGGAAAAATGCATCCGCATCATAGGGACTGGCGGGAAAGATCTTGTCGGACAAGGGGCAGCTCCGAATCCGGGGAAGGGGAACCCTTCCTGCTTAAAAGGTCATGCCAGACATGTCACGAAACGATCACATTTCAAGGGCGCGGCAAATGCGGCCTGTTGCAAGGCCGCACTGCATTTTGTGCATTACTGGCCGCAGGAGCTGACAAGTGCCTCATATTGACCGGTGATCCATCCCAGTGCGGCTTGTGGGTCCTGATCTTCGATCTCAGAAGAAATCTGATCGAACACGACCGCCGAGCGGCTTTCGTCCACCATGGTGAAGCTCTGGCCGGTGATCACAACATCGTAGACGAAGAACGCGATTGCGACCAAAAGGATGCCGCGGACTACGCCGAAGAGGAACCCAAGCCCCTGATCGAGCCCACCTAAGGCCGACCGTTGAACGATCGATGAAAACAGCGGGGTGAAGAGGCTGACAACAATAAGTGCAACGGCAAAAACAGCGCCAAATGCGGTGATCATCCCCAATTCACAACTGTCCGAGATAAATTCGCCGACCAGTGGAACTTCTTTGACCAGCGGTTCCACCTGCGGCGCAAAGATGAAACCCAAAATAGCAGCTGCAACCCAGCCAGCGATGGCCAGCGTCTCGCGGACCAGACCGCGTGAATACGCCAGCAACGCCGATAGCACGATAATCACGGCTACGATGCCGTCGATAATGGTAAAGCCTTCCATGTCCCTCGCTCGCCTCTCGCGTTGATCGTCAGCCGGCTCCGAAAACGTCACCGACAAATTGTGTCAGATCGGTCGGGCGGGTCAGCTTCAGGCCCTGATCGGAACCCGATTTACCACCCGCAGGCGCGATAGCTCCTGAAAAACCAAGTTTTTGCGCTTCTTTCAACCTGTTTTCGGTCTGGGGTGCAGGCCGCAGGGCGCCTGACAGGCTGATTTCGCCAAAAACTACGGTGTCCGCGGGTAGTGCTGCATCTTCGCGTGCAGAAAGCAGA
>CAYODE010000235.1:0-5308 GCA_964402685.1 uncultured Aestuariivita sp. | reverse complement strand
AGTGGATTGAAAATCCTCGTGTCGGTGGTTCGATTCCGCCCCCGGGCACCATTTTATCAAATCAAAACAATCACTTAGAGCATATCCAAACCCGTTGGATCAGAAGCTGTGAAAGCTGGGTGACATATGGGGGCTGGTGGGGCAGAAATGCACCAGAGACAGATGCAAAGCATGTTCTGCATCAGGGAGTATCGATTTGACTTGGAGAGTCGTGCCCGCCTATCGTCAAAGTTGAGCAATTACTTGCATTTCGGGTACACGATGCGCAGAGATTTCCGTCTTTACGAACTCAGTGATGACGATTTTGAAGACCTTTGCGTCAAGATTTCAGTCGATTGGTTAGGTGAAGCTGTCACACCGTTCGCTCCCGGTCCGGATGGTGGGAGAGATGGTAAGTTCACGGGCAAAGCAAATAAATTTCCGAGCGAAAGCGAACCATTGGTGGGAAAGACTGTACTGCAAGCAAAGCACTCAGCCTCGCCAATTGCCTCCTATTCGGACACGTCGTTCCAGAGGGCCTTGAAAAAGGAAGAATACCCTCGCATCAAAAAGCTCGTGAGCGATGACATGTGCGATCATTACATCCTATTTGCCAACCGGAAGCTTACTGGTGGCACCGAAAAGAAAATTCACAAAGAGCTGATGGCTCTCGGTTTGAAGTCCGCGCATATTATTGGTGTTGAACGCCTAAACCTCGAACTCGAGAGTAAGTCAAACTTGGCCCAATCACTACCTAATGCCAGAGATGTTCAGCCTTTCACATTTCAGCCGGGCGACCTAGTTGAGGTAATTGCTGCCTTGCACGCGTACTCAGATGGGCACATTGATGAAGCGTTTGATAGCGCGCAATCATTCGACACTGTTTCGATCAAGTCGAAAAAGAACCCGATAAACGGCTTGTCGAAAGAGTTTTACGAACAGGTGATCGAAGCCGAGTCAATGCTTCACTTCGGAAAGATCGAACGTTTCTTGAAGAACCCACGGAACGCTGAATTCCGAGAACTATACCACGACGCTGCCGACGAGCTGAAACAAAAGCTCATTGTCGAACGAGATCAGTTTGCTGATTTTGACCGGGTGTTCACATTTCTGTACGACAAAGTGCAGAGCCAGCGTGAAGCTCTGAAGGGCAAGCGACGGCTGGTCAGCATCCTCATGCACTACATGTATTGTAACTGCGATATCGGCGTGAAAAGCGAAGATGAGCTAGCGGCTTGACTATGTTGACAGCAGAGAAACATCTAGATCTTGATACCTCACTGGTACGTGTTGCGTCTGTGATTCTGAAGGAACTGAAACGCAAAGGTGCCGTCGCTTTTGAGGCTCTACGGAAACTGATCATCCGACGTGTGGGAGAAGATGGTGAGTTGATGTTCCTACCAGCGCTACGTTTTCTGTTCTTGCTGGGGCGCGTCGAGTACCACACCAAGAACGATGTGGTCGAACTCGTCGGTGTGAGTGATGCAGATTAGCCGTCTCTACAGTAACCACGACGAGGTTTTTACACCAATTGAGTTCAATTTTGGGGACGACGCAGCCAACTTGAACGTCGTGCTTGGGGAAATCCGGCATCCATCTGATCATGCTAGGGACTCCCACAACCTTGGAAAGACTACGCTTCTACACCTAATCGACTTCTTGCTGTTGAAAGGTATGTGGCAAGGGCACTTCTTCGTGAAGAACAAGAACCTGTTTGAGGGTTTTGAGTTCTTTATTGAAATTGCTCTAATTTCAGGTGGATTCGCGACGGTAAGTCGTGGAGTGAACGACCCTAATCTGATTTCGCTTGTTCGGCACGATAAGCCGGGGGCTACCTTTGTGGATGCTCCAGAAGAAATGTGGGACCATTTCGAACTAGGCAGAAGCGACGCAGAAGTCGTTTTGGATGGTTGGCTCGATCTTCGCATCTTGAAGCCTTTTAGCTATAGAAAGGCAATTACCTACTTTTTGCGCGCCCAAAGCGATTGGGATGACGAGTTAAAGCTTCAAAAATTCGCTTCATCCAAAGATCAATATTGGAAACCTTTTATTGCCCGGCTTTTTGCCTTTGATGATGGTCTTGTGCAACAAAAGTACACTCTTGACGAAGAACATGCAGAGAAAAAGAAAAACCTTGAGCATCTTCAGGGGGAGGTGCAGTTTTCTGAAGACGAACTCCCTCAACTCAACGCGCAGATTTCGTCCCTGGTGCAAGATATCAAATCGAGCGAAGCAGCGTTAGATGCATTTAGCTTCGACGAGGAAGAACGGAAGCTAGTCCGCGACCTTGTCAATGAGATCGAGTCTGAAATATCTGACATCTCGACGACTATATACAATTTGCGATTTGACATCAGGCAGATTGATGAAGCCCTTGCCCACAAAGACAAGTTCGATCTGAACGATGTCAAATCCATTTTTGAAGAGGTGGAAATTCACTTTCCAGAGCAACTTTCTCGTGACTACGAGCAACTTGTGGCGTTCAATCGAAAGATTACCAGAGAGCGAAATACAGCGCTGCGTAGGCAACGAAACAAACTCGAAGAACATAGACTGGAGCTTGCTGAGCGAAAGCGTTATTTGGATGCTGAGCGCTCGCGTCGCCTAAGGTTCATGCAGGCGACTGATACTTTTGAAAAATTCAAGGAGTTACAAAGAGGACTGGCCGATCATAAAGCTCGCCTCGTGTACCTGGAAGGACAGAAAGGCAAGCTAGAACTCGTGGCAGCGGCTGCACGAGAGTTGCGAGAAGTCGAAAGAAATCGCGGCAGAGTAGCGGACGAGCTAAAGGCTATGGTCGAAAGGCCTAATCCTCTCTTTGAACGCTTCAGGGACACCTTTAACGCTTACTGTAAGCAAGTCCTCAACCATGATGGCATTGTTTATTTTCGTGTAAACAAGCAAAATAACTTTGACTATGAGATTGGACTGTCGCTTCCGGGAAGCGCGACCACTTCGTCGAATTTGTCGGATGGAACGAGCTATCAGAAGCTAATATGTGTGCTGTTTGATTTGGCGCTATTGCACGTCTACGAAGATGCGCCATTTTTCCGGTTCGTATATCATGATGGTGTGTTTGAAGGCCTCGACAACCGGAAAAAGAAGAACTTACTGAATATAATAAGAGAGCAAATCAAATCCGGCAAGCTCCAGTACATCTTCACTCTGATCGACACAGATTTGCCCCGTGACTTAGAAGATAAGCCTATTCGCTTTTCAGAGGGTGAGGTCATTTTGCGATTGCACGATGAAGGTCGAGCTGGTCGATTGTTTAGAATGGCTGAATTCTAGGATACTCCCAATTTAAGAGTAACTGGAACGCACCAGAAGGAAGTTGCCGTAAGGCGACAGTTAGGAAACCCATTGGCTCTGAGAGACCTTTACGGCAACACGGCTCCCACAGGGTTCACGATGAACTTCTTCATGCAAGCTGGCGTAAACCCAAGAGTGAGCCTGCTGGCCGCCCCGTTCTTCACGACAACAGCGCCCATCGAAGCGCTGACTGACAGGGGCTGCGAGGTTCGGCTTGTCGTCAGGTTTTCGCCTGTCACCACACCAGAGGCACTACGCGCCGCGTTCGAAAATCCGTTGGTAAAAGTAAGATACTTCACCGATGCGAAGTTCCACACCAAACTCTACATCGTTGATGATGTGGCCCTTGTGGGGTCCGCCAATCTCACCACAAATGGGCTGCAGACAAACCGCGAATTATCCGTTCTTTTGAGGCAAGATCGAGACGTGGCATTCTACGACCTACCCCAGATTTTCGATGACCTATGGAATGATGCAGACGTCCTGAACGAAGGAGTTCTAAGCGAATACACCAAGGCATTCAAATCGAGCGATAAGCCGCGGGACGAGGATGCTTTTGAGAAGTACATCCATAGGTTTGTAAAACCTGCAGCCCCAACCAGTGTGGTCGTAGGAAGCGAGAAGAAATCAAAGGAACGCTCGTTCATCCAAAATTTTCGCCGGAAGTACGATGAAGTGCTGGTTCCAGCGCACAACGAAATCCTTGCCGTCGCCAAAGAATACGGATTTGGGCGTCCAGAGTATTCAGGTCAGGACCCACAGATCGAAATGGGACGTTTCCTAGGATGGTTGAGGCTCACGCAGGGTGGTGGCAACGGGTGGCGTGAGACGACGCTGCTGAGTGATCCCGAGGAACGGGCAGATCGCATAGCGCATTACGTGGATGTTTGGCAGTCGACCGACGACACCGTGAAGGGTGACGCCTACCACGCCTCGTCGGAAATCGAGAACATCGAGAACATTCGAACCTACCTTTGTGACCCCTCCGAGCTTGAGCAACTCAGCTACGACGACCTTTTCCACTATTTGACAGGGTGCCATGCCTTTCTTGAACGGTTGCGCTTCGCGTCAAAAGATCTGGGGGAAGACTTGACCGGCCTCGAACGTTTGCGCCTCGATTTTCAAGCGAATAACACGCGCGAGGCCGTTGTGAAAACGGTGAGATACTTGCTGTCTGGCCCCGGTGACGCAATCGACCGTGCCTATGACTGTGTGTACGGCAGCTACAAGCTAAATGGCTTTGGTGAAGCCTGTGTGATGGAGTTGCTCGGTTGGGGTGACCCAGAGCGACCACCCTTCAACAATCGCTCAATTCGGGGGATACGGCTTCTTGGTTTTGATGTGGAGCACTTGGTCGCCGGAGAATAAAGGCAACAAAGCGCTCCCAATTCTGTCAAGAGAGGACGCGTCTCGCGGCCTTCTCAGCTGCCGATCCCTTGACCCATTGCCAAGGTGTGCGTGGCTTACGTGCTTTCGAGAGTTCTGGATTTGCTTTGGCGTCGGTGACGGCTGCGCGCAGCCGTTCGCGCGCCTCGCGCGGGTCGATCTTAAGTTCTTCGCAAAGGGATTTCAGCGTGATGATGTCGGCCATGTCGCTCTCCTAAGTTTCTGATGAAGATCGATAAGACGAGATCAGCTGCCTTGTCAGGGACAACCCTCACCAAGCCCCGGCATATGTAGCGATAGGCGCGCGTGGCCGCGTTGTATTGAGCCAGCAGGGCGTATGAGCGGCATTCGCGACATATCCAGCCCGATACAACACCGAGCCTGAAACTGGCCCCTGTGCGCCGCGCAGGCAGGTACCTCACCGGGAAATACCCTGACGACTGGTGCTGCCCGATCTTATTGCGCTGTTGCGACTGCAAACAGTGAAAGGAGATCGCAATGGTTACTCGCGCGACTTGGACCTTCAACGGGCAGGAGAAGATCATCCTCGGCAATTGGCATCGTCTCTGGTGCCTGCTGTTCGGCCCATTCTACTATGCCTTCAAAGGCATGTGGTGGTGGGCAATCTTAT
>CAYODE010000234.1:0-5319 GCA_964402685.1 uncultured Aestuariivita sp. | reverse complement strand
CACGCCTGGATGGGACTGGATAACGCGTTGATTTATATCGACAACATCGCCACCGCTTTTGCCGAGCAGGATCCAGAGAACGCCGACATCTATGAAGCGAACGCGGCCCGCTACAGCGAGGAACTGCGCGCAACATTGGAACCGCTGCGCGCCGCTGTCGCCACGATTCCGGAAGACCAACGCTGGTTGGTGACGTGCGAAGGCGCCTTCAGCTATCTCGCCCGCGATTTCGGGATGAAGGAACTGTACCTCTGGCCGATGAATGCCGACCAGGTCGGGACGCCCCAACAGGTGCGCTCGGTAATCGACGGGGTGAACGCCAACAACATTCCGGTCGTGTTCTGCGAAAGCACCGTGAACACCGCCCCTGCTGAACAAGTTGCCCGCGAAACTGGCGTGACCTATGGGGGCGTGCTGTATGTGGATTCGCTCAGCGATCCGGATGGCCCGGTGCCGACCTATTTGGACCTGTTGCGTGTCACAGCAACTACTGTGGCCACAGGCCTGACCACCGCCACCAACTAACGGTTGGCGGACAGATTTGACTTGGGCAGCCCGCGGCGCAGATATGCGTCGCGGGACCTGCCGTTTGAAAGACCCCGCGCCTGTTGGCGCACATAACAAAGGACCAAGCCGATGCTTGATACCGCACCCAAGCTGACCCCAGCCCAGGCAGCGGAGACGACCGGACAGGGCATCTGTGCCCGCGATGTGACCGTCACCTACCGCAACGGCCACACCGCCCTTTGGAACGCGAGCTTTGAGGTGCCACGCGGAACGGTCACTGCGCTTGTTGGTGTGAACGGCGCCGGAAAATCCACTTTGTTCAAAGCGATCATGGGATTTGTCCCAACCGCCCAAGGCGACATCAGCTTGCTGGGCATGAGCGTCGCCGAAGCCCTGCGCAAGAACCTTGTCGCCTATGTCCCCCAATCCGAAGAGGTGGATTGGGAATTCCCTGTGCTTGTTGAAGACGTTGTTATGATGGGCCGCTACGGCCATATGGGCTTCCTCCGCCGCCCTCGTGCTGCCGATCACGCCGCTGTCGACGCCGCACTGGATCGAGTCAATATGCGTGAGTTTCGCCATCGCCAGATCGGAGAGCTATCCGGCGGGCAGCGCAAACGCGTCTTCCTGGCCCGCGCCTTGGCTCAGGACGGACAGGTCATTCTGCTCGACGAGCCGTTCACCGGTGTGGACGTGAAAACCGAAGATCAGATTGTGCAACTGCTTCGCGATTTGCGCGATGAAGGACGGGTGATGCTGGTCTCAACCCATAACCTTGGTTCTGTCCCGGAGTTCTGTGACCGCACCGTTTTGGTCAAAGGCACCGTGCTGGCTTATGGCACTACTGAAGAGACGTTCACTCGAGAGAATCTGGAACATGCCTTTGGTGGAGTGCTGCGTCACTTCACGCTTGGCGGTACCGATCTGCACGATGATGAAGACGCGCGCGAAGTCACTATCCTAACCGACGACGAACGTCCCTTTGTCCAGTACGGCGAGCAAACCAAACGAACGGATCGCAAGGAATGATCAGGTTCCCTTCCGACAAATGGGTGATCTGGGAATGCTGACCACCCTTCTGGAACCCTTCACCTACGCGTACATGACCAACGCGATGTGGGTCTCAGCCCTTGTAGGTGCCGTTTGCGCATTTCTGTCGGCCTATCTGATGCTCAAAGGCTGGTCGCTGATTGGCGACGCGCTCGCACATTCGGTTGTACCCGGCGTGGCCGGAGCCTACATTCTGGGGCTGCCCTTTGCGCTCGGCGCTTTCCTTGCTGGGGGTCTGGCCGCTGGTAGCATGTTGTTCTTGTCCGAACGCTCGGGCCTTAAGGTCGATGTGATCATCGGACTTATCTTCACCTCATTCTTCGGGCTAGGGCTGTTCATCGTTTCGGTGAACCCGATGTCGATTTCCGTCCAAACGATAATCATGGGCAACATCCTTGCCATCACGCCGGAAGATACGCTGCAACTGGCCATCATCGGCTTTGTGTCACTGGCTATTTTGCTGGCCAAGTGGAAGGATCTAATGGTCACTTTCTTTGACGAAAGTCACGCCCGCGCCATTGGCCTCCGCCCCAACCTGTTAAAGGCGGTCTTCTTCATCCTGCTCAGCGCCTCCGTCGTTGCCGCAATGCAAACCGTGGGCGCCTTTTTGGTTATTGCGATGGTGGTCACCCCCGGTGCGACAGCGTATTTGTTATGTGACCGCTTCCCCCGGTTGATTGCCCTTTCGGTGGCAATTGGTGCGGCTACGTCCTTCTTCGGAGCCTACATCAGCTACTTCCTGGACGGCGCGACAGGCGGCATCATCGTAACGCTACAAACACTGATCTTCCTTCTGGCCTTTGTCTTTGCACCAAAGCACGGATTGCTTGCCGCAAAACGCAAAGCGCGCATCGCTTTGGCCGCCGGCCCGATGGGAGAACGCGGATGATCGACACGCTGCTTATGCCCTTTCAGTTCGGCTTTATGCAGAACGCCTTCCTAATCTCTCTGATCGTCGCAGTGCCGACGGCCCTTCTGTCCTGTTTTCTTGTCCTCAAAGGATGGGCGCTGATGGGCGACGCCATCAGCCACGCGGTGCTGCCAGGGATCGTCCTGGCCTATATTGTGGGGATCCCCCTGCTGATCGGCGCGTTCGCCGCTGGTATGATCTGCGCGGTATCGACCGGCTATCTGAGCCATAACAGCCGGGTCAAACAGGACACTGTCATGGGTGTCGTGTTCTCTGGCATGTTCGGCCTTGGCATCGTGCTCTACGTATCGATCGAAACAAGCGCGCATCTCGACCACATCCTTTTTGGCAACATGTTGGGCGTGGATCAAACCGAGTTGTGGACCTCTGGCATCATCTCTCTCGTGATCACCGCTGCGGTGATCCTGAAGTGGAAAGACCTCCTGCTGCACAGCTTTGACCCTGCGCAGGCCCAGGCCTCTGGTCTGCCGGTGAATCTGCTGCATTACGGGCTTCTTGCCGCGATCTCTCTGGCCGTTGTGGCAACACTTGCCGCAACCGGTCTGATCCTGGCGATCGGTCTATTGATCGCACCAGGCGCAATTGCCTTTCTGCTGGTGCGGGAATTCAAATCAATGCTCTGGGTGGCGAGCCTTGTCTGCGCCACCTCGATGGTTGCGGGAACCTATGCCAGCTTCTTTATCGACAGCGCTCCCGCACCAACAATTGTGTTGATCCTGACCGCCCTTTTCGTCGCTGCATTCCTGCGTCGTCAAGCAATCACCCGGCGTGCCTCGCGCCAACGCGTGGCAAACACAGACACCGCCTCACAAGCGTGATGTGACCAATTTGCCGCGTTCAGAGGGGCGCGGCAAACCGTCCGATTGAGCGGCATACCATTGTACACAAATCTGACGCCATGTTTGGCAAGATCTCTGCTGTTTGTTTGTCTTTCGCTCTTCTCGCGCCCGGTTCGCTGGCTGCCGCAACTGACGAACTTTACGGTGCTTTCGCCAACTGCACCGGGCGGCTAGCGGCGCAGGCGGAATATGAGCGTGACCAAGACGCGCCCGATCTGCAAAAAACAGAAGCGCTGCTCGGGCATTTCCGGGATCTCCTTGAGGCGACATCAACAGATGCGGACTGGCGCGACAACATCAGTCTGCGCGTGCGCGCGAAACTGGCACATCAGGCGATCCTGACCCGCGCGTCGGTTAGCGAAAATCCCCAAGATGCAGCATGGGCGGAAAATCGAGCACAGAGAGAAATCGCTCATTGCCGGAGCCTAATCCTGGGGGATTAGCCTGAGTGGCCAAAGGTGTTTTCCCGGTCGGAAAACGCTAGTCATGAACGCCAAAACGCCCAAGCGACATGCCTGTAGTTCGGGCACTACTATGAACACGGGTAAGAACATGGCGATCCCTGAAGGACTCGAACCCTCAACCTGCTGATTAGAAGTCAGCTGCTCTATCCAGTTGAGCTAAGGGACCGCTGGCTGTTCTCTACCAAGGCCCATCCCGGCAATCCAGTCCTAAGCGCATATGTCCACTTGTTCGACGATGGAACAGACCACGCACTTTGCCTTGCACCAAGAGATTAAATCTTACGGGTCATGAAGACGCTCAACGGGTCCTCTATATATTCCCCAAAGGGCGGGCACAGCGCGAAACCCTCTGAGATGTAAAGCGCTCGGGCGGCCGCGAAACTGTCAGCAGATCCGGTCTCCAAGCTGAGCCGCTCCAACCCCTGCTCCCGCGCCATCGTGATCAGATGCTGCAGCAAGATGCGCCCAACGCCACGCCCTCGGGCCTCTTGCGCGGTGTGCATCGATTTGATCTCGCCATGGCCTGGTGCAACCACGGTCAACGCCACAATCCCCTGAAGTCCATCCGCGTCGCGCCACCCCAGGATCTTCGCTCCGGACGCGCGTAATGCGCTGTCGTCCATCACGTGGCAACTTTCCTCAGGCGATTGCGACCGCATCAGATCAAAGTGTCGGCTCAGCAACGCGCGGACATCAGCATCGTCTACACTGACAGGTTCAGGTTTAGGCGTCCCAGCCATCATTGGTTTACCAGCGACCACCTGCGTTTAGTGCGTCCATGCACCCCGGCGCCCAGTCGCAAAATTCTCGCCATAGCCACCCGGACGGATGTTCGATTTGCGGGGCTTCGGTTCAACAACCTGTGCGTCGATCCCGTTTGCTTTTGCATAATCCAGAGCAGCCTCTTTCGTCGGGAACCGCAGTTTGACTTGCGTCTGCGTATCCGATGAGGATGTCCACCCCATCAGCGGATCAACATCCCGAGCAGACGTCTGCGCAAATTCCAGCATCCAGTCATGGGTTTTGGCCGTGCCCGATTGCATGGCTGTTTTGGCTGGCTTGTAGATACGCGCACGCATGGACACTCTCCGAAACTGTGGAACCAAAGGTGTTATGGGGCGAGAATGACGCAGCAGCAAGGCACGATTTGTCACGGTCTTCCGCGTCTAGAGAGCGATCAAGCCTTGGCTGCCATTCAAACCACGGGGAGCGAGGGGTGGGTGTGTGTGATCCGAATGGCAGCCAAGTCTGCTGCTTGCATCATTACGTTAGCCAGCCTGCAGACGTCCGCACATTGTTTTTTCCTTGTGTTTCGCCCGCTTAGCGCGTTCTCGTCCAAAACTACTTTCCAAATGCATGAAAAATAGATGTTTTTGGAAAGTTGCGACATATTGGCACTTGCTGCTGATAAGACAGCCGTTTCCAGCCCCGTTACCTCAAAACCCTTGAACTGACCTGCGAACACCCCAAACTTGGCAGTCAGAGCAAGGACAGATTCACACGCCATGACCGATCAAATTCTGCACGC
>CAYODE010000233.1:0-5362 GCA_964402685.1 uncultured Aestuariivita sp. | reverse complement strand
CGATTGGCCCCATTTCAGGAACGTGTAGCGCTCCATATTGCGCTCATATTCGCGATCTACGTTCATCTGAAACGCGCGCGGATTGCCGAATTCGTCAATCATAACGGAGTGGTCGATAACCAGATCCACCGGGTTCAGCGGGTTGATCTTTTCCGGATCCCCACCCAGTGCCACGATCCCGTCACGCATCGCGGCCAAATCCACGACCGCGGGAACACCGGTAAAGTCCTGCATCAAAACGCGGGCTGGGCGGTATGCGATCTCGCGAGGGTTCTTGCCCCCTTTGGCGCCCCATTCTGCGAAGGCCTTAATGTCATCCACGTGAACAGTTTTGCCGTCTTCAAATCGCAACATGTTTTCCAGCACGACTTTGAGAGCAGCAGGCAGATTTGAGAAGTCACCTAGTCCAGCTTCGGTCGCTGCTGGGATCGAATAGTAGGAAAAGCTCTTGCCGTTTGCAGTGAGCGTGCGGCGTGTTTTGGCGGTGTCCTGGCCAACTGTAATGGGCATCTGGGGCCTCCATAGCGGATGAGATTTCAAGGCTTAGCTGCGAGCTATCTGCCGCGTTCAAGGGCGGCAATCAACACCAAACGAAGGGGGTGCGGCGATTTTGTATACCATTGTGCACAAAAAGAGCCGTCACCTTAGAATCATGACAAACTCTCTCGAAACCTTGATTGGCCATTTCATCTGGTTTTGACTATCTCATGCAGACCAAAGAAGCCGCCTTGTGGACCTGTAATGAAGTACTGTTTCGTGAAACCTTTCATCGCCGCCGTCGCCAGTTTTTGGGTTGCTGCCGTTGCTCCGGCTTCGGCCCAGTCTAACCCGGTCGTGGTTGAGCTTTTTACGTCGCAAGGTTGCTCGTCTTGTCCGCCCGCTGATCACATGCTGCATGAATTGACCAAGCGCGACAACGTGATCCCGTTGGCGCTCCATGTGGATTATTGGGACTACATTGGTTGGAAAGACGAATTTGCCCGTCCGGAACATACCGCACGTCAAAAGGCATACGCGGCGGCGGCTGGACGAAGGTCTGTCTATACCCCGCAAATGATCATCAATGGCGGCGACAGCATCGTTGGGGCACGTGGTATGGAGTTGTCGGAAACTATCATGCGTCACTCCGCGTTGCCCAAGCTTGTTGATCTGTCAGTGCAACGTCAGGGAACAGAAGTAGCGATCCGTGCCACCGTTCTGAAAAACAGTGCACGTGGTGAAATGATCGTACAACTCGTGCGCTACAGCCCGTCACGCAGTGTTAAGATCACGCGGGGGGAGAATGCCGGGCGCGATATGACCTACGCCAATGTCGTTAGTGAGCTTGATATCGTCGCCGAGTGGAACGGGCGTGACCCGTTGGATATCACGACGCCAGTGGCGGGCTCTGATCCTTACGCGGTCCTGGTACAAAGAGCCGGTCATGGCGCGATCCTTGCAGCTGCTCGGATCGAGTAAAACCAGACCCCAGTGAGCACCTAAACCAACTTCCAACGCTTATGGATCCAAAACCATTGATTCATATGCGCGCGGACCATTTTTTCAAGGTCGTCGTTAAGCGCCTGGGTCATCGTCTCGGGGTCGCTGTGGGGAATTGGTTCGTGCAAGACAAGCTTGAAGTCCAAACCGTTTGGTTGACGGATCACGTAGGCTGGTATGATCAACGCGTTGTGCTTCAACGCTAATTCGGCTGTTACCAAAGACGTGTGCGCTGTTTGGCCAAAGAAACGCAACGGCGCGCCGCCTTGGACATGAAGGTCATGAAGTAGGGCAACGACGCCACCTGACCGGATATGGCGCACCATCGAACGAAGTCCGTTTCGGCCTTGTTCGAACATGATTTCGCCCGTCTTTTTCATCGCGTCGACGTAGTGTTTGTCGAAATATGGGTTAGCCATCCGTCGATACAGCGCCCCGCAATCTATGCCTCTTTGGCGGAGGCTGGCGCGGATTACGTTGTAATTGCCAAAATGCGCTGACGCGATGAAAACCGCCTGACCGTTTTCTTGTGCGGCTTGCAGGGCGGCAAAACCCGGCCCGTCAGGTGTCACGTCTTTTGCGCGGTCTATGAAGCCGTTTCCAGAGTAAATCTCGATCAAAGTGCGACCAGCATTGTCGGATACAGCGCGGCAGAGACCTTCAACGTCGTCTTTCGACAGCTCCGGGCAAACCAAAGACAGGTTGTTTCGAACGCGTCGTCGATAGCCTGCAGGAGGGCCAATCACATTCGACACCAACCAGCCCATCGCCGGTATGCGAAGGCGATAGGGGATCAGCAAAACTGCCCCCAAAAGCGCTCGGATCACCAGATTGGAGGTAAAGAAACCAAGGCGTTCTTGCTTGGTCAGGATCGATGGATCGACGGGCATTGTGTGTCAGCGTTTATACGTTTCGCGGTGCCACACATAGATACCTGCTGCAGCGATCACAAGAGCGCCGACAATTGTCCAGATATCCGGCCATTCCCCGAAAAACAAAACGCCCCATGTCGCGGCAAAGATAAGTCCGCAATAGGCGTAAGGGGCCAGCATCCCAGCCTCTCCCAAGCTCAACGCGCGGATCAGCAGAAGTTGCCCCGTCGTGCCAAAGGCTGCAGTCAGGAACATAAAGATGAGGGCGGTGCTGTCCGGTGTCTGCCAAGCAAACGGGACTACGATGGTAAGAATAATGGTACCAACAAGGCCTGTGTAAAACAGCGAGGTCCAGACATCCTCGCGGTTGCCGACAAGGCGGGTCAACAAGGCGTACCCCGAATAGGATATTGCTGCACAGAGAGGGAGAAGGGCGGCCGGAGCGAAGATGTCGCTTCCCGGGCGAATGATAATGGCTGCACCTAATAGCGCAGTAAAGATCCCTGCGAGACGCCGGTATCCCAGTTTTTCCCCCAGAAACAGAGCTGCTCCGAGCGTGATCAGAACGGGGTTTACGGCCATCAGGGCGGCCGCGTCACTTAGTCGGATCAAGCTAATCCCCCAAAAGAAGAAACCGGTTGCACACATCAGCAGGATGGATCGGGCCAGTTGAAGCCCAGGGAATTCGGTGCGGGCCACCGTTTTCAAGCGAGGCAGGACCAGCACAAAGACGATCAGCATTTGGCCTGCATATCTGGCCCAGAGAGCTGGGATCACGCCGACTTGCGGGGCGACGGCTTTGACGCAGGCATCCATCAGGGTAAAGCACAGCACGGCGCCGATCATCATCAAGATCGCGCGTCCTTGCATGCTGGGTGCTTTGGCCGTTGTGTCGATGCTCATCTTGTCGTGCTGTCAGGAGATTTTGGGTGGAACCCATAGTGACGTCGCCCTTCATTGCAGGATCACGCCTGTCTTGTCCATCGACACCCGTCAGACTGCGGCGTTTACGCGTCGGTCTCATTCTCAGCATCGCTAGCGGCATGAAGAGTAATCTCCCCCCGTTCAGCCAAATCGCGTGCGGCAATCACAAGTGCCGTCAAAGCCTCTTCCCCGTCTTTGGCAGAAGGAGTGCCAGCTTCTGCAATCATTTCGCGTAGTGTATCGGCCAGACGCGTCGACATATTGGCCAATAGGAAGTCGGCGGTTGGTGCCATCTCCTGATCTGTGTTGGCATAGGACAGGGCGGTAACAAGCACATTCTGCTCGACGGCGCGCGTGACTTTCGACGCTTCGCGTGGATCAACTCGAACGGGGATATGAGCAAAGGTAAAGAGTGCTTTGCGCACGGCCTGTGCGAATTCCGCATCTGTTTCATCGAGCCCTGTCAAAACATCATCACGGGTTACAGCGCTGGAGACATTCAGGATCTCGCCGACGCGTTCGATTGGCCCTTCATCAAAGGCGAGTACAGGTTTCGCATCAAGTTGCGCGGCCAACGCCAGACCGATGCGGTCCACGGCATCGGGACGGATTTGGGTGGTTTGAGACACGGCGTACGTAATCCTTCGCGCCAAAGATCCTGGTAACTGCCCAAGCAGCTTTGCCGCTATTCCGGTTTCTAGCTTGGAGAGCAAGACTGCTGCCACCTCGACACACTCGCGTTCAGCCAACCGCTGAAGGCTGTCCAAATCTTCGGACCGAAGCCTGTCCCACGGGTCGCCAGCCTGGCGCACCCCAGCTTCTTTGCGCAGCCGTTTCGCCGTTTGTTCGCTGATCCGACCATCCAAGGCGGTCAGCGCGCCCGCAATGCCGTTCGGAAAGGTAAGGCCCAACCCCTCTAACTCATCGGCAAATTCGGCGACGGTGGCCTGCAACGTGTCGCGGTCGATCAACCGCATTGCGCCCATCTGTTGGGTCAAGGCAGCCTGAAGGTCGTCCGGCAAATCCTCCAAAGGGATATCTGCGCCCTCGTTCAGTAAAAGCCGCACGATCACCGCGGCCTTTGCACGTTTACCCAGGCTGATCCGCGCTTTTGGTGTTTGAACTTCGCTGTGTTGCGCGGAAATAGGTCGCCGCGCCGCCCCTGAAATCTGAACAGCGGGGAGGGGTGTCAGATCCGTCATTGAAAGATATCCTGCGAGCTAAGAGGTCAGCCCGCAGGATAGGGTGAGAGCGGTAAAGAAACCCTCAATCAGTAGTTGCTGGTCTGGCCCGATTTTATGGCTTCAGCCAGTGACTCTTCGGCCCAACCACCAGCACCACCACGCGCGCGGATTTCGTCAAGCTGCAGTTTGGCTTCTTTCATCTTGCCTTCGGTCACGAAGCCCTGGCCCATGTAAGACCGGGCAAGGATGTTATCGGGGTTCTTTTCGATTGCCCGATCATAAAAAACCTTGGCCTGATCCAAGTTGCCCAGTTTGCGATGGGTAAAGCCCCAGTAGGTCAGCACCAGATCACTTTCCTGGTCGGCCATGGCGCGCAGTACACCTTGAGCATCTTCATTGCGTCCTGCATAGGCCAGTTCACGAACCGCGTTGCCCAAAAGCTCCTGATCCAGCGACGATCCTTGCGGGTTGACGCATTTTTTTGCAGTGGGATCCCACACCTGAATACCTTTGCAGGTTTGCGTGGTTGGTGTTGAGACTGGCTTGCCCACGGTGGGCGAGTCCGATCCTGCGGCAAAGCCCATGGCAGGCACCAATGACAGACAAAAAACGGCGGCGAGGCGCATAGCTATGATTCCCTGGTTCAATTTGGTTGGCGCAAGGGTAGGGCTTTACGTGATCAAGGCGACCCAAAATGAGCCGCCCTGACTGAATTGTGAGAATGTATACCGCGACGACGGTTCGCCGTTTAGCTCGTGACCTGCTTGACGCAGCTTTCGCTTTCTGCGTCCCAAACAGTGCCTTCTGCGCAGGACATCGCCTGGTGACTTTGTCCCGAGCACATGGCAAAGGACGCTGCCGGCAGAACGGTGAGTGCAAGTGCGGTCAAGATTGTCTTGATCG
>CAYODE010000232.1:0-5374 GCA_964402685.1 uncultured Aestuariivita sp. | reverse complement strand
CTGACGGGCGACAGCTCGGTCATACCATAGCCCTGGGTCGCATTGGTGCCCAGTCGGTTGCCCATGGCTTCAGCGACATCTGATCCCAACGGCGCGGCTGCGGAGTTAACCTGCGTGATCCAGGACAAATCATACTTGTCGACAAGCGGATGCATGGCGAGCGCCAAAGCCACGGGCGGTACGATCCAAAGCCGGGGCGTTTTGTGTTCGGTGATCAAATCCAGATACATCTCAAGGTCAAAACGCGGCATGGTCACAAGACCGCCACCCATCGCGAGATACAAGTTCTGAAGGATCTGCAGTCCATAGATATGAAAAAATGGCAGAAACGCGACGGTCATCTCGCCCGGGTTTACGTCGGCCGCAACCAAAGACTGATCAATATTCACGACGAGGTTCTGGTGGGTCAGCATCACCCCTTTGGGCAATCCAGTTGTGCCAGACGAATAGGGCAAGGCCACGACGTGACGTGAGACGTCGACCGGGGCTTGGTGTTCCATCGGCGGTCCCATGAGATCGGACAACGGTATCATCCCCTCGGGCGCTTCGCCGATAACCACCACGTCTGAAACACCGGTGCCTTGGATGGCGTCTTTCGCTGTGTCAGCGAACATACCGATCGTGACCAGAACGTCAGCGCCCGCGTCGATCAGCTGATGATTAACTTCATTCGCAGTGTAGGTCGGGTTGATCGTCGTAATGGTTCCACCTGCCCAAGCGGCGGCGTGAAAGACGACGCAGTACTCGGGGATGTTTGGTGCCATCAGAGCCACAACCTTGCCCGCGCCCCATCCCTTGGCCTCTAACCCTGTTGCGAGCGATTTCACACCTGTGACGAAATCGGCACCGCTCATACTCCGCCCAGTTGGGCCATCGATCAGCAAAGTGCGATTGGGATCAATCCCTTCGAACACACGCTGGGTGACAGTCTTGTCACTCAGCGCAACATCCGGGAATGTGCTTTTGTAGATTGTCATTTTTGGTCCTCCCCTGATCGCACTCTATACAAGGCAGGTCAGACGCCAAAAACTTTTGCACATGCGATAACTGAGCGCCGGAATTCCTCTTATCCATTCAGAGCACTTGCCTTTCTCAGATTATCAGGGGCCGTGGAGCGCACTCGTGATCACCTAAGGGGCTCTCCACGCGCATTTCCTGTCAGTTCGAAAGGCAAGAATCACATCCGTCGAGCCAACTGCTGGAGTATCGCAAGTGCCGCTCCGCTCCCCTCGCAGGCGAGGTGTACAAATGCATGCCGAAAAACTTGGTCTGCATTTACATCTTCTGCAGCTGCACAATCGCGACGACAAACCCTTGAGAAGCGGTATGTTGCATCACTTTGCACGTGCAGAAACCCTTTGAATGTATACAATAGTATTCATCTAAGTATTTAAAATAATTGATTTTTTTGAAATCATATTGCATTGCAATGATCCTGCACAACGATTGTGAAAGCGCCGCTGACTGATGAATCAAGTGAACCTAACAGCCTGGGAAAATCGTACTGAAACCTGGTCTGGCGGGGTAAGCGTGCAGGTTGCACGGATGGCTCAAGCGACGTTTGGAGTTTCGGGCGCGCCGATCGACTTCGGCCAAGAACTGCCGCCGTTGTGGCACTGGTTCGGATTTCTTCCCAAAACACCAACGACGGAGCTTGGCCGCGATGGGCATCCGCAGCTTGGGGAATTTCTGCCGGCGCTTCATCTTGAGCGACGCATGTGGGCAAGCGGAAAGCTGTCTTTCCACAAACCACTCCATGTTGGCGAAGCATTGGAGCGGGTCTCAACGATACAAAGCATTGTAGAAAAGAACGGCGTAGCCGGGCGCATGGTCTTCGTGACGGTTGATCACATGATCTCGGGCGAAAACGGCTTGGCGATCAGTGAACGGCAGGACATCGTCTATCTGGCGATCCCTGATCGTTACGCGCCGCCGCGCAAGCAGGACGTCATCTCACAGGCGGATTTCGAAGAAGACTTTGAAACGACGCCAACTCTTCTTTTTCGTTATTCAGCGCTGACATTCAACGCTCACCGGATCCACTATGATCTGCCCTATGCCCAGACGGTTGAGCACTATCCTGGACTGGTCGTGCATGGGCCTTTGCAAGCCACGCTGCTGATCAATGCAGCAACCCGGCATGCAGGTCGCGTGCCAGACCATTTCTCGTTCCGTGGCGTACATCCTGTATTCGCGGGTGAAGAGCTCCGCGTGATGGGGCAGCAAAACGACAATGACACAATGAAGCTCTGCACGGCAGCGACGGGTAATGGCGCAGCCTATCAAGGCATGCAGGCCAAGGCAGCATGGGAGGAGGCGCTATGAGCGACATTCTGAAAGGTATGCGGATCGTCGAAGGCTCGGCATTTGTTGCGGTGCCTCTCGCAGGTATGACGCTGGCTCAAATGGGGGCGGACGTCATTCGTTTTGATCGCATCGGCGGTGGCCTCGATGCCAAACGCTGGCCCGTGGCTCCAAATGGGAACAGCCTATTTTGGGCGGGCTTGAACAAGGGCAAACGCTCCATTGCGATAGACATGAAATCCGAACGCGGGCGAGAGCTTATCACACAGATTATCACGGCGCCGGGCGAGGATGCAGGCCTGTTTCTGACCAATCTTCGCGTCCGGGGCTGGATGGACTACCCGACGCTCCGTCAGTTTCGGGATGATCTCATCATGGTGACGTTGATGGGCGACCGGCACGGACGCCCTCAAGTAGATTACACCGTCAACCCGAGCCTTGGCATTCCTGACATTACCGGCCCCGAGGATCACAACGATCCCGTGGCCAGCGCAGTGCCCACTTGGGATCTGGTGGCGGGAAATCTGGTGGTTTCGTCTTTGCTGGCTGCAGAGCGGCACAGACTAAAAACCGGACAGGGACAGGACGTAGAACTTGCATTGAAAGATGTTGCCGCTGCCACGATTGGCCATCTGGGCATGATTGGCGATGCGGTTTTAAACAGTGAAGAGCGTCAAAAAGCGGGTAATTCTCTTTACGGCGCATATGGTCAGGATTTCGTCTGTGCAGACGGGCGTCGTGTTATGATTATTGGTCTGACCCGTCGGCAATGGTCAGGCATCCTTAAGGCGACGGGTACGGAAACACAGATGGCGGATTTGGCAGCTAGGATCGGCGCCGATCTTGGCGAAGAAGAGGCGCGATGGCAGCATCGGCACCCGATTACAGCGATCCTCGCGCCGTGGTTCGCGTCGCGTCGCGTTGATGAGTTTGCGTCTGACTTTAACGCTATAGGGCTAACGTGGTCAGAGTTCCGCACGACGCGCGAGGCTGTTCATAGCGATCCGGACTTATCGGATGAAAACCCGATGTTCAAATCTCTGCCTCAACCCGGAGCAGGGGTGTTCCCAGTACCCGGTTTGCCAACAACTTTCTCGGCTCACCCGAGGCAAGACCCGGTCGCGGCACCAGAACTTGGGACCCACACAGAAGAGATCTTGGGTGATGTGGCGCGCCTGAGTGATGCCGAAATCGCTCAACTCTTTGACCAGGGGGTGGTGGAAAGCCCGTCGTTCTCGGCGTCGAAATCCGCGGCGTAGATAAATCGAAAAGCCCTTGCAAAGGGCATCGTCGCCCCTTAACACGCAACTTGGCTTTAGGGGTATAGCTCAGCTGGTAGAGCGACGGTCTCCAAAACCGTAGGTCGCGGGTTCGAACCCTGCTGCCCCTGCCAAATTCTCCTTTCTTCGCTCAACGCGGGTTTTGCCACAATCAGGTATTGTGCGTGGCGCACGGCCCTTTAGGCTTTGGAAGAGCAATGTCTTTCGTTGAGTCGCAAAGCCTTTTGGGAGTAGTCCGTCGTGATCAGATTTGTCCATTGGATCGTTAAACCAAGCGTCTGCCTATTCGCTGCAGTCTCACTTGTTCTGTTTGTCGCGTCACCGAGCTCGGCGCAGATCGCACGTTTGCTGGGCAACTCGAAACTCAAGCCGGAAGACGTCGAACTTGCCACGCAGACCGCTGTGGATCTTTACACCAAGCCTGGCGTTAAGGTGGGCGACAAGGCGACTTGGGCCAATGAGGAAACAGGTGCGCGGGGCGTTGTGGAAATCACAAAGGTCGAACGCAACGGCACGTGTGTGTCCTTTGTGCATACGACTGAAGCGGGCGTTCAGAAAAGAACACAAGCCGGTAGCCGCCAATGCAGAAATGCAGACGGGACATGGTCGTTCTCGCCGGAGTGATCTAGGCCCGCTACCGGGCCTAGATCAGGCTAGTTTTATTCGGCTGCTACCGGCAATGCGCCGGTGTATTCCCCACGTGCCGGATAATTCTTTTCAATCGCGAAATCGAGCGCGCTGACCAGTTCCGAGAAGTGTGGACGCACAAACGGCATGGTCTGAACCGAGCCATAGTAGAGCGTCTGTTCCGGTGTCACCATGAACAGACCAGGTTCTGCGAAGAGTTCTGGTTCTTCGATGCCAATCGATGTTTTGCCGCGACCGGTGGAGATGTAGAGCCCCCATTCACGCGCTTTTTGTAGGCTCAGGTCATAACCAAAACGCAGTTTTTCTGCGCCGATCTTTTCGACCATGTCACGCGTCCGCTCTTCTCCATCTGTGCTGACCGCAATGGTTTTCACTCCGCGCTCGGCAAATGCGTCGACCCGTTTTTCCAGTTCAGACAGGTAGTTGGCGCAAATCGGGCAGTGTAGCCCCCGATAAAACGTAATGACTGTCCCGCGTTCGCTGCTGTCTGTGGCAAGATCGAACGTACCACCGCCGATAAGAGGCAGCGTGAGGTCAGGTGTCTTTTGGCGGGGGGTCAACATGTGCATGATTCCTTTGTCTGGTTGCATTGATTATGGATATAGCTGTACGGTCTATTAGGAAAACATTGTTTATCTGATCAAAAGGATCGTTATGGCTGGGATTGACCGACTTTCCGCCCTCATGGCTCGATTTGCTCTGCGCGTACATGTCGCTTCCAGTGAAGAGGCGAACCTCTTTGTGATCGACACGTCGGACGGTCGGCATTTGTACCTGAAACCCCGCTCCGTGGGGCTGCCCGCCGAAATCAAAGGTCGTGTCGCGTTCCAGGCGCAGGTGGACTTTGGGGGAGCAGAAGCGCCCTTGGCGGCTGCCCTTCCTGATGAACTGCATCACAAGGTAGATCATGACGAGGAACTATCCGCCGTTATCGCACTAATGCGGGCGGAAGTTGACGCTGGTCGTTGTGGCGGGGCGTCGGTCTTGGCACGTTTGGCTGAAGTCTTGATTGTCCGGCTTTTGCGCGCCCGTTTGGAAAAGGGTGATGTGCCGCGCGGTATGTTGGGGGGACTGGCTGATCCGCGTCTCGCGCGTGCCATTGTTGCTATGCATGACCGGCCCGGCGATGTGTGGAGCAACGA
>CAYODE010000231.1:0-5395 GCA_964402685.1 uncultured Aestuariivita sp. | reverse complement strand
GCACCATGGTTTCTTATCAATGCGAACAATCGGTACGCAAGGCATGAGCCTCAACTTGCGCGCGTACTAGACAACTCACCATGGTGGTTTCGAAAGCCGCCAACAATTTCTTGGTAGATACCGCGATAGTAATCATCCTCAAACAGCTCTTCAAAAACCTGACGGTTCGCCTTGCGACCCTCTTGGTGCAAGAGCTCGATCCGACCGCGAGTTTTGTTATTCATACGTTCCATTTCAGCGCGGGTTTCGGGGCCGCGCCGTGCCGCTCCAAGATCTTGCGCATCGTTGATATCGAAACTGCGCCAATAATTGGTGTCGACAGGGCGTTCATGGTTGGCGGTTCGACCGCGACCTGATTTCACCAAGAAGCGCTCCACATCCCGGATCGCATAGTGATTGATCTGCGCGAGCTTCCGACAGGCCGGGTCTTTGGAACGCCATCCGGGATCTGCATCTGGGTCCAGTAGAATACCGGACCCGTTGCACATTGCGTGAGAGACTTCTGGGAAGGCATCCTTAGGTTTATGGATGCCAATTCGCCGGTATGCTGCAGGTTTGAAAATGGATTTGAAGCCCATTTGCTTCTCTGCAATCCGACCGGGCGTCTCGGCCAGTGTGAACTCCTCGGTCACAAGACCGTCTGGCATTTGTGCATGAAAGCTCGACCCAAACGCTTTCCAGTGGACCGTGCAGCAGGTGGCCTCGGCCGGAAGCGCATCAACAAGCGCAGATACAGTGCCATCACCTGTCCGCACGACTAAGAATTCGTCACAATCAAGCGACATAGCCCATTCGGCGGCGCGGAATTCCGGCAGGCGAGACGCACGCCGATAGGCTTTGTTCTGCCATCCCTTATTTCGGCTGGGATTGTTGAAATACTGGATGAAGCCGTGCTTCTCCATTGTTCGCAACATCTTTTGCGTGCCATCGACGCTGTCGTTTTGGTAGATCGCGATATCGGTGAAGCCAATCGCTCGATGGTAGGCCACCCATTCCCACAGGTTTGGCGCTTCGTTCTTTACGGTAAGCGCAAGAAAAAAGCGGCGATCTGTTGCCATGCACTGCCTCAAATTCATCTTGTTGTTTTCAGAAAAATCTACCACAGCAGAGTTCGACTGACAACAAATCCAACCTTTCCGGGATGGCCGGCGGTTCACTACTGTGTTGGGCGCAGTGCCTCATCGCCTCGCAGGGCGAAGCTGAAAAGGAGCCTCTCGTTCTTGTCTGAGCTGGTCGGAACATACGGCATATGTGAGGCAGATCGCGTACGGTTCATTCAACTCTGTTCTCTTCCCGTTTTGGATTGTGTTTTCTAGATTGCAAACCAATCAACGGACCGCCCCGTTGAGGCCAAGGAGTTGATATCATGACGCCATTCGACAGTGAGATTACAGCAGCCCTCGGCGGGAACATGACACCAGGACCAAACCCGCAAATCCTTGGGGGTGGCTCTCTGCCTTCCTATTTCGATGTGACAGGCTTGGCCCTCAGTTCGTGGTCCGCTGCGGCGCAGGAGTTGGCGGCCCTCACGGGCGCTCCAAAGGTCTCAATCGACAAACGCCAAGCGCTGCAGTGGTTCGATATGACCGTTCACCCCATGGGTTGGGATATGCCCAGCCTTTGGGACGCAGTAGCAGGTGATTATCCGACCGCCGATGGCTGGATCCGATTGCACACCAACGCGCCCCATCACCGTGACGCGGCGTTGCGGGTATTAGGTTGCGAGCCCAATCGGACGGCGGCGGCGGCGCGCGTGGCGACGTGGAAAGCGACGGAATTGGAACAGGCCGTGGTAGGAGAAGGCGGATGCGCGGCGGAAATGCGCGATCTGGCCTCATGGCAAGCACATCCTCAGGGACAATCTGTGGCGAAGGAGCCGTTGATCCACTGGACGGACCACGAAGACCTAGACCCCAAACCGGTCGTCCTAGACGGCCTTCGCATCCTCGATCTCACGCGGGTCTTGGCTGGCCCAGTGGCAACGCGGTTCCTTGCTGGCTTTGGGGCGCGTGTACTGAGGATTGACCCGCCCCATTGGAATGAGCCCCCGGTCGAAGCCGAAGTCACTTTGGGAAAGCGTTGCGCCGGTTTGGATTTGACGCAGGATGCGGATCGCCGGCACTTCCAAACACTGTTGAAACAAGCAGACGTACTTGTGCACGGATATCGGCCCGGTGCATTGGATGGCCTAGGTTTTAGCGCCGACCAGCGTAGAAGCGAAAATCCAGGCCTGATCGACGTGAGCCTGAACGCCTATGGATGGACCGGCCCTTGGGCGAAGCGGCGCGGGTTTGACAGTCTGGTGCAAATGAGCACAGGGATCGCTGCCGAGGGTATGGCACGCTCCGGAGCGGCGCACCCGACGCCCCTGCCCGTACAGGCGCTGGATCATGCGACTGGGTATTTGTTGGCCGCGGCCATCCTAAGGGCGCTGCGTGTGCGAGCGCAGACGGGTCGCGTGTATCAGGCGCAGCTATCCTTGGCCCGGACAGCACATATGCTGATTGGTGCCGGGGCGCATCATCTCAGCCCCTCGATGGACGCCCTGAGCGATACTGATCTTGCGCCCGATGTCGAAGAAACAAGCTGGGGACCTGCAAAGCGGGTTGCCTTTCCTGTGACACTGGGTGGACAACCTGCGCGGTTTCCCTTGCCCGCCGGGCATGTGCGGCGGCATGATCCGCATTGGTGATGTCATACCTGGTCACAGAAAGACCGTGTTAAAGTGAAAGATCATCCAGCAAATCGGCCTTGGAATACTCGGCTTTGACCACGCCGCGTTTGACCCGCCCTCGTTCCATCACAAAAATCCGATCGGCCAGACGAAACGCGAAGTCCGCGTTCTGCTCAACCATCACAATTGCCATGCCACCTTGCTGCCTCAGCGTCTCGAGTGCGTCGCCAATCTGTTCGATGACATTGGGTTGGATGCCTTCTGTCGGTTCATCGAGCAGCAGCACCTTGGGGCGCGTGATTAGAGCGCGGGCAATGGCCAATTGCTGTTGTTGCCCGCCGGAAAGATCGCCTCCGCGACGTCCCTGCATGTCCTTGAGCACAGGGAACAAGTCATAGATCTGCCCCGGGATGGAGTGGTCCGTTTTGGGCAGGCATGCAAACCCGGTTTCGAGGTTCTCCAGAACAGTCATCATCGGGAAGATTTCGCGACCCTGTGGGACATACGCGATCCCGGCTCGGGCGGCATTGAACGCAGTCGCACCTTTCAAGGGCTGGCCATCGACGAAGACCGATCCACGCACGATGGGATGGCGCCCCGCGATGGCTTTGAGCAGGCTAGTTTTGCCCACCCCGTTATTGCCCATCACGGTTGTGATCTCACCCACCGTAGCGGTGATCGACAGATCATAAAGGATCTGGCTTTGGCCGTAGTTCAGACAGAGATCCTGCGTCTCAAGCATGTCCACGCCCCAGATACACGTCGATGACTTTTTGGTTAGACGTCACGTGGTCAAGGCTGCCTTCGGCCAACACCGACCCTTCGTGTAATACGGTGACTTTGCACTCCAGACGGCGCACGAATTCCATGTCATGTTCCACCACAACAACCGAGCGTGTCTTGGCTGCCTCGCGCAGGATATCGGTGGTTTTTTCACGTTCTTCGGCGGTCATGCCAGCCGCCGGTTCATCGACCAGCAACAAGCGCGGCTCTTGTGCCAGAAGCATACCAATCTCAAGCCATTGCTTCTGCCCGTGGCTCAACTTTCCGGCCACTTGAGTGAGACTGTCGGCCAGACCGATCTGTTGTGCGATCGCCTCGATCCGTTCGGCATTTCTGCGGGTTTTCTTGTGCGTAAGAACGGCAAAGGGGCTGCGCGGGTTTTTCAACGCCATTGCCAAGTTTTGGCGCACCGTTTGCTCTTCAAAGACAGTGGGTTTCTGGAACTTACGACCGATCCCCGCGATTGCGATGTCACTCTCTGACATGCCCAGCAGAGAGATGTTCTTCTCTCCCCAGATCACCTTACCTTCATCGGGCTTGGTCTTTCCGGTGACGATGTCCATGAACGTTGTCTTGCCCGCCCCATTGGGCCCGATGATCGCCCGGAGCTCAGCTTCGGCAAACTGGATCGACAGATTGTTGATAGCGCGAAATCCATCGAACGTGACCGACACGCCAGAGACTTCCAAAAGCGTGCTCATGGTTGTTTCCTCACCAGATAGTCAAAGAGACCACCAATTCCTTTTGGAAAGAACAACGTCACCGCCACAAAGGACAGACCCAGCAAGACAAGCCACCAGTCGGTCCATTGGATGGTATAGAACCCAAGGTTCAATGGGGGTGCTCCGCCCCCCGTGAACCAGCTGGACAGAAGCGACACAAAGGCGGCGCCGATGACGGCACCGTAAAGCCGACCGCGGCCGCCGATAGCAACCCAAACCGCCAGATAAATCGACGCGATGGGCGCTATTTCTCCGGGGTTGATAATGCCCGCCTGCGGGTAATAGAGCGCCCCGGCGATGGCCGAGATGACGGCGGTGATTGTGAAAATAAAGAGCTTATAACTTTCCACGTGATAGCCCAGAAACCGCACACGTGCTTCATTATCTCGGATGCCCTTGATGACGCTGCCCATCTTGCCGGACACCACCCAAGCAAAGAACACATAAGCCGCGCCCAGCACCAAGGCTGATACCCAAAAGAAGACGATGGAAATCACAGCTTGGGACGTATCCTCATATCCTGGAATATTTTGCAGGCCCGAGAGGCCGTTGTTGCCACGCAAACCACTGTCGTTCTGGAACAGGTATAGCGACAGCGCCAATGTCATAGCTTGGGTGAGGATCGACAGATAGACGCCAGTCACGCGTGACCGGAAAGCCAGCCAGCCAAAAACCAATGCCAACAGACCGGGCACCAACACCACCATCAAAAGTTGGAGGTACAGGTTATCAGCAAAGGCCCAGATCATCGGAAACTCGGAACTGCCAACAACGCCAAAGATCTGGTTTCCGATCGCGTCCGAAACCTCTTGAGGCGTCGGGGGGATGGGTTGATTTGCCAGCGATTCCAGAACGATGGCTTCGGTACGGGCGTACATAAGCCACATGCCGATGGCGTAGCCACCTAAGCCAAAAAACGCGAAATGACCTAAGCTGAGGATCCCGCAATACCCCCAGACCACGTCCATCGCGATGGCGATCAGGCAAAGACACAACGTCTTCCCCAATGTCTTGACAAAGCTGGTCGAGATCACGGCCGCGCCTGTTGCCTCGGACAAAACGGTGACGCCCAAGGTGAAGACCGATAACGCCAGTAAGAACCATAAGACCGACGGGTTTTCTGCGATGAAAGTACGTTTCATGGGTCAATCCGCCGCCGCCCGACCTTTGAGGGCGACGATCCCTTTGGGCCGGAATTGAATGAACAGGATGATGA
>CAYODE010000230.1:0-5396 GCA_964402685.1 uncultured Aestuariivita sp. | reverse complement strand
ATGATTGCGCGTCAGGACTTGTCCAACACGCAAGCCGAAGGCCTCATCGAACATTTTGGCACCGTGCTGACCGACAATGGCGGCACCCTCGTGGATCACGAGTATTGGGGTGTCAAAACCATGGCCTACAAGATCAACAAGAACCGCAAAGGCCACTATGCCTATATGCGTTCCGACGCGCCGGCCCCCGCTGTGCAGGAAATGGAACGCCTGATGCGTCTGCATGATGACGTGATGCGGGTTCTGACCATCAAGGTCGACGCACATGCCGAGCTGCCCTCGGTCCAAATGCAAAAACGTGACGAACGCGGCGACCGCCGTGAGCGCCGCTAAGGGAAGGATCTAGACCAATGGCTGCAAAACCGTTTTTCCGCCGTCGCAAATCCGACCCGTTTGAGGGCGATAACGCGCCGAAGATCGACTACAAAGACACCCGCCTTCTGCAACGCTACATCTCTGAGCGTGGCAAGATCGTGCCGTCGCGGATCACCGCCGTGGGTGCCAAAAACCAGCGCAAACTGGCCCAGGCCATCAAACGCGCGCGGTTCCTGGCCCTCCTGCCCTACGCCGTGAAATAAGGAGACTGACCAATGGACGTTATCCTTCTAGAACGTGTGGCAAAACTTGGTCAGATGGGCGATGTGGTCTCTGTGAAGCAGGGCTATGCGCGCAACTACCTCTTGCCGCAGAAAAAGGCTCTTCGCGCCAATGAAGCGAATCTGAAAGCCTTCGAGGCTCAGAAAGTTCAGCTTGAGACGCAGAACCTGGAAACCAAGGCCGAAGCCGACAAGATGGGCGAAAAGCTCGCTGGTCAGCAGTTTGTCGTGATCCGCTCGGCCTCTGACGCCGGCGCGCTTTACGGCTCTGTCACCACCCGCGACGCGGCCGAAGCCGCCACGGCGGATGGCTTCACGATTGACCGCAAACAGGTGGCGCTGGCCCGTCCGATCAAAGAGCTGGGCCTGCACACCGTGCATGTGGTCCTGCACCCTGAGGTCGAGGTGGACATCACCTTGAACGTGGCCCGCTCGACCGAAGAGGCCGAGTTGCAAGCCTCCGGCAAATCGATCCAGGAACTGGCCGCCGAAGAAGAAGCGGCTGCCGAGTTCGAGATCGCGGAGCTCTTCGACGATATCGGCGCCGCACAGCTCGATGAGTTGGAAGAGGCCCCGGCCGAGAGTGCTGAAGAGACCTCGGCAGACGAGGCCACTGAGGAAGACGGCGACGAGACCGCCTGATCCCAACCCGGTCATCACAAATCAAAACCGCGCCTTTTACGGGCGCGGTTTTTTCGTGCCCGACGAAGCGCTGTCCTCAGAAGAGTGCGCCCAGGAAAAAAGCAAAACCCGCCATCGTGGCGGGTTTTCCAATTTTGTCAGATGCTGTCGGCCCGGATCAGTTGTTCCAGGTTTCCATCTCAAGCGTGGCGTCGCAATAATCGCCATTATAGGTGCCGACCCAAACGTCGACCCGGCCATTGAGATGCTCGCCGCCACGGATGTTGATCACTGGGTCAAGATTGCCACGGGAATCATCGTCGAAGAACCAGGTGGTGTTGGCCGAGTTGACCAAAAGCACCGTGTCACAGGCGGATGTCACTTCGATCTCCAAACGGTAGTTGTCCATCCCGCTCAGATAGAACGAGAAATCGGGGGACGAAATCACACTGCCGGAATACTGAAAGCCGCAGTTGCGCAGCTGGTTCGGTCCACCCGCAACAACGGAATAGCTTTGCGGGCTGTAGAGTTGATCCCCGGTCAGGGTGTAGGTTGCCCCGGTTGTATCAAATGTCGGGCAAGCCAAAGCTGGCACGGCCAGGCCAAATAGCACAAAAACGGCCGCAATTAAGCGTTTCATGTAAGTCTTCCATTCTTGGTTTCAGTGAAAACACCGCCCCAAGGGGCGGCTTTACCGCGGACATGCCCCGCAGCAAAACCGCCGTTCGGAACACCCGTTCAGTTAAACCAAGTTTCCATATTTAGCGTGGCAGGACAAGCACCTCCGCCAAATGTTCCGACCCAAACATCGACTCGGCCGTTGAGCAAATTCGCCCCCCGCAGGTCCATCCGGGGGTCCAGATTGCCATTGCTGTCATCATCATAGAACCACTGGCCGTTGGCCGCGTTCACGATCAGCGTCGAGTCGCATTGGCTGTCCACATCGATGGCCAGGCGATATTCCTCCATCCCGCTCAGGAAGAAGGTGTAATGCGGCGCCGCATTGGCATATCCGCCTGCCCCGATATTGCAGTTGCTCACCGGGGTCCCGCCGCCAGCTTGCACCGAATAGGCTTGCGGGCTGTAAAGCTGCTGACCGGTCAAGGTCAGTTGCTGCCCCGACATGTTGAAGGTTGGGCAGCCACCCGCGGGCTGTGGTTGCGGTTGGGGCTGCGGCGCCGAAGCAAAGAAGGTCTCCATATTCAGCGTCGCGTTACAGTTCTGGCCGGTATAGCTGCCGACCCAGACATCAACCCGGCCATTCAACGCCTGACCGCCGGTCAAGCTCAGGCTCGGGTTCGGATAGCCCGCGCCGTCATCGTTGAAATGCCAAACCGTATCGGCGGTGTTGACCAAAAGCGTGGTGTCACAATCGGCCACCACATCCAGATCAAGCCGGTATTGGTCCATCCCGCTGAGATAGAACGAATATTGCGGCGCGGCGCTGAAATACCCGGTGCCTTGGAACTCGCCGCAAGACGACGCGGCCGTGCCACCTTGAGCCTGAACGCCAAAGCGCTGCGGTGTGTAGAGTTGCTGGCCCGTCAGTGTCACCTGCGCACCTTGCAAGTTCCAGGTCGGGCAAGAGGCCGGAAGCGGCGTGGGTGCCGGGGCCGGGGCTGGTGCTTGGTTGAAGAAAGTCTCCAAAGTCACTGTTGCACTGCAGGAACCGCCACCAAAGGTACCGACCCAAACATCAACGCGCCCGTTGGTCTGTGCCGCATTGGTCAGTTCGATCCGCGGATCAAGATTTCCGTTGCTGTCATCATCGAACAGCCATTGCGCGTTGGCCGTATTCACCAAAAGCGCTGCATCGCATTGGCTGTCTACATCAATGACCAACCGGTAGGGGTCCATGCCACTCAAATCAAAGGAATAATCCGGTGCCGAGCGGAAATACCCGGAGCCCAAACCGCCCAAACCGCAATTGGAGAGCGCGTTCGGCCCACCGGCCTGCACACCGAAGGTGGTGGGGGTGTAAAGCGTGTCGCCGGTATAGCTGAACGCGCCGCTGGCGAGCTGATAATTCGGACAGGCCATCGCGGCCACGCCCATCGAAAAAAATAGAAAAATACTGGCGAGGAATAATCTCATATCAATTCCCTCCCGTTTGCCGTGTCTACATCAAACATCCGGCCCAGGGCGCGCAGACCCCCGGTCGGGATGAAGGTCAAATGCCCGGTCGCCATGCCGCAGCCATATGCAATGAGGTCAATAAACATCAAACCGGGCACGAGGTCGGACCGCCCGAACTGGGCGTGCGTGGAGGATAGGCAGGTTCCCGCCAAAGGCATAGAAAAAACCTAAGGCGAGATCCGTTTTTTCGAGGATTAGCGCCAGGTCTCCACGCGGAGCCGCGCATCGCACAAGGATCGATCATATGTCCCGACCCAAACATCGACGCGCCCGTTGCCAGGGCGGCTCAAACGGATATACGCATTCAACCCGCTGCCGCTATCGTCATCGAAAATCCAGTTGCCGCGGGCATCGCGCACCAACAAAACGGTGTCGCAATTTGCCTCGGACACGTCGATCGCCAGATCGTAGCCCGACATACCATTCAACTGGAATGAGAAATCAGGCTGGGCAATGACGAAACCGCGCATCGTCGTCGGCGCCAATCGACACCGCTCAAGATTGACATCGCCCCCTGCCGTCACGTTGTGGGTTCGCGGCTGCCAGAGAAAGTCACCGGTATAGCTGAAACTTTGCACCGCCTGTTGCGGTTGCGGACAGGCAATCGCCGTACCGACGAGACCAAAGGAAAGAAGCAGAACAGACAAGAACAGACGCATGGAACCCTCGCAAACTATTTTGCGATGATCCTGTCGAAAAATAATTTTGTTTGCAACTTCCCCGTCTTAAACTGATGAAAACCCCAACAAAAAAGGCCGCCCAAACAGGCGGCCTTGATTGATTTTGAGAACGGAAGCGTCGCTTAAGCTTCGTCTTCCAACGCATCGACGGCCTTTTGCAGGTCATCTTTCGAGACGTCTTTCTCTGCGACATCGGCCATCTCGAACACGAAATCCACCACCTTGTCTTCAAACAGCGGCGCGCGCAGCTGTTGCTGTGCTTGCTGGTTTTGCTGGATGAACTCAAAGAACTCACGTTCCTGGCCTGGATATTGCCGCGCCTGATTCATGATCGCTTGGGTCATCTCGGAATCGGATACCTGCACGTCGTTCTTCTGCCCCAGCTCGGCCAGAAGCAGGCCCAAGCGCACCCGGCGCTCGGCAAGTTTCTTGTGCTCATCGGTGGTTTCGATCTCACCATGGTCATGGCCCTGCACGTCAGGGTTTTCCTCATGCCACAGCTGATGCGCGATCTGACCGGCTTCCGCATCGACCAGCGACGGCGGCAGATCAAACGCCACCTGCGCATCCAACTGATCCAAGAGCTGCCGTTTCAGCACTTGCCGGGCCGCGCCCGCGTATTCGGCTTTCATCCGCTCTTCGATCTGGCCTTTCAGCGCGGCCAAATCCTCGGCCCCATATTGCTTGGCCAGATCATCATTGACCTCGGCAGGCACCGGTTTCTTGACCTCTTTGATCTTGCATTCAAACACGGCGGCTTTGCCGGCCAGATGCTCGGCCTGGTACTCCTCGGGGAAAGACACCTCGACGTCTTTCTCTTCGCCGGCTTTGGTGCCGATCAACTGCTCTTCAAAGCCCGGGATGAAGGAGTTTGAGCCCAGGACCAGCGGATAGTCTTCGGCCGCGCCGCCATCGAACGCCTCGCCATCGACCTTGCCAAGGAAATCGATCACAACCTGATCGCCATCGGCAGCCTTGCCTTTCTTGGTCGCGAAGTTCTGTGCGCTCTCGGCAATCTTGCCAAGCGCCTCTTCCACATCCGCCTCACCTGGGGCCACAACCAACCGCTCCAACGTCAGCTTCTTATAATCCACATCCGGGATCTCAGGCAGCGCTTCATAAGACATCGCAACGACGATATCGTCGCCCTCTTTCCAGTCTTCGTTGACCATCTTGATCTCGGGCTGCATCGCCGGGCGATCACCGCTTTCCTCCAGATGGCTTTGCATCGCGCCATCGACGGTTTCCTGCATCGCCTCGCCCATCAGACGCTGACCAAACTGCTTCTTCAGCAGCGGCATCGGCACTTTGCCTTTGCGGAAGCCCTTCATCTCGACCTCGGGCTGTGCCTCGGCCAGTTTTT
>CAYODE010000229.1:0-5405 GCA_964402685.1 uncultured Aestuariivita sp. | reverse complement strand
CTTGCCCGCCAATAGCACTTTGCGCTGCTCGGGCGTCTGAGCTCCGTCCAGCATTTTGCGGAAGGTCAGCATTTCGCCAAACACAGATGCCGTTTCAGCCAGTGTCAGAGGGGTCGATGACAGCATCTCTCCCTGGCCAGCGGCCAGAACCTGATGCACGCCATGGCCCAGCTCATGCGCCAGAGTCATCACATCGCGTGGTTTTCCCAAATAGTTGAGCATGACGTACGGATGCACATTCGTCACCGTCGGATGCGCAAACGCGCCGGGCGCTTTACCCGGTTTCACGCCCGCATCGATCCAACCTTTCTTGAAAAACGGCTCCGCCAAGTCGGCCATGCGCGGATCAAAGGCGGCATAAGCCTCCAACACAGTCGTCTCAGCTTCGTCCCAGCCGACAATGCGGGTGTCTTCCAAAGGCAGGGGCGCATTGCGATCCCAGACCTGCATCTTGTCCAGGCCCAGCCATTTGCGTTTTAGCTCATAATACCGGTGGCTCAGCTTGGGGTAGGCAGCCACTACCGCTTCACGCAGTGCTTCTACCACTTCGGGTTCGACCTGGTTCGACAAATGCCGTCCGGTTTGCGCCGTCGGCATACCGCGCCAGCGGTCAATGATTTCCTTTTCCTTGGCTTGCGTGTTGTGCACGCGTGCAAAGGTTTTGATGTTGTCAGCAAAAACGCGGGCCAGTTCCTGCGCCGCGGCTTCCCGCTTATCCCGATCTGGGTCTGTAAGAAGGTTTAGCGTGCCTTCGATATTCAACTCTTCGCCGTCAACGACAAAGGTCAGACCGGCAATGGTCTCATCGAACAAACGTTCCCACGCATCGCCCACCACGCCCAAATCGTGGAGGAATTTCTCCAACTCATCGCTCAGTTGATAGGGTTTCATGGCACGGATGTTGTCAAAGATCGGTTTGTACCGCGCCAGATCCGGGTTCCCACCCAAATGAGCTTCAAGGTGATTGTCTTCGATCCGATTGATCTCGAGCGTGAAGAAAACCAAGGGTGTGGTGTAATTCGTGATCTTCTCCTGCAGATCCGCCATGAACTTGGCGCGGTCCGCATCCGTCGTTAGCTGGTAATACCGCAGACCTGCAAAGGACATGATGCGGCCGGCAACCTGATTGATCTTCTCGTTGCGCAAAATCGCCTCGAGCAGGCCATTGGCGTCAAGATCCGCAAGCTTGCCCTCGTAATCCGAGGCAAACGACGCGCAAGCGTCTTCCAGCCAGTCCAGATCCCGTTTCAGCTCGGGCGCATCTTCAGAGGCGTATAGATCGCTCAGATCCCATTCCGGCAACTTGCCCAGGTTTTCGCCCCCGGCAGAGGCATTGGCGTCACGAACGGGAAAGGGCAGCTGGAACATAAACATCCTCATCGTTTGGGTGATCCATGACTTAGGGCGCAGCGCCATAAGGCACAAGCGTTCCGCCCCATGTTCTTTCGACTTTGAGTGAAGAAAATATGGCGTGACAGTGGCCTTCACCCATATGTGTTCAGCATGTCCTTTAAATCATCCAAGGTGTTGGCCTCCTGAACCGGTTTGTCGTGCCGCCATCGGCTCATTCGGGGGAACCGGAGCGCCACACCCGACTTGTGGCGTGGGCTCTCATGTATCCCTTCAAACGCGATCTCGAACACATGCTCGGGCGTGACTTGTCGTACCGGACCAAAACGTTGCAGCGTGTTCTTTCGGACCCAAGCTGTGATTTGGCGAAACTCCGCGTCGGTTAGGCCCGAATAGGCCTTGGTAAAGGGCACCAATTCGTTGCCTTGCCAGACAGCAAAAGTGAAATCCGTAAACAAGTTGGCCCGTCGCCCATGTCCTTGCTGGGCATAAATCATAACGGCATCGATGGTCAGCGGATCCAGTTTCCATTTCCACCAATCGCCTTTCTTTCGGCCGGACAGGTAGGGGCTATCTGCGCGTTTGAGCATTACACCTTCGGCTTTCGCTTCTCGGGCTGTCGCACGTTGCGCACTCAGATCGGTCCAGGCATCAAATGGCAGCTGGGGCGACAGTCGCACCGGAGCATCGTCAGGAGCTGTGCGCAAAAGCGCCTCTAACCGGGCGCGACGTTCAGCAAAAGGCAAATGACGGGTATCCACGCCGCCGTCTTCCAAAAGATCGTAGGCATAAAGGATGACGGGCGCATCACGCAGCAGCGTTTTTGGCACAGTTTTGCGCCCGATACGCTTTTGCAATGCGTTGAATGGCATCGGCGCACCATCCCAGGCCAGGATCTCTCCATCCAGCACGGTGCCCGATGGCAGATAGTCGACCGCGCGTGCCAGTTCAGGAAAGCGGTCGGTCATCAGCTCTTCACCCCGCGACCAGGTGAAATGCTGCCCGTCGCGCAGGATCAACTGTCCGCGAATGCCGTCCCATTTCCATTCCGCGCGCCAATCCGAGGGCTCCCCCAGCGTCTCTGGCGCATCTTCGAGGCCATAGGCCAGATAAAATGGGTAGGGACGTGAGGCATCGGCCGTAGGATCCTCCGCTTCGATCAAGGCATGATAGGTTATCGCATCTGGCGACCAATTCCCCATGAGGCGATGCGCAAGCTCCGCCTCATCTTTACCCGTTGCCTGTGCCAGCGCGCGCGTCATGAGCTTTTGGCTGATCCCGATGCGAAACCCGCCGGTGATCAGCTTGTTGAATAGAAACCGCGATGTCGTGTCGAGTTCATCCCAGGCTGCAAGAACGGCCTCCTTCCGGGCAGGTTCGTCGACATCTGCTAGGCTGCGTAACATGTTGATCCAGTGCGATAAGCCGCGATCAGAATTCGTTGAGGCCGGGGGCAAGAAAAGCGCAATTGTCTCTGCCAGATCTCCGACAATTGGATAGGCCTCTTCAAACAGCCAAAGCGGATATCCAGCGCGTTCCGCCGCCCATTCCCGCAGACGCGTAGTTGTCACTGCTCGCTTGGGTCGTCGTCCTGAAAACAATGCAATTGTCCAAAGGCGATCATCGTCCGGCGCGGTTTGGAAATAGGAGGCAAGGGCTTGCGTTTTGACTGTAGTCTTCGTGCTTTGGTCTATGCGCGTGAACAACTGGGCGAATTCCTTCATGCGCTGCCCTCTGTATCATCGAGTGTTTCGCCTTCGAATTCGGTCGGTACAACGTGTGCGTTCAGACCTTGCGTGGACAGCCATCGGGTGAAGATGTCTGTGTAACCATGCGTTACATATATGTTTTCGGCGCCTGTATCCTTGATCGCTTGATTCAAGCCGTCCCAGTCGGCGTGATCGGAAATGACAAACCCGCGATCGGCTGCACGTCTGCGGCGCACACCGCGCAGCTGCATCCATCCGCTGGCAAATCCGGTTGAGACGGCGCCGAACTTACGCGCCCAGGCGGACCCAAAGGCCGACGGCGTGGCCAGCACTAGCGCGCCGGGGTGGTCGGCGATTTTTGTCTCGGGCGTGACCAAGGTCGTGTCTGGAAGGGATATGCCCTGCGCGCGCAAAACTGCATTTGTGTTTTCAACTGCGCCATGGGTCAGAATGGGTCCGATGGTGGTGTCCAACAGGCGCAACAGGCGTTGTGCTTTACCGAGCGCATAAGCGCCTAGCATTGGTGTCTTTCCCTCGGATATGCTCGTGCGCCACCAGTCGTTTATCTGTGCTTGGACGTCTGCTTGCGGGGTCCAATGAAAGACGGGCAGACCAAATGTGCTTTCCGTAATGAACGCATGGCACGCCACAGGCTCAAACGGTGTCGACAGTCCATCATCCTCTAACTTGTAATCGCCCGAAGCGACCCAAACCTCCCCATCCACCTCAACGCGGATCTGTGCGGATCCAGGGACATGCCCAGCCGGGTGGAACGACACCTGCGCTTTGTTTAACGTTAGAGTATCGCCATAAGTTACTGTTTGTAAATGAATATCACCCAATCTGTGCCTGATGACGGGCGCGGCCAGATCGGTGGACAAATATCGCGAATGGCCGGGTCGTGCATGATCGGCGTGACCATGTGTGATTAAGGCACGATCCACTGGTCGCCACGGGTCAATGTAGAAATCGCCCGCGGCGCAATAGATGCCTTTTTCGGTAAAACTTAGAACAGGTTCGCGTGTCATGCGCTAATCATAGCGCAGCGAAATTGCCGAACCAGCGTGTCAGGCGTTCGCCTGAGTTTCAGCGCGTTCAAACAAGTCGATCAATTGGTTGATTACCATTTCGCGGGTCTCTGATCCTTCCATCAACACCTCGTGCTGCGCATTGTGGACAAGGTGGTAGGACCCGCCTGGCCAATTGGCCATACGTTGACGCATCGCCTCACGTTCCACGATGGCTTCGTCCTCTCCGACAAAGCATAGTGCAGGCAAGGTGGGCGGTGCTGCACGCATCAAAGACCGGCACTCTTTCATCGCTTCGCCTAGCCAATGGATCGATGGTCCGCCCAGTGCCAATTCCGGGTATTGTGTGACTTGTCGCTTCATGTAGTCCCACATCTCTGGCGTGTTTGTCAGGGTGTTTCCTTCAAACTCTGATGCCACGATGTAATTCTGGTGATCGGCTGTCGGTGGCAGCTTGTGCCCAAAACCGAACCAACCGCCGGTATGGTACAGCCCCCACGCCAATTGCCGCATCACTGGTGAAATCAAGATACCCCACATCGGGCCAGTAAAGCTGGCCGAGAGTGCATCTAAATCTTCTATGACAGCGCGCAGCGCAATAGCGCCACCCATCGAATGCCCCAGAACATGCCAGGGTTTTGGCACATCCAGCGCCTCGGCAACCCTTACAAAAGCTGCGACATCTTTCTGATAATCGGCAAACGTATCGACATGTCCAACGCGGACATCGTCCAATAGACGGTCCGCAAGACCTTGGCCCCGCCAATCGATCGCCATCAACGCATAGCCTTGCGCCGTGATCTCATCCGCGAAACGCGCGTATTTCTCTATGAATTCCGTGCGCCCCGGGAACAAAAGTATCGTGCCGCGTGCGTTTTCACACGGCCAGATACCGACGCGGACGCGCACGCCGTCAGATGCCTTTGCCCAATAGGCAGCCCCGTTCTCCGGCCCTTCGGCCACATCTTGGTAATACGGGGCCGCCTCTAACGACATCAGGCCAGTACCGATGCCAGTTTCATGGCCACGCCCATGTCACCATCCACCGACAGTTTCCCGGTCATAAAGGCGCTGGTTGGGTTCAAGTCCCCTTCGAAAATCGCACGGAAGGTGTCTGCATCCGCGCTCAGCGTGACATCGGCGTCTTCATCCGCGACCCGCGCGCCATCGCTGTCCATCATGATGGCGCCTTCGCCTTCGATTGCGAATTTGGCTGTGCTGTCAAACCCCGCTGCCGCAATCTTTTCGTTCAGTTCTGTTGCCGCCTGGTCAAGGAAGTCGCTCATGTTCACACTCTCGTTTTATGTGGCGCATCTGT
>CAYODE010000228.1:0-5506 GCA_964402685.1 uncultured Aestuariivita sp. | reverse complement strand
TTTTCTGTCGGACAAGCCTACTGGACCGGGTTCTGCGTGAATTGCCCCGAAAGCGCTGAAACCATGATGACCGATCTGCGGGAAATTGGACCGACATATTATTTCGCTCCGCCGCGGGTGTTCGAAACCCAGTTGACGAACGTGATGATCCGCATGGAGGATTCCGGCCGGTTTAAGAAATGGCTCTTCGACGTCTTCATGGCGCATGCGCGCAAGGTCGGCCCTGCGATCTTGGACGGAAAAACCGTGAGTGCGACGGATCGGTTCAAGTACTGGCTTGGCAACCTGTTCGTCTATGGCCCACTGAAAAACACACTGGGTTTCAGCCGTGTCCGCGTCGGCTACACTGCCGGTGAGGCAATCGGGCCAGAGATCTTCGATTTCTATCGGTCCATGGGGATCAACCTAAAACAGCTTTACGGCCAAACCGAAGCAACGGTGTTTATCACCGCGCAACCGGATGGCGAGGTGCGGTCCGACACAGTCGGTGTTCAGTGCCCCGGTGTTGAACTGAAAATTGCCGAGAATGGTGAGGTCTTCTACCGCTCCCCTGGTGTGTTTGTGGAGTACTACAAAAACCCGGAAAGCACGGCCGACACGAAAGATCCAGAAGGCTGGGTCGCCACGGGTGACGCGGGCTTCATCGAAGCCGACACCGGGCACCTTCGCATCATCGACCGCGCAAAAGATGTGGGTCAGATGGCGGACGGTAGCCTGTTCGCGCCGAAATATGTGGAGAACAAGCTGAAGTTCTTCCCGAACGTCCTTGAGGCCGTTCTGTTTGGCAACGGCAAATCCGAATGTGTGGCGTTCATCAATATTGATCTCACGGCCGTCGGTAACTGGGCCGAGCGCAACAACATCGCCTATTCGTCCTACCAGGAGCTGGCGGCTCATCCGCAGGTGATGGCAACGATCCAGGATCACGTGGAAGAGGTGAACCGGTCTGTGGCGCAGGACGAAATGCTCTCTGGTTGCCAGGTGCACCGGTTTGTTGTGCTTCACAAAGAACTTGATGCCGATGACGGCGAGCTGACCCGCACGCGGAAGGTGCGCCGTCGGATCATTGAAGAAAAGTACGCCGACATTATTGCCGCGCTTTATGACGGATCCAAGGATGTCTCAACCAAGACCGAAGTCACCTACGAGGACGGGCGTAAAGGCTATATCAGCGCGACGCTGGAAATTCGGAGCGCCGCGGTCAGCGCAGTACCTGCAAAGATGGCTGCGGAATGACCGGACGCCGCATGATGCCTAACACTCATGAAAAGAAGGGCTGGATCTGATGCTGGATCAGACTGAAGGCTACATAACGGAAGATGGCCGCAAGATCGGCGGCGTGGTGATGGAGATGAAGAACATCACACTGCGCTTTGGTGGTGTGGTGGCGATCAAGGACATCTCTTTCGACATTCGCGAAGGGGAGATCCGGGCGATCATCGGGCCCAACGGCGCTGGTAAGTCGTCAATGCTCAACGTGATTTCCGGATTCTATAATCCACAGGAAGGTGAGGTCTGGTACCGCGGATCGAAGCGGCCACCGATGAAACCCTACCAAGTGGCACAGCAGGGTATCGCGCGTACGTTCCAGAACATTGCTTTGTTCGAAGGGATGTCGGTGCTGGATAACGTAATGACAGGTCGTCTGACGAAAATGGACGCCAACGTGTTCCGGCAAGCGATCTGGAAAGGTCGGGCGGAACGTGAAGAAGTGGAAAACCGCGAACGGGCCGAGCGCGTCATCGATTTCCTCGAGATCCAACACATCCGGAAGACGCCCGTGTCGCGTCTGCCCTACGGTCTGAAAAAACGGGTCGAACTGGCACGCGCCTTGGTCAGCGAACCAAGCCTCTTGCTTCTGGATGAACCGATGGCCGGGATGAATGTCGAAGAGAAAGAAGACATGTCGCGGTTCATTCTGGATGTGAATGACGAATTCGGCACCACCATCGCGTTGATCGAACATGACATGGGTGTGGTGATGGATCTGTCTGACCGGGTGGTCGTGATGGATTACGGCAAAAAGATCGGTGACGGCACGCCTGATGAGGTGCGCAGCAATCAAGACGTCATCGACGCCTACTTAGGGGTCAGCCATGACTGAGTTGACAACAAACCATATGTGTATGGAGGCCGCAGATGCCTGAGCAGTTACTCTTTGCGATGGAAGTCTTCTTGAACGGGTTGATGGCCGGCGTCATGTACGCGCTGGTTGCCCTGGGCTTTGTTCTGATCTTCAAAGCGTCTGGCATCTTTAACTTCGCGCAAGGTGTTATGGCGCTTTTTGCAGCGATGACGTTTGTCGGCGTGCAGAACGGTCAGGTGCCCTTTGCACACCTGATCAACGCGATCTTTGGAACCAAGATCCATTACTTTGGCTGGGAGCTACACTCGATGGTGGCCATAGCCCTAACGGTGGTGGTGATGGTGCTAATGGCCTGGGCCGTGCAGCGGTTCATTTTCCGACATCTGGTGGGGCAGGAACCGATTATTCTGTTCATGGCGACCATTGGCTTGGCCTACCTGCTTGAAGGCATCGCTGACTTGATGTGGGGCGCCGAGATCAAGAAGCTGGATGTCTGTCTGACGGACAACACCTGTCTGCCGCAGGGCATCAATCTTGCGATTGACGAGTACACGTTCAATATATTTGGCTACGGGTTCTTTATCGACAACCTGGATATCACTGCGACCATCGTGGCGATTTTCCTGGTGGCAATCCTCGTGATCTTTTCTCAGTACACCAAACAAGGCCGCGCGATGCGGGCGGTGGCGGATGACCACCAGGCGGCGTTGTCGGTTGGTGTTTCGCTGAACTACATCTGGATCCTGGTCTGGTCAGTTGCGGGCTTTGTGGCCTTGGTGGCAGGCATCATGTGGGGCGCCAAATCGGGTGTTCAGTTCTCGCTTTCGCTGATCGCCCTCAAGGCGCTGCCGGTTCTCATGCTCGGTGGTTTTACCTCGATCCCTGGTGCGATCGTCGGGGGCCTGATCATTGGTGTGGGCGAAAAACTCTTTGAATTTGCGATTGGGCCAATGATCGGCGGCGCGACCGAGAACTGGTTTGCCTATGTTCTGGCGCTCTTGTTCCTCGTCTTCCGGCCACAAGGGCTCTTTGGCGAGAAGATTATCGAAAGGGTGTGACGCGGTGAGTGTTGCGCCTTTCATAAAGCGGAGTGTTGTCGCTGCGGTGTGTGCATTAGGCGCAACCTCAGCGCAGGCGGTGTGTACGGATGGTGAGGATGGCGCGCGTCTGGCGTCGTTCGAACTGCTGAAAGGTGCAGTCCTCAAGGCAGATTTCGCTGGCGCTGCTCAGCAAATCGACCTGGGCGGCAACCGCGAAAACAATATCGTCGCGTCGTTGTCGCGTCTTTCGCGGCAAGATGTGCAGCCATTCCGCGAATGTGTGCTGCTCGCCCGGCGCACGCACAGCCCGCAATATGTGACTGAGATCGTCTATTTCACGGACGGTGCGGCGCAGGAATACTGGCTGATGGTATCCGGCATCACGACCGGAGGAGAGGTTCGATTGATGGATGTGCAGTTTTCAAATGACTTCAGCCGGTTTCGGGAGTGGTTGGAATGATCAAACTCATCGCCATTCTCAACGTCATCGCATGGTCGGGTTTTTGGGCGTTTGGCTATCTCGCACTGAGCTCAGGAACAGATGAAGGCGGACAAGCCGTCGTCGCCGCGATCCTTGCAGCCGTCGGCGCGGCGATCGGTCTTTGGGCCTATTTCCAACTGATCCGTCACACCGAAGCAACAGGATATGCCAAGCCGGCAAACCGGGCACAGCCCAGATATGAAGATACAGAATTGAACGGGGAGAATGCCTGATGTTCTATCGCGAAGCTGGAGATTTCAGCACCACATATCAGCAGGACAATCAGACTTTCCCGATCAAGTTTGACCGGTACCGATATTATGCTGTTTTGGCCGTTGCCTTTGTCGTCCTGCCATTTCTGGTGAACGACTATTGGGTCAATGCCATCCTGGTGCCGTTCCTGATCTATTCGATTGCAGCCATCGGCCTCAACATTCTGACGGGCTATTGTGGTCAGGTGTCTTTGGGAACCGGCGGCTTCATGGCGGTGGGCGCATATGCTTGCTACAAGTTGATGACTGGTTTCCCGGATGTGAACATTATCATTCACATTATTCTGGCCGGGGGCATCACCGCCGCAGTGGGGACGCTGTTTGGCCTGCCTAGTTTGCGGATCAAAGGCTTCTACTTGGCGGTTGCGACGCTTGCAGCGCAATTCTTCCTTGTGTGGATGTTCAACAAAGTCAGCTGGTTTTACAACTACTCGGCCTCAGGCCAGATCAACGCACCGGAACGCACCGTTCTGGGCGTACCGGTGACCGGTGCGAATGTTGAGCCTTGGGCGATGTACCTGATTTGCTTGGTGTTCACTTTTGGCTGCGCAGTGATTGCAAGGAACCTGACACGCGGCACACTTGGACGCAGCTGGATGGCCATTCGTGATATGGATATCGCGGCTGAAATCATCGGGGTGAACCCACTCAAAGCGAAGCTGACCGCGTTTGCGATCAGTTCGTTCTTCGTCGGAATCTCTGGCGCGCTGTTCTTCGCCGTGTATCTGGGTGCGGTGGAAGTGGGCGAGGTGTATGGCATTCAGAAGTCGTTCATCGTGCTCTTTATGATCATCATTGGCGGCTTGGGATCGATCTTTGGATCCTTCGCCGGCGCGGCACTTCTTGTTGTGCTGCCTGTGTTCCTGAAGCTTCTGGGCGTCGATCTATTGGGATGGCCCACGGACATCGTGGCACACATCCAGCTGGTGATCGTCGGCTTGCTGATCATTCTGTTCCTGGTTCTGGAACCGCATGGATTGGCGCAGCTGTGGCGCGTCGCGAAGGAAAAGCTGCGTCTGTGGCCGTTCCCACACTGAATAAGACCGCCGGGCGGCGGGATGCATCCCGCCCAACGGCACAAAACGAGACATCGGAATAAAACCAAAGGGAGGATTGACCCGATGAAATTGAAACTAACCACAGCGGCACTGACCGCGTTGATGGCCGCAGGGCCAGCGATGGCGGATCTGGTATTCCCGTCGCTGTCCTACCGCACCGGGCCTTATGCCTCGGGCGGCATTCCGTTCGCGGATGGCTATGCCGACTATTTCACGCTGTTGAACGAGCGTGACGGTGGTATCGGTGGTGTTCCTGCACGCGTGTTGGAATGCGAGACGGGCTACAACACCGAAAAAGGTGTGGAATGCTACGAGTCCACGAAAGGTGAAGGTTCGCTGGTGTACCAACCTTTGTCGACAGGCATCACCTATCAGTTGATCCCGAAGGCGACTGCGGACGATATCCCAATCCACTCCATGGGCTATGGCCGGACATCGGCGAAGAACGGCGACGTATTCAGCCATGTCTTTAACTACCCAGCGAACTATTGGGACGGGGCGTCTGGCGCGATCAACTACCTGCTGGAGAGCAACGGAAACGACATCTCTGGCAAGAAAGTTGCGCTGGT
>CAYODE010000227.1:0-5510 GCA_964402685.1 uncultured Aestuariivita sp. | reverse complement strand
GCGCACCCCCGGTGAAGCGCAGCATCACATGTGCGTTGTCATCGACCTGCCGCCCGGGAACAAACGCTTGGATATCGGCGCTCAGGCTTTCGACATCCAGCCCGGTGATAAAACACGCCAGATTGAACGCATGCGTGCCAATGTCGCCAGTCGAACCGCCTGCCCCAGACTGATTGGGATCGGTGCGCCAATTGGCCTGCTTAAAATCCTGCTCAATTGTAAGCCAATCCTGCGGATATTCGACCTGCACGACCCGAATTGCCCCCAAATCTCCGCTGGCGACCATCTCACGCGCTTGCCGGACCATTGGGTAGCCGGTGTAGTTGTGGGTGAGGATAAAAAGTGCGTCAGACGCCTCAACCGCTTTCACCATCTTCTTGGCATCTGCAAGGGTCGAGGTCAGCGGTTTGTCACAGATCACGTGAATGCCACGCTTTAGAAACTCCCGAGCGGCAGCATAATGCACGTGGTTTGGCGTGACGATCGACACAGCTTCGATGCCGTCTTTGCGTCGGGCTTCGCGGATCGCCATCTGCTTGAAATCATCATAGACCCGTGAGAGGCCCAGCGCCTCGCCACTGGTACGGGATTTCTCGGGTGTCGAGCTTAACGCGCCCGCCACCAACTCATACTGATCGTCAATGCGTGACGCGATCCGATGCACCGCTCCGATAAAGGCATCGTTTCCTCCGCCGACCATGCCCAGTCTGATCCGCCCCATTAGTCAATCCCCAGCATTTTGCGATTGGCGGCCTCATCCGCGCCGCCATCCGCGAAATCGTCGAAAGCACGTTCGGTCACCCGGATGATGTGGTCTGAGACGAACTGCGCGCCCTCGCGCGCGCCATCCTCGGGATGTTTCAGGCAGCATTCCCATTCCACGACGGCCCAGCCGTCAAAGTCGTTGGCGGCCATCTTGGAGAACACGGCAGAGAAATCGACTTGTCCATCGCCCAAAGACCGGAACCTGCCTGCACGGTCTACCCAGGACTGATAGCCTGAATAGACACCCTGCCGCCCCGTCGGATTGAACTCGGCATCCTTGACGTGGAACATCTTGATGCGATCTTTGTAGATGTCGATATTGTCAATGTAATCTAGGCATTGCAAAACATAGTGGCTGGGATCGTACAGCATGTTGCACCGTGCGTGATTGTCGACACGCTCAAGGAACATCTCGAACGTGACACCGTCATGCAGATCCTCGCCGGGATGAATTTCGTAGCAAATATCGACCCCGTTTTCCTCGGCATGATCCAGGATCGGGCGCCATCGCGCAGCCAACTCATCAAAGGCTGTTTCGACCAGTCCCGCCGGACGTTGCGGCCAGGGGTAGACATAAGGCCAAGCAAGCGCGCCCGAGAAGGTCACATGCGCACCAATACCCATGTTATTTGACGCGGTGATTGCCTTCATCACCTGATCAACCGCCCATTCCTGCCGGGCTTTAGGGTTGCCATGGACCGATGGGTCGGCAAACCCATCAAAAGCGGTGTCATAGGCAGGATGCACGGCAACCAGTTGCCCCTGAAGGTGCGTCGACAACTCGGTTACTTCCACACCATTTGCTGCGGCCTGCCCTTTGAAATCGTCACAGTACCCTTTGCTTTCCGCAGCTTTTGTCAGATCGAACAAGCGATCATCCCAACTGGGCACCTGCACCCCCTTGTACCCGCAATCAGCGGCCCATTTGGTAATGGCATCCCAGGAATTGAAGGGAGCCTCGTCCCCCGCAAATTGGGCAAGGAACAATGCAGGTCCTTTGATCGTCTTCATTTCTGATCCTCCCGATATCAGAATTACGCGGCGGGCATGTTCTCCCGCAGATAGATGTCGATGCGAATGCGTTCCTGTGTGTGGTCAAAGGGTGCACTGTCGGCTGTGGCTTTGAGCAGCCGCACAGCGGATCGCACCAAGTGGCCCGTATCTTGCGAAATCAACGCGTCGAAAACGCCGTTCTCCAAGGCGGCCCGACAGACCGGTGTCAGTTCATGAGCGATCACGACGATGTCCTTGTGGTGACCCGTTTGTTCAAGGTACTCGATCAGACCGGGATTACCGCCTGCTGACGAATAAATTCCGCGAATATCGGGGTAAGCGCTAAACACATCTGGCAGGAGAGATCGCAACAGAACCGGGTCGTCGCGTCCAATAATCGATGCCATGACTTCCAATTGCGGGAACTCGGCCGCCATAACCTCGTCGAACCCTTTGCGTCGCTCGAGATGGTCGCGCGCAAGCTGTGAGCCAGTAATCACGAGAATGCGGCCTGCACCTCGCACGAACCGACCCATCAATTGCGCGGCTGTGCGACCTGCTGCGATGTTATCAATCCCCACAAAGTGATCGCGATCGGAGCTCGGAAGGTCTGCAACCAGGGCAACAACGGCAATACCTTTGGCACGGACCCGCTTAACCGCGTCGCGAACAGAGGGTGTTTCAGGGCCGAAAACCGCGACGCCGTCGGTATCGTCCCGACTGAGTCCATCGAGTGTTTCGACAATAGATTGTGGATCGAATGGCGGCACACTGACTCTTTTCAGAACCGTGCGCTGGTGCAGTTGTTTGGCACCCTGCTCTTCTATCGCGTGCTGCAACGCAAGTACGAATTCATTGGTCGTTTCAGGCAGAACAAACAGCAGACGATATTGCCGTCCCCGCGCGAGGTTTGCCGCCGCCGTGTCGCGTATGTATCCCAGTTCCTCAATCGCCTTATTGACCTTTTCGATCGTGACATGACGAACGCCTGGGCGCATATTCAGAACGCGATCCACCGTAGCCAGCGACACACCCGCAACACGGGCGATGTCGTTGACCGTCGGTTTCTTTAAAGATCGGACGCCCTGTTCACTCAATTGATTTACCCTTCCACGGACCGCGCCAAACCTTCAAAGACCAGCGCGACAGCTTCCGCGCCGGGATCATTGTGGCCCTTCAGGTTTTCCGAGGGCACATATGCCGCTCTGCCCGCCTTAGCCCGGTGGATATCGGCGGTCGCATCAGCCCCTGCACGCGCAGCCTGGGCCGCGGCCTGCAAACCGTCGGGTAGCGCATCAAGCGCCGGTGCAAGCGCGTCGATCATTGTCCGATCACCGACCTTGGCCCCGCCCACATCACTGACGCGCTGCAGACCTTCGCGCAAAGCGCGTTCGATTGTGGCACCGTTGGCGCATGCATCACCTGCGGCATTAAAGTAGATCGCAAGGATCACGCCAGAAGAGCCTCCCATCGTCTGGCTCAACTCATTTCCCAAAGCGGGAAACAACTGGGTCAAATCAGCCAATGGCATTCGGTCCAAACTGCTCTTCAACGACCGCGCCGCTGTTGCCAAAGTGCTGCCCGTATCTCCGTCACCTGATTTGGCGTCCAACTCGTTCAAAGTCCCTTCAGCTTCACTCAGCAGGTCTGACACGTGTTCAATGGTCGCCCGCGTACGATCATTGGCCGAAGGGATGGGCTCGATCGGCGTAAGGCCATCCGGCAAGGCCGCTACATTCACATCACCCATAGCGTTTACACCGGGCCATGCGGCCAATGGCACCGGAGTCTGCAAGGCGGCCAGCTCATCTTCGCTTACCGGCAGCAAGGACACGGAAAACCCGTGCATATCCAACGATGTCATCATCGGCGCCGGCCCGATCACATGAGTGGCCACCTTTGCTTCGGAAAGCGCGTGCGACAGAACCGACATCTCCAGCGGTGTGGTCGACCCAAGATTGTTCAAAAGCGCAACACTGGGACCATCGCTTGCGTGGGTCCGCAGTTTCTCCAAAACAATGGACATAGCGTCTGCTGCACCGGAAAAATCAACCTGCTGGACACCAGGCTCACCATGAATACCCAGACCTAGCTCCGCCTTGCCGGCCGGAATGCGGCTTTCCTTTGGCGATCCCGGAACCGTGCAGGTGTCCAGACTCTTACCAATCGAAGCCACATTTGTAATGACGCGACGCGCTGCTGCTGCAACCTCGTCCAGTGGCTTGCCCGCTTCCGCGAGCGCACCGGCAATCTTATGAACGAAAAGCGTTCCAGCAACGCCGCGCGGCTGTGGCAGATCCGGCAGAGCGATGTCGTCATCGACCACTACCATCTCAACTTTTCGACCTAGTGCTCGGGCGCGTTCCACTGCGAGACCGAAATTCAACCGGTCCCCTGTATAGTTCTTCACGATAAGCAAACAGCCGGCCTCGCCCGTCACCGCGAGAATTCCCGCCAAAACGGCTTCAACCGACGGCGAAGCAAACACCTCGCCGCACACAGCGGCGGTCAACATGCCAGGTCCCACGAAGCCTGCATGCGCAGGCTCGTGACCAGATCCGCCGCCCGAGATCAACGCGACCCGGGATTTATCCCAATCAGTGCGGTAGACCACCTTAATGTGCGGATACCCGTCCAATCGCGACAGTGCACCCCCGGAACAGGCCAAAAGTCCATCAATAGCCTCTTTTACCAGATCGTCCTTTGCATTCACAAACTGTGCCATGTCAGGGTCCTTTCTTAAGTAATTCGCGCGCCATCGGCATCAAAAAACAACGGATTTTGTGTTGCGATTTGAATAGTTTGACCCGGCATCAGGGTGGTGTGCGGGTCGGTCAAAGTTGTCACGTCGTGATCCTTCAACTTCAGATGCAACCGCGTTTGATCACCTAGGTGTTCGACGCGCACAACAGTCGCGTCTGTCCCGTTGCCTTGTCGTATGTTTTCAGGGCGCAGCCCGACTTGATGCGCGCCTTGAGGTGCCTCTTCACCCAACAATCCGACTGGCAATAGATTTATCCGGGGTTGCCCAAGTCGAGCCGCCACATAGGTAGACTCCGGGTTCTCATAAATCTCGCGCGGGCTTCCGAATTGCACCAATCGCCCCTCGTTTAATACACCCACGTGGCTGGCCATCGTCATGGCTTCGATCTGGTCATGTGTTACGTAAAGAAGGGTCGAGGCCAATTCGGCGTGAATGCGTTTCAACTCTACCCGGAGATCAGCGCGCAACTTGGCATCCAAAGAGCTCAAAGGCTCATCCATCAGGTAAATGCTTGGATCCCGAACGAGTGCGCGACCGATAGAGACGCGTTGCATTTCTCCTCCCGATAGCTCGGTCGCTTTGTTGTCCAGTTTGTGCGGAATGTGAAGAACCTCCGCCACCGATTGCACTTTGCGCGTAATCTCATCCTCGGGTGTCTTCAGGATCGGGGATCGCAACGGAAATGCCAGGTTCTCTCGTACCGTCATATGCGGATACAGCGAGTATTGCTGGAACACCATGGCCACGTCGCGTTGCGCCGGAGTTTCTGTATCCACAACGCGCCCGCCGATCTCGATCGTCCCTGCGTCTGCCTTTTCCAATCCCGCGATGAGGCGCAGTGTCGTTGTCTTACCTGCCCCGGTTGGACCCAAAAGCACAACGAATGCGCCATCGGGGACGACCAAGTCCATGTCGATAACCGCAGGTGTCTTTCCAAAGTGCTTTGATACATTTTGAAGGCGAACTTCAGCCATCTTTCAGCACTCCT
>CAYODE010000226.1:0-5524 GCA_964402685.1 uncultured Aestuariivita sp. | reverse complement strand
GTCTTCTGGCGCACTGCACGGACGAAACCTGGAAACCGCGACACCGCACTGATTGACCGCAACCTAGCGCGGCTCACGATAGAATTGGTTAAAGCCGACGCGCAGTTGCAGGAGGCAGACTATTTGTGCGGCGCTGATTTGACCCTTGCCGATATCCAGTTGGGTCACGTTCTGTACCGGTATTTCGACATCGATATTCCGCGCCGGGGCATGCCGTGCTTGCGCGCCTATTACGACCGGTTGGCGACGCGCCCTGCCTACCAGAAAACTGTGATGGTGTCGTACGACGCACTCAAAAATACCTTCTAAGGAACGGGATTAATGGAAGCTGATTTTGTCATCGTTGGAGCGGGCAGCGCAGGGTGTGCCATGGCGTATCGCCTCAGCGAAACGGGGGCTTCGGTGCTGGTGGTGGAATTTGGCGGCTCAGACTGGGGTCCGTTCATCCAGATGCCTGCCGCGCTGAGCTACCCGATGAATATGAAACGCTATGATTGGGGATATAGCTCGGAGCCTGAACCGCATCTGAACAATCGCCGCCTGGCCTGTCCGCGAGGAAAAGTGATCGGGGGATCCTCTTCGATCAATGGCATGGTCTATGTGCGTGGGCACGCCAAAGACTATGACCATTGGGCCGATAGCGGAGCTGATGGATGGGCTTATGCCGACGTGCTCCCCTATTTCAAACGGATGGAAAGTTGGCATGACGGTGGGCACGGCGGCGACCCTGAGTGGCGCGGTACGGACGGGCCTCTGCACGTGTCGCGCGGTCCTCGGAAAAACCCGCTGTACCACGCATTTGTGCAAGCCGGACATCAGGCCGGTTATCCGATCACCTATGACTATAACGGAGAGCAGCAAGAAGGGTTTGGCCCCTTTGAGCAAACAGTGTGGCAAGGGCGGCGCTGGTCAGCGGCGAATGCCTACCTGCACCCCGCGTTGAAGCGGCCTAATTGCGATTTGGTGCGTGGGTTGGTGGATCGGGTCATCATCGAAGATGGGCAGGCTAGAGGGGTTGCCCTCGCTGATGGCTCCGTGATCCGAGCGCGACGTGAGGTCATCATCGCGGCCTCTGCGATCAACTCGCCCAAGATCCTGATGTTGTCCGGTATCGGCCCTGCGGCTCATCTCGCGGAACATGGCATTCCGGTGGTGGCGGATCGACCGGGTGTTGGTGGCAATCTACAGGATCATCTTGAGATCTACGTGCAATTCTCGTCGCTCCAGCCGATCACGCTCTACAAACATTGGAATCTTGTATCTAAGGCCTTGATTGGCGCGCAGTGGCTCTTTTCAAAAACGGGATACGGTGCGTCGAACCAGTTCGAGAGTTGTGGTTTCATCCGCTCAAATGCGGGGATCGAGTATCCGGACATCCAGTTTCACTTCCTGCCGCTGGCCGTGCGATATGACGGCAAGGTCGCTGCAGAAGGGCACGGGTTTCAGGCGCACACAGGTCCCATGCGATCCAAGAGCCGGGGGCGGGTCAGCCTCAAATCGGCGGATCCCGCTGATGCCCCGGAGATCCGCTTCAACTACATGAGCCACCCGGACGATTGGGTTGAGTTTCGCACAGCCTTGCGACTGACGCGTGAGATTTTTGCCCAGGACGCCATGAAACCCTTTGTCAAAGCAGAACTGCAGCCGGGTGCACATCTGCAAACTGATGAGGAACTCGATAGCGCCATTCGGGAGCATGCCGAGAGCGCCTATCACCCCTGCGGCACCTGCAAGATGGGACGCGCGGACGATCCAAACTCAGTTGTGGATCCCGAAGGCCGTGTCATCGGGGTGGACGGGCTGCGCGTGGCGGATAGCAGCATTTTCCCTCGCATTACGAATGGCAATCTGAACGGACCATCGATCCTTGTCGGAGAAAAGATGTCCGATCATATTCTGGGGCTTGACCCACTGCCAAGGGCGAACGCCGAACCTTGGATGCATCCCAGCTGGGAAACCGCGCAGCGATAACCCCCGATGCCGTTTTTTGTGCGGTTTGATCCCGGTCAAAGTGGCTGGCCCAGGGCTTGCCTTAAGCTGAGCCCAACCAAAGACATTCACGGGAGAGAATTATGTCGCACACCCCCCACGAGCTGGCCGAAGAATTTCCGGACAAGGTTGATTTGATGAGCACGCTCAAACAATCAGACGCGCATTTTGCCCGGCTTGCGGACGAATACCACGAGATCAACCGCGCGGTGCATCGCGCCGAAACCAACGTCGAACCAATGGAAGAGTTGGCGGAAGTTGATTTGCGTAAGCAGCGTGCGCTTCTCAAAGACGAGATCTGGTCGATCCTGTCAAAGGCGTAGTCCCAGGGACCTAGCGGACCTGATACGGCAGAACATCCCGCGCATTTACATCTACGGACAGCCGCCGCTCCAGCGGCGGTACAGATCGTTGATGACAGGATTTCCGTTCACAGATGCGGCATGAAATTCCAATGGGCTCGAACGCATCGGCGTTCGTGACATCCATGTTGTCGGCATAGACCAGCGAACCCGCGTGCCGGATCTCGCAGCCGAGGGCGATGGCATATCGCCGGACCGGCGCACCGTATGAGCCACCGGATTTTGAGACATCGCGCGCCAAGCTGATATATCGGACGCCATCTGGCGTTTCGGCGAGCTGGCGCAGAAAACGCCCTGGCGTCTCAAAAGCACGGTGAACGTTCCATAGCGGACAGGCCCCACCGAAACGTGCGAATTGCAGGCGCGTGGCCGAGTGTCTTTTGGTAATTGTGCCGGCCTGATCCACGCGGACAAAGAAGAACGGTATACCTTTCGCGCCAGGCCGCTGCATGGTCGAAAGCCGGTGGGCGACCTGTTCGATGGATGCGCCAAAGCGGCCACCCAGCACTTCCAAATCGTGGCGCAGGTCTTGTGCGGCCTCCAGAAACGCCCGATAGGGCATCAAGGCGGCACCGGCAAAGTAATTGGCGAGCCCGATTTTGGCGATCGCGCGGGCTTCGTCGCTTTGGAAACGGGCAAAGTCCAAGGTCGCTTCCAGCAGCTTGTCCTGTGTGAGTAATGCCAGCTGCAGCAGCATCTGAAAGAGTTGTGTTTCCGGCGTCGCCCGAGCGGACAGGTAGAGCGTCCCGCTTTGTGCATCATAAAAGCGCACCGGTCCGTCATCTCTCCTGATGATGGTGATGCCAAGATCGGTCAGACGTCGTTCGGTGGCCGCGCGGATGCCGCCGCGGGCCTGGTTGGCAAAGCCCTCCGCCGCGCGATCCACTGCGTCGATATAGTTGTCGCAATAATGGAAGAAATCGCGCACCTCGTCCCAAGGGCTGGTTTGTGTATGCGCGTCTTCCCGACCAAGGGCTTCGTCTAAAGACGCCAGCCTTTCATGGGTTTGCCGATAGGCGTTGTGCAGCTCGATCAAGGCGCGGGCGAGGGCAGGCGCATTTGAGGCCGTCAGGCGCAGATCGGCCAGCGGTGGCATATCGTTCCCGAATACCGGATCTGACAGGGCTTCGCGCATATCGCTGACCAGTCGTTCACTGTCACCGCTGGACAATTCGATAACATCGACACCGAACTCTCGCGCCAGCGCCAGAACCACAGACGTCGATACCGGACGCCTGTTGTTCTCCATTTGGTTCAGGTAGGGCAACGACACACCCAACTTGGCCGCAAAGGCTTTTTGCGTGAGATCCATCCGCATGCGGATTTCGCGGAGCTTTGCACCGGCGTAGAGTTTTTGAGTGGCCATTTTTGCCTCTTTGCAAAGATCGCGTGTCTGATTGCTAACCATGCAAAGCGCTGCTTACAAGCGCGTTACCGGGCGAGTTGTCTTTCGCGCCAGATCACGACACGTATCGCTGCGACGCCCAAGGCCGAGGTGATAAACATCAACCAAAGCAGCGGTGTAGCTCCGGTTCCGGGCCCAAGTAGCGCACCTGCCAGTGCGCTAAGTGCGGCCCCGCCGCCAATCATCAATGCGCCGCCCAGCCCTGATGCGGTGCCCGCCAAATGTGGGCGAACTGACAACATCCCTGACGTTGCATTCGGGATGGTCATTCCATTGCCCAACCCAACCAGCGTCATTAGCCCAAAGAAGGAATAAAGCGTTCCATTGCCTGACACGAAGAATGTCAGTGAAACAGCCATTCCGCCTGCATTGATCAGACAGCCCCAAAGGATCATGCGATTGATCCCGAAGCGGACCGAAAACCGTCCGGAGGCGAAGTTACCCAGCAGATAACCAACCGCGGGTGCGCCGAAGAAGATACCGAGTTCAGCGGGGGATAGTCCAAAAACTTCCGTCCCCACGAACGGCGCGCCACCAAGGTATGCAAAGAACGCGCCAGACGTGAAGGCGGCTGCCATCGCATAGCCCCAAAAGCGTGGTGACATCAGCAACTCGGGGTATTCGCGAAACTGCTCCATCAGCGTCTTACCATTGGTCAGTGCTGTTTCGCCCATGTCGCCCCATACAAGGGCGAGACACATCGCGCCCAAGGCAAACAACATCCAGAAATTGGCCTGCCAGCCAAACACTTCGTCAAGGCCGCCTCCAATTGCTGGGCCCACCATAGGGACGATCGCCATGCCCATCGTCACATAGCCGATCATAGAGGCCGCCTGATCCTGCGGGTACATGTCTCGCACTGCCGCCCGGCTCAGGACCAGGGCCACTGCGACGACGGCCTGGCACATACGAAAAAACAAAAAGATCTCAGCCGTTGGGGCCATAATGCAACCAAGGGTGGCCAAAAGAAACAGCGCCAAACCCCAGAGGATAACGGGTCTTCGGCCAAATTTGTCTGAGATCGGTCCGATCAGGATCTGAAGAACCGCATTCACACCAAGATACACCGCGACTGAGAGTTGCATAACGCGGTAGTCGGTTTCGAAATGCTGTGTCATGCCCGGTAAGCTGGGCAGGAAGATATTCATCGCCAGCGCCGACAGCCCTGACAACAAGATCAAGGTGGCCACATGCGGAGGAGAAGTGCGGTCAAGGAAGCGTATGTTGGGCGCGTCGGCCATGTGGTGCGATGTATGACGGCGCACCAAGCTTGTCCACGGGAACGCTGCGTTTAAAATGTTAATTAGCAAGATTTGCAATTCGCAATAATGCTAATGCAGAAAATATGCAAATATGCTCAATTCCGCTTTGGGAGCTATGTGTGCTTGGTTATAAGCGACAAAACGGATTTTGGGGACATACGACTATGAAAGACATCCTGGCCGAATTGGACAACCGCCGCGAAACCGCGCGGCTAGGCGGTGGGCAAAAGCGGATTGATGCGCAGCATGGGCGGGGTAAGCTGACCGCACGTGAGCGGATTGACCTGCTGCTCGACGAGGACAGCTTCGAAGAGTTCGACATGTTTGTCTCTCATCGTTGCACCGATTTCGGTATGGAAAATCAAAAGCCTGCAGGCGATGGTGTCGTCACTGGCTGGGGCACGATCAACGGCCGTCAGGTGTATGTCTTCAGCCAGGACTTTACGGTCCTCGGCGGTTCCGTGTCTGCTACACACGCGATGAAGATCTGCAAGATCATGGATATG
>CAYODE010000225.1:0-5547 GCA_964402685.1 uncultured Aestuariivita sp. | reverse complement strand
AGGCGCTGATCAAGGAATGGTGGGAACAGATCGGCTTTGAAGTCGAACTGCGCAACATCGATGCGTCGGTCTTCTTTGGTGGTGACCCGGGTTCGCCCGACACGTTCCAGAAGTTCTATGCCGACGTGGAAATGTACGCCAACACCTTCAACGGCACCGATCCTCAGTCCTACCTGGGGAACATGCTGTGCGACAAGGCGCCATCGCCAGCCACTCAATGGCAAGGCGAGAACATCTCGCGCTTCTGCATGCCAGAATATGACGAGCTCTATGCAACGCTGACAACCACGGCTGGTGCCGATGAGCGTGCATCGATTGCCCGTCAACTGAATGACATGGCGGTTGAAAACGGCGCGATGATCCCACTGGTTCACCGTGGTCGTCTGTCGGCCCATGCCAACACGCTGGGTGGCGTCATCCTGAACGTGTGGGACAGCGAACTGTGGAACGTGGCGGACTGGTATCGCCTCGAAGGTTCCTAAGTTTTCATAACAGCGCGATCCCGGCTCTCCGGGGTCGCGTTTTCAATTCCCAAAACAAGAACAGACTAATCTGCAAAGGCGCCCCCCTGCATGCTGACCTTTACCATCCGTCGATTGGTTCTTGCTGTACCGACGCTTTTGTTCATCAGTTTGGTGATCTTCCTCCTTCTGGAACTCGCCCCTGGCGATCCAATGGCCCAAGTGCCTTTGACGGTTCCGCCCGAAGTCAAAGAAAAGATGCGCGAAGCGTTAGGGCTGGGCCAGCCCTGGCCAATCCGCTACTGGAAATGGCTGGTTCAGTTCTTCTGGATCGAGCCGCAGGTGCTCGTAGATTACTATCTTGGCACCTCGTTCAGTGCCGATGATCTGCGGGTGATCAGCTGGCAGACACGGTCGCCAGTCATGGACATCGTCGTGCAGCGCCTGCCGCAAACGCTTTGGGTTGTCGGCACCGCATACGTCGTAGGCATTTTAATTGCCCTGCCCGTCGGCATCTACTCGGCCTATCGCCAATATTCTTGGTTCGACAACGCAGGCACATTCGTCACGATGGTCGGCTTTTCGGTTCCGCCATTCTTCTCTGGCGTTCTGGTCATCGTGATCTTCGCGGTCCAGCTGGGATGGTTCCCGTCAATCTATGACACCACCCACCGCGTGACCGATTGGGACAGCTTCGTCGTCCAGCTTCAGCAGATGATCATGCCCGTGATGGTTCTGGCGCTGCAAATCACATCGCAGATCAGCCGTTTCATGCGGGCCTCGATGCTCGACAATCTGAACCAAGACTACGTGCGCACCGCCCGAGCCAAAGGACTGCGAGAGAAGTCAGTTGTTCTGGTCCACGTTCTACGCAACTCGATGATCCCTGTCGTGACGGTCATCGCATTGGGCATCCCGTCGATCTTTGGCGGTGCGATCATCACCGAGCAGGTCTTTAAGGTGAACGGCATCGGCCAGCTTTTGATCACTGCGATTCAGGCCAATGACTTACCCATGGTCCAAACGCTGACCTTTATCTTTGCCGTTCTGATCGTGCTCTTTAACCTGATTGCCGATATCCTCTACGGCATCCTGGACCCGAGGATCCGTTATGACTGAGACCGCACCGGAAACCCCCGTCGTCGAAAAGGGTGTGGTCGAAGCGATCCCGACCAAGCCCCCGCGCAGTCAATGGGCCGAGGTTTGGCAGCAGCTTAAGGCGCACAAAGGCGCTATGGCCGGCGCCTATCTGTTTATCTTCATCATCCTTGGTGTGCTGGTGGGTCCACTGATCTGGCATGTTGATCCTCAGTTCTTGCCTCAAGGACGGGACTTCATCAACTTGCGGGACACTAGGCCGATATACGTGGCGCTCTGGGATCCCTCCGCCAAGGTGAACTGGGCTCATCCGTTGGGTACTGACAACCTTGGTCGTGACACACTGGCCCGGCTTATGTCTGGTGGCCGTGTGTCGATTGCCGTGGGTCTGACCGCCATGGTGCTGTCGATCCTGCTGGGAACGTTGATCGGCGTCGTTGCAGGCTTCTTCAAACGTCTTGACGGTCCGCTGATGCGCCTGACGGACTTGTTCCTCGCCCTGCCCCTGCTGCCGCTGATCCTGGTTGCGTCGCTGCTCTTCCGTGAACCGCTGTCAAATGCGTTCGGCACCGAAGGAGGCATCTTTATCCTAATCGTGGCCTTGATTGGCATAACGTCGTGGATGCAAACGGCACGGATTGTCCGAGGCGATGTTCTGGCTTTGAAGGAGCGGGAATTTGTTCTGGCCGCGCGTTCGGTTGGTACAGGCTCGACACAATTGATGATCCGGCACCTGCTGCCCAATGTACTGTCGCCAATCATGGTGTCAGCCACGCTTGGGATCGCAACTGCAATCATCACCGAAAGCGCCCTGTCCTTCCTTGGCTTTGGGTTCCCACCGGATTTCCCAACTTGGGGCCGACTGTTGAACGACAGCGTCGACCGAATGGTGCTCTATCCGGAACGGGTAATCTGGCCCGGACTTTTGATCTCGCTCACAGTGCTGAGTGTGAACTATCTGGGTGACGGGCTGCGGGATGCATTGGATCCCCGAATCCGGGGACGGTAACAGACAAGCCGCGCGCTGCGACGACTGCGCCGCCTACTCCATCTTCTGGCGTATCCGACGGATCATCCACCACACCAGCAAGACGACTGGGACTGCGACCATGGCCCTCAGTGCGTTGGACGATAGCCCTGTGCTATCGGCAAGCGGATAAAGCAGATAACCCGCAAGAGAGACGGCATAGTAGCTGATTGCCACCACAGACAGGCCTTCGACCGTGCGCTGCAGGCGCAACTGCATATCTGCACGTCGGTCCATGCTTTCCAAAAGCTTCTGGTTCTGAGCGCTGCGCTCCACGTCCACACGGGTACGCAGCAGATCGCCTGCCCGGATTGCTCTGTCTGCGAGGGCGGCCAACCGCGCCTCGGTCGATTTGACGGTCCGCATCGCGGGTTCGTAACGGCGCATCATGAATTCGGCAAAGGTCTGGCGGCCACCGAACCGCGTTTCACGCAAGGCATCGATCCGCTGGGTCACGATAGCCTCATAGGCACCGGTCGCCCCAAATCGGAAAGAAGACTTGGCCGAGATCGTCTCCAGCTCAGCAGAGATAGAGAGCAACTGGGGCAACGTTACATCAGCGGGCTTCTCGCCTTCAGTCATCTCCCCCATCAGCTGGGTCAGGTGGGTGTCCAGCTCGCCAATGCGGGGCGACAGGCTTCGGACACGGGAAAAGCCCAGCATCGACATCGCCTTGTACGTCTCAATCTCGCAAAGACGCTGCACGATGCGCCCGAGACGGCGACTGCCGGTATCTGTGTTAGCAAACACTGCAAAGCGCAGATGCCCAGCCGTATCAATGCGGAAATCTCCTGCGACAACGGCCGTATCATCCAACACGCTGCTGACAGCCAGGCTTTCAGGAACAAACCAATCTGAGAGCAAATCGTTGATTTCGGCGTCGGACGGACGTTCGTCCAACCTGAGGGACACTGAGGTGATGCGCTGCCCGGGCGCGTTTTCCAGCCAGTCTTCTGGGAAAACCTCAAAGTCCGCAGGATCGAATGCCCGTTCGCTAAGACCGTCAGCGAAGGCAGTGTACGTGACAAACTCCGTATGCTGCTCCCATTTCAGCTTATACCGCCCGATCTGACCTGAATAATGGGTCGCCCCAGGCTGCGGGTGCGGTGCGCCGTAGCGATCCAGAAGCGCCGTCAGATGTGAAAGATCAAGGCTCCGATCCCGGCTCACTGCTTCGCTGGGTTGTTTGATCGCAACATAGACGGCCGTACACGGCGTCGCCATCGAGGGAAACGGACGCGCGTGCAGTTCATTGGCAAGCTTGTAACGCAGAGGATGATCTTCAATCGGCGGCATCATCGGGCTCCTTTGACGAAGCTATGTACTCTGGACCCCACAGCTGTAAAGAAAAAACGCAAAGATTCCCGGCGTTTACATGTACACCTTTGCATGCGAACTTGCGGTTCGGTTCATCGCGAACGAGCCGTTTTGCTGCTTTTGTTCTCCTGCGGCAAAAAGTTCTCATCAAAATCGCATTTGTGAAGTTGCCGGCCCTTGAATAATCCGACTGTTTTAGTCAGATTACAGCAATGGTGGACGTTCCAGAACACAGTAGCGAGCAAATTGAGTTACCCGTGCACGACGTTAGACCCCTCTTGGGACCGGACGGGCGAGCGGGCCTGATGCTCAATGGCATGCTATACATTTTACGCGTCACCAAGTCCGGCAAGCTGATCTTGACAAAGTAATGGCGAAAACACCGAACCCCTGCATCGATGTCTGCAAGTATAAGCGCGCCGGCCATTGCATTGGCTGCGCGATGACAAAGGCACAAAAGTCTCTCTTCAAAACTCTGAAGAAAGATAATCACCGGGCTGCATTTGTAAAAATGCTAGAACACCAGCAAAACGAGATGGGCAAATATAAAGGGTGGCGCATCGCTTATGCCAAGAAATGCGCCAAAAAGGGCGTAACCTACCCGTTTAAGTGATCAACTGATCAGTCGTTCGCTACGCGAGGTGCGCGCGCAACATCCAAGCAAACTTCTCATGCGTTTGACCGCGTGCGATGCACAGATCTTCTGTCAGCGTATCACCGTGTTCTGCTGCCAGTTCACCAGCCGACGCGATCGTTGCTGCAAGCGTCATCTGCGCGTCGCGCATCGCCGCAACCATTGTCTTGTCGTCGGCATGTCCATCATGCTCTCCAACTTTCGAACGCTTGAGCATTCCAGCCAGAGTTCCTTCGGCATGCGCATCCAGCGCCTTGATCCGCTCCGCCAGATCATCCTGCGCTGTAAAGTGGTCTTCATAGATCGCCTGGAACAGGTCGTGCAGAGGCCCGAAAGCCATGCCTGTCACATTCCAATGAAAATTTTGAGCGAGCATCGTCGTCACAGCCGTTTCGGCAACGCATTGGTTCAAAGCGTCGGCGATTGCCTCACGTGCAGAAGGGCTAAGATCCGCAGCTGTTTGTGTCATAGATATCATCCTTTTGGTGTGTCATCGGTGCTGGCGACGGCTTGCACGATCTAACTTAGAATGATTCTATAAAATATCCAGTGCGTTTGCGGCCTTCACAGCAAAGAAATGCAGCTCGGCAGAATCCGCGCGGGACATGCGGCTGCGCATGGCAAAACAGTAGCGATCGTGGTCCTTGGTTCTGACCGCATCGAACAGGTTCAACAACCAAGCTTCATCAAAAGAAATCTCGGTCGATGAAGGCTGAAAAAACACAGGCTTACGACCCAACGCAGACGGCAACCGCGCGAGAAAACTGATCACGGGATCGTCTGTAGCGGCGCCAAACAACCGCGCCTTTCGTCCAAACTCGCGCAGGCGTTCGACGGCCTGTGGCGCCGGCGGCGATGGCGTGACCAGCGGCGCGCTGTGTTTCAGGGCAGTGTTGCAAACCCGCATGCAGAATGACTCTTTATCTGAGTTTTTTACTCGGAATAATGTAGGGAGATCGCGAATGAGTCTCAAGAGGCTTTGGCAAATCACCCTGCGACCAATTGGAGCG
>CAYODE010000224.1:0-5607 GCA_964402685.1 uncultured Aestuariivita sp. | reverse complement strand
GGCTGCGGATGGGACGACCCCCCGCAAAACGTGGGCCGCCTATAGCACAGACAGAAGCAATGGCAAACGCTTTCCGCGAGACCTATCAAACCTGTCTGCGCACACGTTATCAGAGCATTGCCATTCCGCCATTCACGTGCAGTGTGGCCCCGGTGATGTATGCAGCCTCGTTCGAACTCAGATACAACACAGCTGACGCAATCTCTTCTGGAGAGCCCATCCGACCCGTGGGAATCTGCGTCAGGATTGCTGATTTCTGATCGTCTGTCAGCTTGTCGGTCATCGCTGTTGCGATAAATCCGGGCGCCACGGTGTTCACGGTGATCCCACGGCTTGCGACCTCATAGGCGAGCGATTTCGACATGCCCACCATACCCGCTTTTGCTGCTGCATAGTTGCCTTGACCGGGATTACCGGTTGCGCCGACGACGGACGAGATATTCACGATCCGCCCCCAACGCGCTTTCATCATTCCGCGCAGCACGCCTTTACACAGCTTAAATGTCGCCGTCAGGTTCACGTCCAAAACGCTTTGCCATTCGTCATCCGACATCCGCATGAACAGATTATCTCGGGTGATCCCAGCATTGTTAATCAGAATATCGACGCTGTCCATCGCATCTGCCGCCTGTTTCGGAAGCGCGGCGACCGCCTCTCCATCGCTCAGGTTGCATGGCAGCACGTGGGCACGCTCTCCCAGTTCCGCGGCCAGCGCATCCAAAGGCTCGACACGGGTGCCCGACAACCCAACTGTTGCGCCAGCTTTGTGCAAAGATGTGGCAATCGCCGCACCGATGCCGCCCGAGGCACCGGTGACCAGTGCATTCTTCCCTGTAAGATCAAGCATGTGTATCCCCTATGTGATGGCGTCTGCAGCGGTCCGGACGTCGTCCGGCGTCGCGATATTCTTGGTTGCGATGTCACGATCAATGCGTCGGATCATGCCGCTCAGCGCTTTTCCAGCGCCGATTTCCCAGATGTCCGTTACACCATGCTGGCCCATCGCTAACACGCTTTCGCGCCAACGCACCGCGCCAGTGATCTGCTCGACCAACAGCGTTTGAAGACGTGCAGGATCGCTTTCTGGACCCGCAAGGACATTGGCAATGACAGGAACGGCCGGAGCTTTGATCTCGACCTTGCTCAGCGCTTCGGCCATCACTTCCGCTGCTGGCGCCATAAGCGCGCAATGGAACGGCGCGCTCACAGGCAACAAGACCGCGCGTTTTGCGCCCTTGCCCTTAGCAATATCAATCGCGCGTTCAACGGCTGCTTGGTGACCAGAGACGACGACTTGTGCCGGATCGTTGTCATTGGCGGCCTGGCAAACATCATCACCTGCCGCCTCTGCTGCCACAGCGCGCACGGTTTCAAGATCAAGTCCCAAGAGGGCGGCCATGGCTCCAACCCCAACTGGAACGGCCTCTTGCATCGCTTGCCCCCGCGCCCGCAACAAGCGTGCCGCATCGCTCACGCTGAGCGCGCCCGCGGCGGCCAGCGCCGAATACTCGCCCAATGAGTGCCCTGCCACAAAATTGGCATCGGCAATGGTCGCACCTTCTGCATCCAGCGCGCGCATCACCGCCATTGATGTTGCCATCAGTGCGGGCTGTGCATTCTGTGTCAGCGTGAGCGTTTCAATGTCGCCTTCCCAAATCAGCTGGCTCAGCGCTTCACCCAATGCATCGTCGACTTCCTGGAAGACCGCACGCGCCGCCGGGTAGGCATCGGCCAATTCTTTGCCCATTCCAATTGTTTGCGCGCCCTGGCCCGGGAAAACAAAGGCTCTGCTCATTTCCGTCCCTCCGAAGTGTTTTGCTTGGCATAGCTTTTGCCTGCTCAAAGGGCAACGCTCCGTAAGCCTGTGCGTTCGTGCAAGAGTGTTGTGCAGACTTAGCAATTGCGCGCGCCCGTGCAGGACCTACTTTGAAATCTAAGTGATAACGGAGTGCCCGATGAGCCTTGCAAACACGCAAACCCACTATGGCGGTGTGACGAAAACCTTCCATTGGTTGACAGCACTATTGATCCTGACGGCCATACCTTTGGGTTGGTATGCAAACCAATTGCCTTACGACACATCAGATGAACTGGCGCAGAAAGCGCTGGTCTTCTCGCTGCACAAGACAGTCGGGATAACCGCGTTTGCGGTCGCTCTCCTGCGCATCATGTGGGCTGTGACCCAACCCAAGCCGGGCCTCCTGAATGCCGAAAAGCCAATCGAAGCCGGGTTGGCCGAGACCGTGCACTGGCTTCTTTACGGCTCCCTCGTATTGGTTCCGCTCACCGGATGGATCCACCACGCTGCAAGCTCTGGCTTCGCACCAATCTGGTGGCCATTTGGTCAGGACCTTCCATTCGTGCCAAAGGACGAAACCCTGTCTGGCGTCTTTGCCGGCCTACACATTGTCACTAAATGGGTGCTCATTGGCGCCATTGGTCTGCATATCGCTGGCGCTTTGAAACACCACATCATTGATGGCGACGCCACGTTGCGCCGCATGCTGCCTGGGCGTCCTGAACTTCCCAAACTTTTGGCAACCGAACATGCAAAATCACCGCTTGTCGCTGCCCTCGCGATTTGGGGTGTTGCGATTGGGATCGGGGCCGCAACCGGAAGTTACAAAGGCCATGCCGCAATCCTGCCCGAAGCTGCCGCACTGGAAGAGGTCGAAACCGACTGGGTCGTGCAAAACGGAGCGTTGTCGATTGCTGTGACCCAACTTGGCAGCACGGTCGAAGGTGGCTTTGCCGACTGGACCGCCTCGATCAGTTTTGAACCGCGTGACACGCCTGGCGCGGCCGGCAATATCGAAGTCACCGTTGCGATCGGTTCGCTCACCCTCGGGTCGGTGACCGGTCAAGCCCTAGGAGCCGAGTTCTTTGCGGCCGAGACCTTCCCCACAGCGACGCTAACCGGGGAGATTGTGCGCACCGAGACTGGATATGTCGTCGAAGGCCCGCTGACCATTCGCGACCAATCCGTCCCGGTGAGCCTTCCGTTCACCGTTGAGATTACCGACGGCGTTGCGACGGCTGTTGGCGGTTTGTCCGTGAACCGCCTGGACTACGGTGTAGGCGTCGCCTACCCCGACGAAAGCTCTGTGGGGTTTGGCGTGGACATCTCGTTTGAGCTAACCGCATCTCGATCCGAGTAAGCCACAGTAAACCAACCAGACAGCGCCGCGCACGGTCTTGCGCGGCGCCATTTATGTTTCAAAAATGCGTTCGCCTTGGAACAGAGGATTTCATGAGGTAGCACAGCGCGAACACGCTGTCGGAGGCCTACGTGAAAACTATCGGAATACTCGGCGGAATGTCCGCCGCATCCACGCAGATCTATTATCGCACGTTATGTGACCTAACGCGAAACCGACTGGGTGGCCTTCATTCTCCGGATCTCTTGATCCGCTCTTTGGATTTCGCGCCAATTGCAGCGCTTCAGGCTCAAGGTGAGTGGGACGCCGCCGGAACCATCCTCAACAAAGAAGCCAAGGCACTCCAAACAGGCGGCGCAGACTTTATCCTCCTTGCCACCAACACCATGCACAAACTGGCGCGCCAAATGACGCAGGACGTTGACATCCCTTTCCTGCATATCGCGGATGCGACCGCCTCAGCAATCAGATCAGCTGGACTGAAATCACCTGGTCTGGTGGCCACGGCCTTTACGATGGAGCAATCGTTCTACACTGACCGGCTTTCGGACGCCGGTTTGACGCCCATCATCCCGGGCTTCGCTGATCGCGCTGAAACGCACCGCATCATTTATGAAGAGCTTTGCCAAGACATCGTCACCAACGAAAGTGCAACCACCTATGTCGATATTGCGGCGCGGCTTGTAGAGGCAGGTGCAGACAGCATGATCCTGGGGTGCACAGAAGTTGGCATGCTGCTCAACCAAAGCAATGTGAGTGTGCCTGTCTTCGACACCACACTGATTCATTGCGCAGCTGCGCTGGACCTGGCTCTCGCATAGGTCTCAAAAAGACAAAGCCGCCGCCCCTGTGAGGACGGCGGCTCTAGGATGTCAGTAAAGGCTGGTTAGCCTTCCGCTTCCCATGCTTCGAGAGAGATAACAACCTCAACCTCGTCGCTAATGGCCGGCGCAAATGCGCCGAGGTTGAAGTCGGACCGCAGAAGTGTTGTAGTCGCGTTCAGACCCAAAGTCGGTGTGCCCTGCTTTGGACCGAACGGGTAAGGTGCTTTCTGGTTCAGAGTGGTTTCCAGAACGACCGACTTGGTGACGTCGTTCATAGTCAGGTCGCCAGTGATCAGGGCTGTATTATCCCCAGTGACTTCGATGCCCGTGGACACGAAGGAAACCATGTCACCCTCTTCCGCGCCGAAAAAGTCGCCAGACATGAAGTGTCCTTCGCGCGCTTCCCAGCCTGTGAACATGCTCATGACCGGCATAGAAACCGACACACTGGAGTTCGCGGGATTGCCCTCGTCGAACATGATCTCACCGTCAAAGCCCGAGAACATGCCGGTGGTGGTCGAAAAGCCAAGGTGGTTATAGCTGAAGACAACCTGCGCGTGGCTTGGGTCGAGTTCATATTTTACGGGGGCAGCAAATGCTGCGGTCGCGCCAGTTGCGAATGCTGCGGCGAGCAGAACGTGTTTCATTGTGGAAGGCTCCATGGTTGCAAGAACGATGAGCCTAGAATTGGGTCCCACTACCGCTAAGGCAACTGGCGATAAATCACAGTTTATGTGAGAATCTGAACACTGGCGTGTTTCAGCGCACCAACGCACCCAACTGATGGCGTAGGGCGGAACGTGCTTCCTGATCCGCCAGAGGAATATTCAACAATACACTGCCGTCGACATCCCAGATTTCGATCTGACGCGCGCTGATTTTGGCCGCTCCCAGTGTATCATAGCTGCGTCGCAACACTGTCTCAGGCCGTCCGCGTTCATTCTTTTGCAGGATGCGCATCTCCCGGCGGATTGGATCAAAGTATACTTCCGGCTGCGAGAAGACCTTGTTGCGGAGGATCAATGCCATTCCGCAAAAGAGGAAGAAAATCGAAGCACCCAGTTTGTAAAGAAGCAGCGCCGGGTCAATGCTGGCTCCCGGCAGCAGCCAAAGCCCAGGTGCACAAAGGATCAAGGCAGCCCCTGTAAAACGCATGAACGCCTGAAGGACAATGCGGTTGCCCTCAAATCCCAGCTTAACCGGGATCTGGTCTTCGAAATGGGTCGCCGATTGAAACGCCGAAAAGACGTTTTGTTTCATCAAGGCAGGCTCTACCGCTTTTGCCTGAGTTTGAGCGTGTTCCGCAGTCGCGGCCGCCCTAACCGTTTGAGCAATCGTCATGGTGCTGTCCCGTTGTTCCCAGTGCGTTTTCTTCGTGACGCGAACGATGTCCTTAAGGTTGTGTGACAACGCGGCAGCAATGTGGCCTTCACGGGGAAACACGCGGGCAATCACCTCGGAATTCCTAAACGCCAGGCCCTTGCACGACGGGGCAAACCGTGTATACGGGCATTTCTTCCGCGGATTTTCGAACCGCGCAGTCTCTCGTGGTGGGGCAGCGGAAGAAAATATGCCCTGCCTTTGAAATGCGCCTTGATAGAAACAGGAGTACGCATGCCACTCTA
>CAYODE010000223.1:3048-5628 GCA_964402685.1 uncultured Aestuariivita sp. | reverse complement strand
AAACTTGTGATTGTTTCGGAACCATCTGCGCACGACCGGAACCCTTTGTCATGCCAATGAAAATTGCATTCCTTGCCAGCGACGCGCCGGTCGCACAAACAGCGCGTGCGGCGCTGATCGGTCGGTATGGCGATGTGGATCCAGAATCAGCGGATGTGATCGTGGCTCTGGGCGGCGATGGGTTCATGTTGCAGACCTTGCACAACACCCAGGATTTGCCCGCGCCGGTCTATGGCATGAATCGGGGCACGATCGGGTTTTTGATGAACGCATATGGGGAAGGCGACCTCGTGGATCGGCTGCAAGCGGCAGAGGAAGAGGTCATCAACCCGCTGTCCATGCAGGCGGTGGATCGTGAAGGAAACCTACACAAAGCGTTGGCGATCAATGAGGTCTCTCTTTTACGGGCGGGCCCGCAAGCGGCGAAGTTGAAGATTACCGTTGATGGCAGGCTGCGGTTGGCCGAGCTTGTTTGCGATGGGGCGTTGGTCGCGACTCCCGCCGGGTCCACGGCATACAACTACTCCGCACACGGTCCTATCTTGCCGATCGGGGCGGATGTGCTGGCTTTGACGGCCGTCGCGGCGTTCAGACCCCGCAGGTGGCGCGGGGCGCTTTTACCAAAGGCCGCAAAGGTTCGCTTTGATGTCCTTGAGCCGGAGAAAAGGCCGGTCATGGCCGAAGGGGATTCCAAGTCAGTTGAGAATGTTGACTGGGTGGAAATTCAATCAGAACCATCCATCGAACACCGTATCCTCTTCGATCCCGGCCATGGATTGGAAGAGCGGCTGATTTCCGAACAGTTCACCTGACGCCCAACCGAAAGTCTCAGCGCGGCAACAACCCTCTGTCCCTTATTGCCGACACATTGGCGCGGCTCACCGGGATGTCGGGCCCATGCGTCATATTGAGCAACGCGCCATCTCCTTTTCGGGCTGCCGCCTTCACTTGATCAAAAGCCACCCAATGGGATCGATGCACGCGTTGCCCCTCTGTTTGACCGACCTCACGGATCGCGTCTGACAGCCGCAAGAGGAGCATGTCTTCGCCCGCGGTGGTTCGCACGCGGACATAGTGATCCTCGACCGAGATGGAAACCAAAGCTCCGCGTTTTTCGAACGCCAAGCGTTCCAAAAGGGGAGGAGGTGCGGGTTCTTCAGAATCCGGGTTGGTTGAGTAGGCGAGTTGAAAAATCCCGGCCACAACCAAGGCAATGACCAAGACATTGCCCATCTGAACGAGGAGCTCTTGTCCTGTTGCCCAATAGGACAAGGTCATCCCGTTTAGCAGGTAGATAAACACACAAGCGCCCACCCCAGTGAGCAACCCGGCCAAAATGATGCTGCGCAGCAGGCTATTGGGTGCCACGCGGTTTGCAATGATGTTCGACGCATATCCGACCGTATAAGTCGCGACGATAACGCTGAACCAGTACACGAGCCGGGGCACGGCAGACATTACTTCGCCTGTATTGAACGGCGCTGTAATTGTAAGGATGATAGCAGCCCCAACAAAAGCCGCAGCGCGGGCTGGATACGTCATATGCGCCCGCCATTCGCGAAGCGTGAACGGCGGCGACAGGTCAATCACGAATGTCCTCCGCCAAATACGAAAGCTGCATAGTCGAGAAGTGCCCGCTCATTTCAAAAACAAGTGACCACTAACATAACGCGAGAATGGAATGATGCGAGATGACACTTGAACCGATCTTGAATGCACCTTTTGAAATTCTCATTCACCTTGTCTTTGCTGCGGTTGCAATTTCCGTTGGTCCGTTTGCCTTGTTTCGAACCAAACGCGACCGGGTTCATAAGATCTTGGGCTACGTCTGGGTGTTCGGGATGGGCGGGTTGGCGATTACAGGCCTTTTTATCCATAGCGAATTTGCCCTCGTTGGACGTTTCGGCCCCATCCATGCATTGAGCATCTTTACGCTTTGGGGGCTGTTCGAGGCCGTGAGTTATGCACGGAAAGGTAACGTTGAACGTCATCAATCCATCATGAAGTCAATTTGGTACGGTGCGATCTGCGTCACCGGTCTACTGACGTTGCTACCGGGCCGAACGTTGAACCGGGTGCTTTTTGGCGAACCCTCGCAGGGAGGGTTCATCTTGATTGCATTGGGCTTGACCGGGTTGCTTTGGCTGTATCTGAACCGACACAGGCGCAAGATGCGTCGGCTGGCATGAAATCATGTGCCGTTCAGAAATGCGCGCATCACGCGTTCGGCGGCCTCTGGATGGTCACGATGCGCGCCGTGGCCACAAGCTTCGAACATCTCAAGCTGCGCATTGTCGCCAATTGCTTTGGCAATCTCCGCCGCGCAGATCGGTGGGGTCACCGGGTCCAAATCCCCACCCATGACCAATGTTGGGCAAGGGATTGCCGCGATCGCAGCGCGCATGTCCATTGATTTCATTTCTTCTCTGAAGAAATGCACGGCAACTTCGGGACGTTGAATGGCCCGCGCGCGGAAATCGGCCGCGTCGGGATGATCGGATTGCGCATAAAGCGGTAGGCAGACTGCGGCGTATTCCTCGAACAACTCTGAAGAAGGCGCCGTAAAAAACGCTCGGGCCA
>CAYODE010000223.1:0-2948 GCA_964402685.1 uncultured Aestuariivita sp. | reverse complement strand
GGTCCACCGTGTAGGACCAAAAGGGTGGGGCGCTCGACCATCTGATCCCCGATTGGGGACAGTTTGGGGCCAACCACATCAAAGAAGAGCCGCGTGTTGTTCACGTTCACAAACATGTCTGAGCCTCTCGCGCTGGCAAAGGTCGCTCACTCTACAAAGGTCGATATCTCTTCGAGCGGCTTTTTTAGTTTGGCAACAGCAGGAACAGTTGCATCCGATGCAGGATGACCCACGGCAATGATCATCGTGGGTTTTTCTGAGGCAGGTCGCCCCAAAGCCGGGGCCAGGAACTTCATCGGGTTCGGTGTGTGGGTCAGCGTGCAGAGGCCCGCGTGATGAAGTGCGGCCAGTAGGAACCCGGTCGCGATGTTCACGCTTTCGGGCACGTAGTAGTTTTTGAACCGCGTGCCGTCCTCAAACTCTCCCCAGCGCTGGGCAAAGACGACGATCAACCACGGGGCCGTTGTCAGGTGGGGCTTATCGGCCGTCGTACCGATGGGTTCCAACGCTTTGATCCATTCATCGCCACCACCGCCGGCGTAAAAGCGGCGCTCTTCCTCTTCGGCCTCAGCCCGAATGCGGGCCTTCATCTCGGGGTTGCGCACGGCCACAAAGTGCCAGGGCTGATGGTTTGCGCCGGATGGGGCTGTGCCTGCTGTGCGAATGCAGTCTTCGATGACTTGGCGCGGCACATCGCGCGTGTCGTAATCCCGCACAGTGTGCCGGGTGCGCATTTTTTCGAAGAAGGCGCGCACCGCGTCCGCCATCTGCGCATCGCTCAGATCATTTCGGTCCGGAAGCGGAACAGCGGAATACTCCAAGGTTTCTTTAGCAAACATTATGGACCTCTCTTCAGTGCGTGCCTCTTCATGGCGCGGTCGGCGGGTCAGCGCAAGAGATGCACTTTGGCTGCTTGTCGTACTGCGCGCGTCAGCGGCGCAATTGCACCCGACATGGCGCGACTGACCTGCCAATATAGAGGAATGTCTAGTGTGGCGTCAGGAACAAGAGCAACGAGCGTACCGTCTTTGATGGCTTGGCGTACGAGCGGTTCAGGGTTCATCCCCCAGCCAAGTCCGGCAGCAGCGGCATCGATGAACGCATGTGTTGAAGGCAACATGTGACAGGGCGGTGTAGGGCGGGTGCCCGTCATTTCGGCCATCCATCGTGTCTGTAGGCGGTCCTTTTCGTTGAAGGTCAAGCACGGCGCACGCGAGAGCGTTGCTTGCCGCACGCCGTCTGCAAACCATTTCTCAACAAAGCCCGGACTGGCTGTTGCGACGTACCGCAAGGCGCCCAATGGAATGCTGTCGCACCCACGTGCTGCAGTGCTGTTGGATGCGATGGCCGCGCTGACTTCACCACGGGTCAGCCAGTCAGTCGAATGGTCCTGGTCATCAATCACAAGTTCAAAAAGCAGGTCAGGGACTGGTGCTAACGCGGCGATGAACCAGGTGGCCAAACTGTCTGCATTTACGGCGAGGCGAAGACGGGCGCCTGGATTGTGCCCCGGCAAGGAAAGGTCGCGAAGCAATTGCGCTTCGAGTAGGCCCAGGTCGCCCGCATGTTTGGCTAGACGTCGCCCTGCCGCGGTTGGTGTGCACGGGTTGCCGCGATGGACGAGAGCGGTTCCGACATGCTCCTCCAACGCCTTGATGCGCTGCGAAACGGCCGAGGGGGTCACGTTCAGCTCAGCCGCAGCTTGATCAAAAGCGCCACACCGCAAGACGGCAGACAGGGCAGTCAATTGCGCGGGATCGAATTGCATTAGAAACTCTTCATTTGATGAAGAAGGATTAATTCGACTAAATGCACGGAAGGGCATAGGTCAAGCTGAACTTTCACGGCACGGGCCTGAACATATGCTCGCTTCTTTCATTCCAGGGTTCCTTCTCAGCCTGTCCCTGATCCTGGCCATTGGTGCTCAGAACGCATTTGTCTTGCGTCAAGGCTTGCGCGGGGCACATGTCTTTTGGGTCTGCGTTTTCTGTGGCGTCTCCGATACGATTCTCATTGCAGCGGGTGTTACCGGATTTGGAACATTGGCCGCGCGTGTCCCGTGGTTTGAACCGCTGATGCGGTATGGAGGTGCGGCTTTCCTGATCTGGTACGGGTTGCAGAATTTTCGGAGTGCCTGGCGTGGCGGGGAAGTCTTGGAGGCGGCCCGAGGTAATGGTGCTGGGTTACGCACAACCTTACTGACACTGCTTGGACTGACCTGGCTGAATCCGCATGTTTATTTGGACACGTTGATCCTTATCGGGTCCGTTTCGTCCCAATATGCAGATCGTGTTGCCTTCGGAGCAGGTGCGGCTTTGGCGAGTGTGATCTTTTTCTTTATTTTAGGATATGGCGCGCGTTTGTTGGCCCCCATCTTTGCGCGACCCAGGTCTTGGCAAGTTCTGGATGTGGTCATCGGCTGCACAATGTGGACCATTGCGGCCAAATTGCTTGTCATGTGAAGGGTTGCGCGTAGGGTGCAATCGGTGTTCATAAACTTATGGACCACTCGCGCCCGCAAAACCCCGTCCGGGGCATCTTTTGGATGCTGGTGACGGGCCTGTGTTTCGTCGCGGTCACTGCTTTGGTCAAATATATGGGCGATCGGATACCCGCGCCGGAATCCGCATTTCTACGCTATCTGATCGGGTTGGTGTTCATTGTGCCGCTGATCCCACAGCTCATACACGCGCGGCCCACTTCGCGGCAGTGGCGCCTATTTGGGTACCGTGGGCTGAGCCATGGCGTTGGCGTGATGCTTTGGTTTTTTGCCATGACCCAGATTTCGATCGCCGAAGTGACGGCGATGAACTATCTCGCGCCCGTTTATGTGACGATCGGCGCCGCGCTGTTCTTAGGCGAAAAACTTGCGGCGCGGCGGATTGCGGCGGTCGGATGCGCGCTTTTGGGGGCGCTGATCATCTTGCGCCCCGGATTTCGTGAGGTCG
>CAYODE010000222.1:0-5666 GCA_964402685.1 uncultured Aestuariivita sp. | reverse complement strand
CGTTGATTAGACGTCGAATGTGCTGGTGTGGCTAGTCCCAAGTAGGAGTCGAACTTTTCCCACGGCTCTAGTTGGCCACATTTTTCAACCTCGTCTTTGCAAACCAGCCGAAACAGCGGATTTGCCTCCAAAACACGGTCTTCACGTACACATACGCCACGACACTTGTGACATCGGTAGTATGCCCTGCCCTTCTGCATTTCACCCACCAAGCGACGGCCGCAAGCGTTGCATTGAATGGCATGAAAGTATCGAAAATGATGCCGACGCTTTGGTCGGGGTATCCGTTGCTCGAGAACTTCCTGTACACGGTCGAACAGCTCCGGTGTCACCAGTGGTTGGTGCACTCCCCGGAAGGTTTCACCACTGACTAGAAGCTCACCTTTGTAGAAGGGGTTCTTGAGGATCTTGGAGAGCGCATCTGATCGTAGAGGTTGTCCTGAGCCGGTGGTTAGTCCTCGCTGGTATAGATCCACGCACAACGTGCTGAGGCTAACTTGCCCCGTTGCGTAGCGACGAAACGCATCAACGATCAGCGGCGCTACTTTTGGGTCTGGGACCTTAGCCCTTCCCTTCCCTCCATCGAGATATCCGCGTGGCGCAGCGAACGGATATAGACCCTGTACAAGCCGACCACGGATCCCTTTCCTCACTTCATCTCGCAAGTTCCGAATGAAGTCCGCAGCAATCACTGCTTGGATATCAGCGGTGAGACGTCCACCACGCGAGAAGAGATCAACGTTGTCATGGACGAACTGGATGTCCACGCCACGATCGATCAGCTCACCCAGCGCTGCCCAGTCTCTGAGGTTACGCGCACCACGGTCGATCTTGTGCATGAGCAGACCGACTTCGCCTAGACGACTGTCAGCGATCTCTAGAACCTTCCGAAAGACTGGTCGGCCATACTTTGCGGCCGTTGATTGTTCTTCATACCAGGCGGTGACGGTGAGTTTGTGTTGCTGTGCGTAGCTCTGAATGGCCCGTTGTTGCTCCGCCAAGGAGACGCCGGCCTCTCCTTGTTTGCTGGTAGAGACACGTGTGTATGCGATGTATGCTCTTGTCATATGTGTGATGAATTAGCCCTTATAGGGTGGGTTCATCTTATCCGGTACATCAGCCTCTTCTCGACACTCAGACGACCGAAACTCTTATTTTCTTAGGTCCCGCAAGTGTTTTTCGTTAAGAATGTATAGATCGCCGTTAGCACGAGAACACGCCACATAGAGCTTGTTCTTCGAAGGCTCCGCCATTTCGATAAGCTTGCCTTCTTCGAAGAGCTTTTGGGAAGTTTGATTCAAAACGACACACACATCACCATAGCCATTAAGTCCCTTTGATTTTCCCCAATTGTTAGAGAAGCAGCCGTACTTATCATTCTCTTGGTAAAACAACTTTACCTTCGACGGATCTTCGAAGAGCGCGCGAGCTGTATCCTTGTCCTCAACGACAGTAACCGTCGTTTGGTCCTTCCGATGGCTTTCAATCTTGACCCCAAGGTTTGACGAAATGAAGTTACAAACTTCTTGGCTGCATCTGTAAGTCTTGTCGAGGGTCATTGTATCAACATCCAGCCCAGCATCACTAAACTCTTTGGTGAAAGCAGTTATCCCCTTCTTGTGAAGATTCTTACGAGTAGATCCATCCCGACTTGTGTCAAATGTGTGCTGGAAAAAGTCACCCACGAACAAGAGTTCAATACTTGCTTGGCTTAGCGCAAGGAGTAAATTAAAGTCGTTCGCCGCAAAGTCTTGAACTTCATCGACAAAAAAACTGTCAAAGTACTTTTCAAGTCGTGCAATGGCTTTCGGAGTTGCTCCGCACTCCATGACCAGCTTAGCGGCTCGGTTTGCATACAGATACCGATCTTTAGTCATATAGTGCGCGATCTTGTCTTTTCCCGGCGCTCCTGGATAGTAGGTAGGAGTCTTCCAAGTGTATGATCTATCCCGCAGAGCGTGGGAAAAATAGGGCCGAATACAGAAGGTATATAGAAACGAAAAGTAGGATAAGAGGCAGACGTTTTCAGGTATACGCCCGTACTTAGCAACAAGGCTTGCTTCTAGCGATCGAAGGTTTTCGTTTGTGTAAGTAATGATAAGAGATCTCTTGTGGGGCGAAATTGAATCCAAGATTCTCTTTGTTTTACCTGAGCCCGCAACTGCAAGTACTAACTGTTTAGCCATATTATTGCATCGCGAACATATTTTGGAGGATTGACCTTGTCGGCAGCATCGCGTGCAAGCTCGAATGCTGCACGGGATTTATTCTTCAGCATAAATTCTTGAACAGTAAGATTCTTTCGACCTGCACTAAACAACTCTTCGCACACTTCTTTGTTGTCCTGATAGACACAAACCTCAAATGTGTAGCGCGCCTCATCGAGATCAGAGAAAACTTTGATGAAATCGTCCTTATAGTCTTCGTATCGATCCACGCACATCGTCTGCAGATCTCCGTCGTTGTCAGTTACAACTGCAGTTTTTGTTCCAAGAAGGTGCGCTATATCGAGGTAGCGAGGAAAGCTAATGCCGCCTATGGCAATTACACTGATCCCCGAACCAAATAGATCATTGCCGGTTTCAGTCTTGTAGAATGGGTCCATTAAAATATACTCCGCGTCCCCTTCAACAAGCAAGTTTCTGTTTGATAATGCAAACTCAAGGACATAACTGCTGGGCGCTTTCATGAAATACTCAGCCGTGTCGTCAGGTAGGTCCTTTAGTCGAACCGGGTCTTTGTCGAAAGATCCAAACAGTATTGCGTTGCGAAGATCCAAGCGAGAGCTAACCAAGGAGCTGTGGGTTGCAACAAAAACTTGAGATTGGCTTGTTTTCCTAATCTCATCAATGAGTTGTTGCATTTTCGTGTGACTGAGGTGGTTCTCAGGCTCCTCCAACAGCACAACGTCGAGCGATGACTTCTTTGATAGAGCGAACTTCGTTCGAATGAAACACTGCTCTCCAACCCCTAAGTTCTCGATATCTATTCCTTGCCGCGCAATCGTCAGGTCACTCTCTAGGTTTGTTTTAGAACTACTCTTCAAAGAGAACCCGAAGTCTCCATCAATCTCTTCATTAATCTTTGCGAATTGTTCTTGGGCAAACACTTCTTTGGTTTGACGATAGCCATATCGGAGTTGGTTTTTTGCCGTATCTTCTACATTTGATTGATACATCGAATGGACATATGAGCGTGAAGCATAATCATTGCTGATCCGAGTGTTGTCGATACCAATATGCTGCAGAGGTTTTGTGTAGGGCGTTATCGGCTGTCCCGAGAAGCCCTTTATGTCGACAGTATAGAACTCAAACGGAAAGGCCGGCTTCTCAAGACTAATTAGCGCAGAGATCTCTTCGAATAAGTCGTCTCGAGGACCACATCTGAGATACATCCCGTATCCGTTTCCGTCAGCTAAATTATGTTCTCCGTCAAACTCTGGCTTTCCTATTTCATTTAGATATACGTCAATTTGCATTACAGGCAAATCTGAGAATTTTCTATCGCTCTTCGCGAGGAACTGTTCGACCGCAGCTTGATTCAATAGTCGATCAAGTCCGATGGCTTCAATTTTGTTCGTGTTCGCACTCAAAACCAACTCTATGGCAAGTAGAAGTGTACTTTTCCCGGTGTCGTTGTCGCCAACAAGAATGTTGATCCCCTCATCTAAGTCTTCAATTGCTCTGTCTCGGAAGCCTTTGAAGTTCTTGAGATGGACTTTCGTAATGTATTTGTCACCCATAACAGTACCTTAGCAAAATCGTCGCGACCTGTAACCTGATTTTGGTAGTTATTCGATGAACTCAATCATCGACTAAACGCCGTAGTATCTCAATGGGAAGTTTGGCTGGCGATGGTTTATTGCCTCGTACCATAGAAGTTCGGCCCCTGTGCTGTTATAGGCTACCTACCAGGAGTGGTCATCAGCTGGTTATCAGTCTATTCCTTGACCAAGCGCTTTAGCATCTCAATGAGCGGTTCGGCCGGCGATGATTTTGGGGTGATTTCACCCGAAAAAGTTCGGCCTCTATCCCGCTCTGGTGCACAACTGCTCAAAATGGGGGCTTGCCAAACAGGCGGCGCTTTGTGCCACTCTAGCGTCCGAGATGCGCACGCTCTTTAACGTCATCGTGCCGAAGGAGGAAGACGGGGTATCCACTACCCGTTTCTCACTTGAAGCTGTAAGAGAAGTGACCACCAACCAAATGGAAGGTGGTCACATCTTTGGACGACTCCGCCGAAGACAGATTGGTGCAATCAACCGAAGTACTACATCATGTTATTCTTACTCACTCCGACCCTTATGATCTTTCCAGATCTTGCCAGCGAGTTCAGCAATCGCTGCACGGTTGCGCCAAAAGGCGAGCAGTATCGAACAAACACACACAACGGCTGCTACCGCTGACACAACAATGTGCCAACGTTCTGAGGTCTCGAATGCCAAGTGCATGCCCTTGTGCAGGAACCCCCCTTGCGACTCAGGCGAAATGTTGAGAAAAGCCATCGTCGCTAAAAATATCCACATCAGCGTCTCGCGCACTGTGTGGATAACTGAGACAAGGATTCGGAACATTTTCTTCTCCTTTCTGACGGAAATTCCGTCACGTGCCGGACCTGCCGTCACGGCGTTTGACAAATGGGAGAAGGTTCCTGTAATATTGGCCAAAGATCACAAACGTGAGAGGCCGTCCCCCCGAAAGGGGCTCAGGAGCTTAAGTCCAAAAACTTCTCCCAGTGAACGTGGCATCCACGGCAAATGTCTGCCACGTGGTCAGCGTTATCATGTTTTGCTTGGTCTGACAAGGTCCGGAGCATCTTGCTCCGGACCTTTCTACGTCTAAGTAACTGATAACAATAGAAAAACAGAGATGCCGCCCAAAAAGACTGCACTTAAAGTCCGAGAGTCAATTCCCGAGAGTTTCAGCCGATTGCTACGAAGTGTAAGGGTGAGCATTTTCGAAGCTAACTTAACAACAATGTCTAAGTATCTGCTGAACGTTCGTCGCAGATCCGACTCACTGCCCAAAGGTTTTCGTCACGACGCAGTAAACTCTCTGGAAAGCCGCACTCAAGCAATCACGTTTGAGCATATCGAGACGTACTCACGGTTGCTCGGGTTACCCACAAGCGTGTTGAGTTTTGTATCAAGATATCAACATGAGTCTCTCGACGAGGCCGAGCGTGTAGCTCAGGCAATGCTAGATGTAGTCGTTGAAGCGAAGAAGCGGAACCAGAAGCGTCTAAGCATTTATGACTTGCACGTCTTGGCGGCACGGATTGACATCTCGTTTGATGGTCGTGAGCCACTGCCACAGATACCATTGCACAAGTACAGAGCTCAACTAGAAGAAGAGGAGCTTGCCGCCAAGCGAAGAGTCAGACCCGGAACGTCCGGAGAACTATTCTAGACGGTCCCTTTTGACTCATGGCAGTAGGAACCGCTGATTGGCAATTTAAGCTACATGAGCTGACTTTTGTTCGGTCTCTGTACCAGCGTGGACTACCCACCAGGAGGCCTCACCAGCCGGCTTCCGGTCTACTCTCTAACTAAGCACCTTATCATCTCAATGAGTGGTTCGGCCGGTGACGATTCTGGGGTTGTTTCACCCTTAAAAGTTCGGCCTCTATCCCGCTCTGGTGCACCACCTAGGAGTGATAGGTCACAA
>CAYODE010000221.1:0-5683 GCA_964402685.1 uncultured Aestuariivita sp. | reverse complement strand
TCCGCGATCCGGCAATGGATATGCACCGCACCGCCTTTTTGCGCCAGGCCAGCCATCTCCATCATGCCGGCGCCTTTGCCGTCGATCTGCGCAGCTTGCGCCAAAACCGCACCGATAGTGACAACACCTGTGCCGCCGACCCCGGTGATCACCACGTTATGCGTGCCATCAATCGCGGGCAACTGAGGTTCTGGAAGGTCCGGAAGATCCAGCTTGGTGGTCGCCTCTTTTTTCACTTTCGCGCCCTCAAGCGTCACGAAAGACGGACAAAACCCTTTGAGACAGGAGAAATCTTTGTTGCACGAGGACTGATCGATTGCGCGTTTGCGCCCCAACTCGGTCTCTTTTGGGACAATCGACACACAGTTTGATTGCACGCCGCAATCGCCGCAGCCTTCGCAAACGTCAGTGTTGATAAACACCCGGCGATCGGGATCCGGGAACGTGCCCCGCTTGCGGCGGCGCCGCTTCTCGGCCGCGCAGGTCTGGACATAGACAATGGCGGAAACGCCATCATACTCCGCCATGTCCTTCTGCACGTTCATCATCTCGATCCGTTCGTGCATCGGTACGCCCGCGGGGAAGGACCGATGATCGACGTCCTCCTTTTCGTCATAGACAACCGCCAGCTTCTCGACACCCATCGCCTTGAGTTCATTGACGATGCGTTCGGGGCTCAGGTCGCCTTCATTACCCTGCCCGCCGGTCATGGCCACGGCATCATTGTAGAGGATCTTATAGGTGATCGGCGTTTTGGCGGCCAAAGCCGCGCGGATCGCTTGCACACCGGAGTGGTTGTAAGTGCCGTCGCCCAGGTTCTGGAACACGTGGTTGCGGTTCGAAAACGGTTGCTCGCCGATCCAGTTCGCACCTTCGCCGCCCATATGGGTGAAACCAAGCGTATCGCGATCCATCCATTGCACCATGAAATGGCAGCCAATTCCCGCGTAAGCCCGGGATCCTTCCGGCACTTTGGTCGATGTGTTGTGCGGACAGCCCGAGCAGAAATACGGCAACCGCGAGGTGATTTCTTCGGCGTTGTCCGCCCTGCGCGCGGAATCCAGCGCCTCCATACCGGCCTTGATGCCGTCGGTGTTACGCCCCTCTTCGATCAGGATTTCACCCAGCTTCTCCGCAATCCAATGCGGATTCAGATCGCCATGCGTGGGGAACAGCTCTTCCCGGTGCAAGGAACCAGCGCCACCCTTGTACCAGCCATAGACACGGCGCCCACGGCGATCGTCAAAGATGGCTTCCTTGATCTGCACTTCAATCAGTTTGCGCTTTTCTTCGACCACAACGATCAGATCCAATCCTTCGGCCCAATCGTGGAACCCCTTCATGTCCAGCGGGAATGTCTGACCGATTTTATAAAGGGTGATCCCCAACCGCTCGGCTTCGTTTTCGTCGATATTTAGCAGCGACATCGCGTGCAGCAGGTCCAGCCAGTTCTTTCCTGCAGCAACAAAGCCGATCTTGGCCCCGGCTTTGCCCCACATACGCCTGTCCATGCGATTGGCGTGGGAAAATGCCTCGGCCGCATAGCGTTTATGCTTGATCAGACGTTCTTCCTGCTGATGGCGGTCATCAACGAGACGAATGTTCAACCCGCCTTCGGGCATGTCAAATTCAGGACGGGAAAACGCGTAGCGATCCAAACCACTTTCGACGACAGCCGTCGCCTCAATGGTGTCTTTCATCGTTTTCAAACCAACCCAAAGACCCGAAAAGCGGCTGAGTTCAAAGCCATAGAGGCCGTAATCGAGAATTTCCTGTACGCCCGCAGGAGAGACGATTGGCAAGTAGGCGTCCATCAACGCCCATTCAGACTGGTGCAAAACGGTTGAACTCTCGCCCGTATGGTCATCGCCCATCGCAACGAGCACGCCGCCCAACGCGCTGGTCCCCGCCATATTCGCGTGCCGAAACACATCGCCCGTCCGGTCAACACCTGGTCCCTTCCCGTACCAGAGCGAAAAGACACCGTCATACTTACCTTCGCCGCGCAGCTCGGATTGCTGAGCACCCCAGATAGCCGTTGCCGCCAGATCTTCGTTCAATCCGGCCTGGAAGGTGACATCTTGCGCCGCAAGGAACTTGGCCGCGCGCGTCATCTGCATGTCCACGGCACCCAGCGGCGATCCCCGGTATCCCGTTACCAGACCGGCCGTATTGTGCCCTGCCGCACGGTCGCGCTCTTTCTGCATCAGCATCAAACGCACAAGCGCCTGTGTGCCGTTCAACAGAACAGGGCTTTTTTCCAAGTCGAAACGGTCGTTGAGCGAGATTTTCTGGGTACTCATCAGGCGCCTCCCAACGCAGATGGATTCCTTGCATCTTTGCATATATAATAGGTCACAATAGCTGACCTTACCAGAAAAACCTTCACCTAAGGGGCAACTTACTGGTTTCTCGGGGCTGACCTGAACAAAGGTTTCCGTTATGCGAAAAGAACAATACGAAAGTTACCGGAATGGATTGGGACAAGCTTAGAATATTTCATGCGGTTGCCGACGCGGGCAGCCTGACACATGCAGGTGACAAGCTGAATCTGTCGCAATCAGCTGTGAGTCGACAGATTCGCGCCTTGGAAGAGGCCTTGAATGCAACACTCTTCCACCGTCATGCCCGCGGGTTGATTCTGACCGAACAAGGTGAGCTCTTGTTCGATGCCACGGCTGCGATGTCAAAACGGCTCGAAGCGGCCTCTGCGCGCATCCGCGACAGCGAGGAAGAGGTGTTTGGCGAGTTGCGTGTGACCACGACTTTCGGGTTCGGCGCACTGTGGCTGGCGCCGCGCTTGCCCAAGCTTTACGAAAAGTACCCCGATCTAAAGGTCGATCTGATGCTCGAAGAGCGTGTTTTGGACCTTCCTATGCGCGAGGCAGATGTGGCCATCCGCATGAAAGAGCCCAGCCAGGCCGACCTGATCCGCAAAAAACTCATGACCATCCGCATGTGTCTTTTTGCCAGCCGCGATTACCTGGACCGCGAAGGAACGCTGAACGATCTGTCAGATATCGTCGATCACCGCCTGATCTGCCAAAACCCCAGTTCGGCCCAAGTCGCTGCGGGCGCATCCTTGGTTCAGCATTTGATGACCTATGACATTCGTTCACTGCTGACCGTGAATAATTATTTCGGCGTCCTGCAGGGCGTTCTGCACAATTTGGGGATCGGCGTTTTGCCGGACTATATCACCGAGGACTTTCCCGAGCTCATCCGTGTTCTGCCCGATTTGGAAAGTGCCGAAGTCCCGGTTTTTCTGGCCTACCCCGAGGAGTTACGCCAATCGAAACGGATCGCGGCCTTCCGTGATTTCGTTCAGGACGAGATCATTCAACACCGCAAACAATTGCGCCAAATGGGCAAGCTTTAAGCCCAGTCATGCGCCAAATGCATAGCGGACATGCTGCACTTGCGGCAATTTCTGCCTTGATCGTACATAGGGTGCACCCTAAATGACCACATGAAGTTGAGACGCGCACATTTGCGCATCATCTTCATACCTCCCTGTTGGACTTCGGCCGAGCTTAGTGCTCGGCCTTTTTTTTGCTCAGGCGTCCGCGGCGCAGTTCAAAAGCGCTTCCAATAGTTTGTCTTCTTTATCTGACGTCAGGCTGGGGCCGCTCCGCCAAGCGATCGATAACGCGCATTTCGCGCAGGCCCATTGCAACAGGCGCTCTCGAGGCACTTCAAGACCGGCCGCCCAAAGCGTCGCGATTTTGTTGATCCGAACTGGGTTATGCACCAGATCAGCTTGGTCCGCGGGATGGCGGAACGCGTTTGCCAATTCGTAGCCCGGATCGCCCAAGATGCCTTTCGCATCAAAGGCAACATACCCTCGCGTTGTACGTTTCACATTTCCATAATGTAGGTCCCCATGCAGGGGACGTAGCTCTTTCATTTCAGAAAGGAGATGTTTTGCAAGGTTTTGCGCATGACGCATGCTGTTTGCAAAAGGCTTAGGGCACTGAGATGAAAACTTCAGTGCAAAGAGTGGCGAGAACCAGTCGTTTAGATTTGCGAGGGGCCGTTGGTCTTTGTGTTCATGAGCATGCAACTGGACCGCAATATCCACAAGTGTTTTGGCTGCCTGATCGTCAGCGCCGCCGCGTGCCATGTCGCTAAGTGAAGGGCCATTCAACCATTCCATCAAAACGGCATTTTCCGTTTGATCATAGATGCGCACGCACCCCTGCCCGTCCAACGCTTTCATGAAACCAACGCCTAAGCGTTCGTTCGCCATGTCATCGCGCCGGTACAGCTTTAACGCGGCCACACCCGTCCCTTGCACCCGCACTTTGAACACCTGCGCAATGGGTGTTTCTGCCACCAAATTCGGTTGATCGACCTGGAAACGCCGCAAGGTTTCTAAAGACGGGCCTGGCTCAATTTGCATGTCACCACATAACAGGCATGCACCCGCCGGCAAAGACTGCGCGGCCGCATTGACGTCGCTCAAATGAGCAACTCATGCATTTTAGAAGGTTGCGCGCTGGAGCGCCGACGAAGCTCAAAGCGTTTTCTAAAAGTGGCGGAGCAAAACTATGCTCCGCCACTAAAGTCTCGCCACCATCGAATTGGCATTCGTCAAAACAGCTTGCAGCAACTTCCAAACATCACGTCTAAATGTAATGTCGACAAGGGTGTGACCTGACCGCACCGATGGTGACGATGTCGGCCACAGGAACTTTCGTAAACATAGACCTAGGATGAATCTATTGAAAGTCCACCGCCCTTTCATGCCCCTTCCCCCTGCCTGCGTAAGTCGCTAAAGACGAGCCAACTGCCAAGGGGGACAGATCGACTATGCAGGAACCAGCCGTCACGTCTGAGCTGATCGAAGCACACGGGCTCAAACCGGATGAATACGACCTGATCCTGCAGATCATTGGACGCGAACCCAGCTTTACGGAGCTTGGTATTTTTTCCGCCATGTGGAACGAACACTGCTCCTATAAGTCATCCAAGAAATGGTTGCGCACCCTTCCTACCGAAGGCCCCCAGGTGATCTGTGGACCCGGTGAAAACGCAGGTGTCGTCGATATCGGCGACGGTCAAGCCGTTGTTTTCAAAATGGAAAGTCACAACCACCCATCCTACATCGAACCCTTTCAAGGCGCCGCGACAGGGGTTGGCGGCATTTTGCGCGACGTATTCACTATGGGCGCGCGCCCCATCGCGTCCATGAACGCGCTAAGCTTTGGGGAACCAAGCCATCCCAAAACTCGCCAGCTTGTAAACGGTGTCGTCGAAGGCATTGGCAGCTACGGTAACTGCTTTGGTGTGCCCTGCGCCGGCGGCGAGGTGCGGTTTCATGCTGCCTACAACGGCAATTGCCTGGTCAACGCCTTTGCAGCCGGTTTGGCTGACGCGGACAAGATCTTTTATTCGGCCGCTTCGGGCATAGGGATGCCGGTCGTGTATCTTGGGGCCAAGACAGGCCGCGACGGCGTGGGTGGCGCGACAATGGCGTCAGCCGAGTTCGATGACACCATCGAAGAAAAACGGCCAACTGTTCAGGTCGGCGATCCGTTCACCGAAAAACGCCTCATGGAAGCCTGTCTGGAACTCATGCAAACCGGCGCCGTCATCTCGATCCAGGACATGGGAGCGGCTGGCTTGACGTGTTCCGCGGTTGAAATGGGCGACAAAGGTAATCTGGGGATCAAATTGACCC
>CAYODE010000220.1:0-5685 GCA_964402685.1 uncultured Aestuariivita sp. | reverse complement strand
ACGCTGCGGCCTATGCGGTGGTCAGCTATCAAACCGCGTGGCTGAAGGCGAACCACCCGGTCGAGTTTATGGCCGGTGTGATGAACTGCGATATCCACCTGACAGACAAACTGGCCGTCTATTTTGAAGAGGTCAAAAAGGGCCTCGATCTGCCTTGGGTCCCGCCATGTGTAAACCGCTCAAACGCCACGTTTGATGTTTCCGAAGGTAGGCTGATCTATGGGCTGGGCGGGTTGAAAAACGTGGGCGTCGATGCGATGCGCATGGTGGTTGAGGCGCGCGGCGACCGGCCTTTCGTGAACCTTTTTGATTTCGCCCGTCGCGTCGATCTCAAGCGGGTGGGTAAAAGACCGTTGGAGATGCTGGCGCGCTCTGGCGCATTCGATCAGTTGGATCCCAATCGTCGTCGCGTCTTTGACAGTCTCGACGCGCTGGTCGGGTATTCCGCAGCCATTTTCGAACAGAAATCCTCCAATCAGGTCTCTCTCTTCGGCGAAGCCGGTGACGACCTGCCCGAGCCCCGGCTCAGCGCCGTTCCCGATTGGTTGCCTGCTGAGAGATTGAATGAAGAATTCAAGGCGATCGGCTTTTATCTGTCTGGACACCCACTCGACGACTATATGGCGCCCCTAAAACGCAAAGGGGTGCTGACACTTGATGAAGTCACAGCCAAAGCCGAGGGCGCGCCTTTAGTTGCGAAACTCGCCGGCGTCGTCGCCGGTCGGCAGGAACGAAAGTCTGCCCGCGGCAATCGGTTCGCCTTTTGTCAGATGTCCGATCCCACTGGTGCGTTCGAGGTCACGTTGTTCTCTGAGACACTGGAAAAAACTCGAGATCATCTCGATACCGGCGCAAAAGTTGTCGTTACGGTCGAGGCGACCATGGAAGCCGATCAACTGAAATTGCTGGGCAGGTCTGTCGCTCCCGTCGATGTTGCAGTGGCCGATGCTGGCGCGACCGGTTTGAAGATCTGGGTTGAGGATGCCCAAGCGGTGCAGTCTGTCGCCAACATTCTTGAAGACGCGCGAGCGGCGGCGCAGAGGTCTGCACGCGGGCCGGTTCAAATGTGTCTCTTGGATCCTGCCTTGCCGGGAGAGGTGGAGATCGACCTGGGCAATGAATTCCCCGTCAATCCGCAGATCAAGGGCGCGTTGAAAAGCTTGCCGGGCATCATGGATGTGGAAGAAATCTGACGAACCAGCCTCTCGCTACTGAGCCATAATGGCATCGGCCGTGCGCAGAGCCAGGCTCATGATGGTCAGGCCGGGTGACTCCCCGCCGCCAGAGGTCGGAAAAACACTCGCGTCTGCGATCCAAAGGTTCGGATGATCATGTGATCTGCCTCGCGCGGTCACTACCGATGTGCCCGAGGCCGTACCCATCCGCGCCGTACCAAATACGTGCGAGGCGCGGAACTCGTCCATACTGCCTGTTTCTTCGGTTATTGCGGCACCGGCGGCTTTAATGACCTTCCGCGTTTCGGTAGCCATGTGACGGAGCAGCTGCAAACTCTCCTTTGTCAAAACAGATGAGATCCGGGCCACAGGCAGACCGAGCGCATCGCGAGCATTCGTGTCAAGCGTCACGCGCGAGCGTTCATCCGCGATCACCTGACCAATAGCGCCGACAGCAATCCCGCTCCCGAACCCTTGTCGCACGGCGTCCTTGAATTGCTTGCCAAAACCGCCGATCAACCGGGTGGCATAGGACACAGGGCCTGTAAATCCGATTTCCGCTGTGGCGTGGTTCAATCGAAACCCGCCGGCAGTTCCGTTAAGTTGCCCCGGGCGGCTCGGCCCCCAAAAAACGGCATCGGATGGAAGTCCCAAGTGCCCTCCGCTTAAACCAGGAACCAGTCCTGCACTTTGCCAATACAAGGTTTCCATGAAGTTCCGTCCGACCTGATCTGAACTGTTGGCAAGCCCGAGAGGCTGTTCGCTGTCGGCGGACATCAAAAGAAGCCGCGGCGTTTGTACCGCGCCGGCGGCAAGGACCAGCGTCGGCGTTTCGATTCGACGTCGCGTACCTTTGTGGATCACATCCAAATGGGTGACCTTGCCATGCCTTCCAGCCAAAAGTCGCGTGACTACCGCCTCTGAAATCAGCGTTAAAAGCCCGGTTTCCATCGCGTCTTTCAGGAAGGTCACATCGACGGATCCCTTGTCGCCTAACGGACATCCGCGGGAGCACTGTCCACAATAATTGCAGGGTGGCCGCCCGCGATAGCTCTCGGACAGTGCAGCGCGTGGATTGATTGTCCAGTTTTGGCCAACACGCGCGCCAGCTTGTACCAACGTTTTGGCACCGGGGCTCAACGGATGGGCGGGGAGAGGGTACGGGTGGCTTCGCCATCGATCTGTATCACTGTCGTCCCCTGCCACGCCAATACGGTCTTCTGCCAAGCTATAGTATGGCTCCAGCTCAGCGTAAGTTGTGGGCCAGTTTATGCCTGCACCAGTGAGAGATGACAGCTGAAAGGCGTCGGGATGCAGCCTATGGGCCTCACCGACATAATGAAGGGTACTACCGCCGACGCCCATGACATAACTGTAACCGACCCGCGTATTGCGCCGATCCCGAGTGTGCTGCCAGGGCAACCCGCCCAACGACCAAGAAGTTAGATCCGGATAATCAAGATTTGGCCGCCCCAAATCCCCGTAAGTGATCCGCGTCTGACTGCCGGTTTTCACCGGAAATCCGCGTACTTCCCATCCAGGCTTGTTCAAAGGATAGTCGACTTGAGGATCGAATGTAGGGCCGGCTTCTAGTACAAGGACTTTAAGTCCAGATGTTGTCAGACGCCAAGCCGCAGCGGCTCCGCCAGCACCGGACCCAACAATCACGGCATCATAGTGGTCCGTCAGTTCCACGGCGGAAGGTAACCCGCGGGTTGCGGTGCGGCATTTAGGGGAAATCCCGCAATTGCTTCGGGGCGTGCAAAATACAGCTCACACGCAAAGGTCCGAACGATATGATAAAATCGACCGGGGATCTGGTTGAAGTCCGCCGTCTCCATCACGGAAATGATCTCTATTCGCTGTGCTTCGGTCAAATCCCGAAAAGGCTGATCTGCCAATCCATCTATCCACTCAAGCGCCGCGCCGAACAAGCGTTCCAAGGCGGGATTTGCCATCACGATGTTCTGGATTTCCTGATCAATTCCGAGCTGTGACGGAGACGGCGAAACATCGTCGGCGGGCAGGATCGTATCCAAAACAGCAGCCAGTGAACGAAGATCGGCGGGTTGTTGAGCTGTCGCGGGTCCACACAAAGCCGAAAGGCCGCTAGACAGCGATGCAACCAAAAAGGCACGCCGGGACGCAGTCACAGTTCTTGACCACTCTCCTTTTGATCCAACTGCCGATCTACTCATCTGACCCGATTTGCCACTTCCAAGCGCTATATGCGCCTTTGTTTCGCTACTGCTGCAGTGTGGTTCAGTCTCACTGTTCTTGGGTGATCACCACGATATCCGGGTCGCTTGTTCCACCCAGAGTAACCTGAGGTTCACGCTGACAAATGTCATAGGAGCCACCGAGTGTGAAATTGTCGTCATTATACGCGATGCCGATATCGCATCCCCAAGAACCGTCAAAGTTCCACGTGACACCAGCCATGGCAGCAAACTCGTGCTTTTCGTTAGTTGACAAGATTTTGACCGTAACGCCCGGTTTGCCGTCGTTGTCTGTACGTGTACCGAACGTCCAAGTCAGCCCGAGAAACAAAGAGGGTTCAGAGTCGGTGAACGTGAGTGTCTGCGGAGGTGGGGCGGCGGCGGGCATAGGTGCAGCTGGAGTTGGTGTTGTGACACCCGGCATTGTGACCGGTGGGGGATCTGTCACCGGAGGATCTGTCACTGGCGGATCCATTGGCATCACGGTGGGCGGCGGACCCGGAGCACCAGCTTGTACCAAGGAGGCACTGATCCACAGCAATGTAGCCGTAAGAGCTCTAACCATAGTCGATGTTCCGATCTCAAACAGTTAACAAAAAGTTAACCGATGAGTAGATCATCGGAAATATAAACCATCTAATGATTTCAGCTATCTATATGAAATAGAACAGAAAGGTTGCTTGCTTCACTCTGCTCTCAGTGCGTCTCCAAACACGAGCAGACCCCAACACAGATGGCGCTGCGATCAGTCGTGCATGCGGGCCAAGGCTACGCTCAATAATGCGGTGGTCTTTCATCGCCCAACACGATCCCACCAGTTGCCTCAGCTTCACGTTCCGCTTCCCGCTGCATCAAAATCTCTACCCGCCGTGTCAGGCGTTCGATCTCGCGCTCTTGACGGGCGACCACGTCGCTCAGATCATCCACGATGCGCAGCAAGTGAGCCAGCTTTTCTTCAACGTCATACATAGCTCCGATAGAGCAATTGCGCGGGCTGCTGACAAGGGGCAGAGTAATCACATGAGCATCAGAATTGACCAAGACGGCCCAATACGGGTCATCGCCATCGACCGGGCCGAGGCACGCAACGCCGTAAACCCGCAAACCGCAAAGGCTCTCTTCGATGCGTTTTTAGCATTTGAGGCAGATGAAAGTGCAAAAGTCGTCATCTTTGCCAGTACGGATGGAGCCTTTTGCGCTGGGTTTGATTTGAAAGCGGCCGGTGATGGCAGCGCGTCGGATTGGATTGCGCAGCTTGATATCCCAGACGATTGGTCTGATCCCATGGGCAACCCTCTACCCGGTCCGATGGGCCCATCGCGCCTGATGCTGTCCAAACCAGTGATCGCAGCGATAGAAGGTCCGGCCGTTGCCGGTGGGATGGAACTGGCGCTGTGGTGTGACATGCGCGTTATGGCCCAAAGTGCGTTCATGGGAGTTTACTGTCGCCGCTGGGGCGTTCCATTGATTGATGGCGGCACCGTGCGCTTGCCTGGCATCGTCGGGCAAGGGCGGGCCAATGACCTGATCTTGACCGGACGCCAGATCGACGCGACCGAAGCATTAGCCTGTGGTCTTGCCGACCGAAGTGCCGAGGATGGTCAGGCGCTGGCCACAGCGCTCGACTTTGCCCACAGCCTGACTCGGTTCCCGCAGGGATGTATGCGTGCCGATCACCTGTCCGCACGCCTACCGCCGGCTGATCTGGCCGCGGCGCTCAGACGCGAATGGGTTTCCTCTCAACTCTATTTTGACGAGGGGCAGGCAGGGGCCGCACGGTTTTCCTCGGGCAAGGGCCGTGGCGGCGATTTCGGCGACATCTGAGCGGCTTGCCCCGCACCGTCCCTTGGGCTATCCCCCGCGCCAACGCCATCGCCCAAGGAATGACACCCCATGGCTAAGCAGAAGAAACAGCCGCGCCCCAAGGCAGAAACGCCAAAAGGGTTCCGCGATTACTTTGGTGCTGAGGTTTCTCAGCGCACAGATATGCTGCGCAAGATTGCCGGGGTCTATCATCGCTATGGATTCGACGCACTTGAAAGTTCGGCTGTGGAGACGGTCGAAGCGCTGGGCAAGTATCTGCCCGACGTGGACCGTCCGAACGAAGGCGTGTTTGCCTGGCAAGAGGATGAAGGCGATTGGCTGGCGTTACGCTATGACCTGACCGCTCCGTTGGCGCGCGTTTACGCGCAACATCGCAACGATCTTCCCACGCCCTATAGGCGGTATGCGATGGGGACAGTTTGGCGCAATGAAAAGCCGGGGCCGGGACGGTTTCGCCAGTTTTATCA
>CAYODE010000219.1:0-5685 GCA_964402685.1 uncultured Aestuariivita sp. | reverse complement strand
GCCAGAGTTTTGAGCAAATGGGGACCAAACTCCATCTCCCCCCACCAGCCGTAATAGCGTGCAGGTTCCCCCCGCGGCGCCCGGTAGATGACTGCAACCGGTTGAATGTGCATATGCGGACGTAGATGATCATTGAAAAAGGCTGCAAAGAGCGTGGTTTTGAACGGCAAAACACGAAGCCCGTCGGTGGACGTGCCTTCCGGGAAAAACAGCAACTTGTGCCCGGCCAAAAGGCGAGCTTCAAACATTTCGGTTTGCTCGCGCGCCTTCTTTGGGTTGCGTTCGATGAAAACCGTGCCGGTCGCCCGGGCGAGCCAACCAATGCCAGGCCAACGTGCGACTTCGGATTTCGAAACAAAATAGATGCGCTTGCGTGCGTTCAAAGCGAAAATGTCCAGCCAACTGGAATGGTTGGCTACTACGGCTCCGTGTGCGGTCATCAGATCGCCATGCGACGTAAACCGCATGCCCAGAACTCGGAACGCGTTGCGGCAGACGAACTGGGTGATATGCGGAGTGACTGGGCGGTGAAGCCCAAACACCGGGCGCTCCAAGAGGCGAACCAGAAGCAAGATGAGGAGGCATCCAAAGACGAGCGTCGCCAACACAGCGCCCCTGAGTATTACGCGGATCCATCCTATGGGCGAGATATGCACTGGGTCTGGCGCACTGTCGCTGTCCCACGTCTGGCTCATGCGTTTCCTCGCGTATAGAGGTTGCGCTGGCGATCGTTCATCCGCGCGGTATCCAGCACAAGGCATACATCGGTCGTGTTGAATGCATGATCAATCCAGGCCCCCTGCCCGACAAATCCGCCCAAGCGCAGATAAGCTTTGATGAGCGCGGGCACCCGTAGCATGGCCTTGCGTCTGTCAATCTGGGAGGGGTCCACAAGATTCATATCCTGCGCGCTATCTGACTGAGCCATGGGGCGCAGATCCGGCGGGGCAAGGTGGCTGTGGTGTAGCAGAGACAGCGGTTGCGCAAGCGCCTGAACATCGGTTCCGTGAAAGCTTGCGACACCAAACAGCACATCGATCTCGTATTTTACTACGTAGGCTGCCAGCCCCGTCCAGAGGTGGTACATCGCGGTTCCACCGCGATAATCCCTGTGCAAACACGAGCGCCCCAACTCAAGCAACCGGCGCCCGCTTTGGCGTAGCGGCGTCAAATCGTATTCGTTTTCAGAATAGAACTGTCCAGCTTCTGCCGCGCGTTCAGAGCGCAGCAAACGATACACGCCGACAACTTGCCCTGTCGCATCATCGATGGCGATCATGTGATCGAAGTACGGATCGAACCGATCACGTTCTAGCCCTGCCGCGTGATCGACCATGGGGCCGCCCCCGCCCAATTCTCGAACGAACACGTCATAGCGCAATCCTTGGGCTGCGTGCAGCTCGTCATCAGTCTCGGCGACTTTGACAGTAAAAAGAGGGCTTTGATCGGGCATCGATTGCCAGGCGCCTTGGTCGGAACAGATCAGAGTTCCGCGCTGATAGCCTAAACAGACAGTGCAACGCAACCAAAGCGCGTTAACCTTTCATCAACCATGTTCAACGATCAAAGACGGGCATGAGAGATACGCGGGAGCCGTCGATGACCACTTTGCCTTCATCCGGGAAATTCACAGTGATCCGACCACCGATGTTGGATTGAACCTGACCCACGCCCCACTCGGGTTGTTCAGGATGCCGCACCTTCATGCCCGGCGTGAAGATCGAATTGATGTCGTCCATCTCTCTTGCAGGTCGCCCCCTTGAGCACGTTACCACTTGACGAAAACCAGCCTAGTCAGCCGCGTTCGCTTTCCTCTCTCATAGGATCGCGCATCTGTCACGACTTGATCAGCCCAATCGGAGCGATCACCAACGGTTTGGAGCTATTGGCCCTATCTGGGGTCGCGTCAGGACCGGAACTGGACTTGATCTCAGAAAGCGTCGCGCAGGCAACGGCCCGGATCAAGTTCTTTCGATTAGCCTTCGGGGTTGCAGATGCGTCACCTCAATCCGCTGCCGAGATTGCGGAGATTTTGAGCGGCTTCGAAGCAGGCGGGCGAGTGAAGATCACCCTTGATGCACACGGGGCCATTGCGCGCGAGCGGGTGCGCGCGTTGCTTCTGACGGTTCTATGCCTTGAGCGTGCCTTGCCGTTCGGGGGTGAGATTGCAATGTCCCGCGACGGAGATACCTGGACGATCCTTGGCCGATCAAACCGGCTGCAAACAACGGACGCGGTCTGGCATCATTTGATCTATGGTACCGTATTTGACGCGCTAAGCCCCGCAACCGTTCAATTCGGATTACTGCGCGATGTGGCGTCTGAAATGGGTGCGGACTTGCGTGTGACCATCCGGTCCGAAGTTATTTCTATCCAGTTTTAACTCCGTGTCGTTCCATCGCCAGAGACCAAGTATTTGAAACTGGTCAGCTGCGTGGCGCCAACCGGTCCGCGCGCATGCATCTTACCCGTAGCGATACCAATCTCTGCACCCATGCCGAATTCCCCACCATCGGCGAATTGAGTGGAGGCATTGTGCATGAGAATAGCGCTGTCCAACCGTTCGAAGAAGCGGTTCTTGGCGGCTTCGTCTTCGGTGAGAATGCAGTCGGTGTGGTTGGATCCAAACTGTCGGATATGGCCAATTGCCTCGTCGATATCCACGACAATACGGGCGGCAATGTCCATGTCGAGGTATTCGCGTCCCCAATCATCGTCCGTCGCTGCTTCGGTTCCTTGGATCTGGTCGTGCAAAGCTCCATCGGCGTGAACTCGCACGCCTGCATCCATCAAAGCGCGGACAACGCCCTGCCCAATAGTCGGAACGATGTCCTTGTGGATCAGCAGACATTCCGCGGCACCGCAGATACCAGTGCGGCGGGTTTTAGCATTGAGAACGACCTTGAGCGCTTTTTCAGGATCGGTCGCCTTGTCTAAATAGATATGAACAATGCCCTCAAGATGGGCAAAAACTGGCACGCGGGCGTCGCGTTGCACCAGGCCCACAAGGCCCTTGCCGCCCCGGGGAACGATGACGTCGATATGATCGGTCATGGTGAGCATCTCTGAGACAGCCGCCCGGTCACGGGTTGGCACCAGCTGAATGGCGTCTTCGGGCAGATGGGCCGCTTTCAATCCCTCAACAAGACAGGCATGGATCGCGCGCGAAGAATGGAAACTCTCTGAACCACCGCGCAAGATGACCGCGTTCCCTGCTTTCAGGCACAGCGCGCCTGCATCCGCTGTCACGTTCGGCCGGCTTTCATAGATCACGCCAACGACGCCCAAAGGCGTGCGCACACGCTGGATATGCAGACCACTAGGTTGATCCCACTCTCCAATGATTTCGCCTACAGGGTCGGTTTGCTCCGCAACAGCGCGCAGCCCATCGACGATCCCTTTGATGCGTGTCTCATCCAGCATCAAGCGGTCCATCATGGCAGCCGACAAACCCTTATCGCGGCCGAAAACCAGGTCTTCCTTATTCGCCTCGATGATCGTGGCGCGCGCCTCCCAGACCGCGTCCGCGGCCGCGTTGAGGGCGGCGTGTTTGCGCTCTGCAGTTGCAAAAGCCAATGCATGGGACGCCTCACGCGCACGGGCTCCGATATCGGCCATCAGGCTGGGAATGTTGTCGAGATCTTTCATGGTCGTGGTCCTTGGAGCCTATGAAACGCTTTCATGCGTGCCGGGGTTTGAAAGAAACGTGAGGGTCAGAGTGCCATATCATCGCGGTGGATCAAAGCGGCGCGTCCCGGGTAGCCCAGAATGCCCTCGATATCCGCCGATTGACACCCCTTGATTGCGTGCGCCTCGGACGCAGTGTAGCGGGATAAGCCTTGCCCCAATTTGTGGTTGTCGGGGTCCAGAATTGCAACCGGATCGCCGCGGCCAAAGGTACCCGTTACTGCGCGAATGCCTGCAGGCAATAGGCTCTTCCCCGATTTCAACGCTCGCGCTGCACCGGCGTCGACGATAATCTCTCCAGCCGGTTTCATTGCCGCAATCCAGCGTTTGCGGGCTGCTTGCGGATCCAGTTGTGGAGTGAACCAGGTTGCGGGCGCGCCATCCTGCAGAGCTTTCAACGGATTGTTCCGCGACCCTTCAGTAATGGCCATGGCGCACCCCGCTGCGATGGCGGTCTTGGCGGCCATGAGCTTGGTCTTCATGCCACCTTTTGACAACCCAGAACCCGCATCCCCTGCCATCTCTTCGATCTCAGCGGTGATGTCGTCGATAACGTCAAAACGGTGGGCGGACGGGTTCACTACCGGATTTGCCGAGTAAAACCCATCGACATCCGACAGGAGGATAAGTTGGTCTGCGCCGACTGTCACGGCGACCTGAGCGGCGAGGCGATCATTGTCACCGTAGCGGATCTCGTCTGTGGCGACTGTGTCATTTTCGTTCACGATCGGGATGGCGCCCAGACCTAAAAGAGTTTCCATCGTGGCGCGGGAGTTCAAATAGCGGCGGCGGTCGCGGCTGTCTTCAAGTGTGACGAGGACCTGAGCAGTCAGAAGGCCATGAGGCGCCAAAGCGTCCTCATAAGCGCGCGCCAATCGGATTTGACCGACGGCAGCTGCAGCTTGGGACTGTTCCAGCGCCAGATCTTGCGTGCCGAGGCACAGAACACCCCGTCCGAGTGCGATGGAACCTGACGAGACCAGAATGACGTCCGCACCACGCGCTTTGATCGCCGCCACATCCTTTGCCAGCGATTTCAACCACTCTTCTTTCAGCGCGCCGGTTTTTCGGTCGACCAGGAGGGCCGAGCCGATTTTGACCACGACGCGTTTTGCGTCGCTTAGGGTCGCCACGGTTCCGGCTCCTCGCTTGCAGTCAGGCGCAGGCGGTCTTCCTTGATATCCTCACGCAGGGCACGCAAGACCTCTGTCACGCCTTCTTTGGACACGCCCGACATCATCATCACAGGACCGCCAGAGGCCTGTTCCAACTCCGCGCGGGCCGCGGCCCGTTCGTCATCATCCAGCGCATCGATCTTGTTCAAGGCAGTGATCCGGGGTTTTTCAGCCAGGTGGCCACCATAGGCTTCCAACTCGCCGATGATGGTCTGGTAATCCTCGGCAATCGTCTCAGATGTGCCGTCGACAAGGTGCAATAGGACCGAGCAACGCTCGACATGGCCCAGGAACCGATCCCCAATTCCCCTGCCCTCATGCGCCCCAGCGATCAGGCCCGGAATATCGGCTATGACAAATTCGGCGTTATCAACGCCCACAACGCCCAGGTTGGGGTGCAACGTTGTGAAGGGATAATCGGCGATCTTTGGACGCGCGTTAGACGTTGCAGCCAGAAAGGTCGACTTGCCGGCGTTAGGCAAACCCAGCAGACCCGCATCCGCAATCAGCTTCAGACGCAGCCAAAGCGTACGTTCTACTCCCGGCTGACCCGGATTGGCGCGACGGGGCGCCTGGTTCGTCGCCGATTTGAAATGCAGGTTACCGAACCCGCCATTGCCACCTCGGGCTAGTTCGACTTCGTCGCCGACGGTCGTCAGGTCCGCGAGAACAGTTTCCTGGTCTTCGTCCAGGATCTCCGTCCCTTCGGGCACGCGCAAAATGATGTCGGCGCCATCTTTGCCCGTGCGCTGCTTGCCCATGCCAGGCTGGCCGTTCTTGGCAAAGAAATGCTGCTGATAGCGAAAATCGATCAGCGTGTTCA
>CAYODE010000218.1:0-5718 GCA_964402685.1 uncultured Aestuariivita sp. | reverse complement strand
GTGTTTTTGTTCAGATCCGTTGCACACCGGGAACCACGTACAAGGTGGCCGAAGACATCGCTCTACGCGAGATTCATTCAGAGCTTTATTCGACCTCAGGGGAATATGATCTTCTAATGAAGCTATATATTCCAGCCGACAAGGATGTCGGCAAATTCATCAATGAAGAGTTGCTTGGGATACCTGGGATCGAGCGATCCCTAACCACGATGACGTTCAAGGTTTTCTGAGAGCTCAAATGCGCTGTGCGGCCATGTCGCGGGTATTTTAACATGTATTTGAAATGCACCTGTTGCCTTTTTGTGGTGTTTTCTGTCAATTTCTCCGGGTAGGCGGAGGAAACACCAGAGTTGGATGGTCTTTTTGACATCGTTGTACAAGCTGGCGGGCTGGTTGTTGCGTGGGATCGTGACCTGTCCGAGATAGTCATACTGTCGCTACAGGTTACGTTGACGGCCGTCGCGATCGCGTGCGTGATTGGCTTGCCTTTGGGGGCATTGCTCGGCGCGTTTCGGTTTCCGGGGCGTCGCCCTGCGATCCTGTTTACGAATGTATTAATGGGGCTGCCACCTGTGGTGGTGGGGTTGGTGGTTTACCTGATGCTGTCGGCATCCGGGCCGATGGGTGTCTTGGGTCTTCTCTATACCCCGACCGCGATGATCATCGCCCAGACGCTTTTGGTGACGCCTATCATCGCGGCGCTCAGTCGTCAGGTGGTGGAAGATCTGAACACCGAATATGCCGAGCAGTTTGCCTCGCTCGGGGTAGGACGTATGCAGCGCGCCACGGCGCTTTTATGGGATGCACGGTTCAGTCTGCTCACAGTCGTACTTGCAGGGTTTGGGCGCGCAGTTGCCGAGGTTGGGGCGGTCATGATCGTGGGTGGCAATATCAACCACGTGACGCGCGTGATGACGACCGCAATCGCATTAGAGACCTCGAAAGGCGATCTGGAACTCGCATTGGCGCTTGGCCTTGTTCTGTTGCTGCTCGCATTGATCGTAAATCTTGTTGTGATGACCGTGCGCGGCACAGCGGTGAGGGCGGCTTATGCATGACATGACGCAGATCCGTCAAAGTGACACCGCGCCCAACGTCATTGACGCAGGTATCGCGCCGCCGTTGATGGCTGCGCGTGGCTTGGGTTGCGTTGTCAAAGGACAGCGCTTGCTTTCCGGGATCGACCTGACCTTGCAATCAAAGCGGCGTACAGTGGTTTTGGGGCCAAATGGCGCAGGCAAAAGCTTGCTGTTGCGTCTGTTGCACGGGCTCATCCCGCAATCCGAAGGGGAAGTCCTGTGGCAGGGCCACCCGCTCAGATCTGCGCATCAGCAGGCGCAGGCGATGGTCTTTCAGCGACCGGTGATGTTACGCCGCTCAGTGCTTGCAAACCTACGCTTTGCCTTGAAAGTCCGTGGCTTCGCCGGGCGTGAGCGCGCTCAACGCTGCGAAAACGCACTTGAAATGGCGGGCCTTAGTCACTTGGCGCACCGTCCTGCCCGCGTTTTGTCGGGCGGCGAGCAGCAGCGGCTGGCCATTGCCAGGGCCCTGGCTTGCGGACCTCAACTGCTCTTGCTGGATGAGCCGACCGCCAATCTTGACCCTGCTGCAACCGCCCACATCGAAACCTTGATCCGCAATGCACATGGTCAGGGTGTCACCGTGCTGATGGTCACCCACGATCAAGGGCAGGCCAAACGGCTGGCTCAGGATCTCATCTTCTTGCAGGATGGGCGTCTGGCCGAAGCTGGACCGGCCGACGTCCTCCTACAATCTCCGAAGTCTGAAGCATTGCGTGCCTGGCTGGACGGTAGATTGTTTGTCACTGATCAATACCACCAAAAGGAAACGTAAGCGGTATGCTGAATGTTCTGAAAACGCTCGTATGCGCAGCCGTGATGGCCGCTCCTTTGCCTGCCTTGGCCGAGAAGTTCATTCTGATGCAATCGACCACCTCAACCCAAAACTCGGGATTGTTTGATCATCTTTTGCCTAAGTTTTCAGAAGAGACAGGCATCAGCGTGCGTGTGGTGGCTGTAGGGACTGGGCAAGCCATCCGAAACGCCTCCAATGGCGACGGCGATCTTCTGTTCGTTCATGCCAAGCCGGCAGAAGAGAAGTTCGTGGCCGAGGGGTTTGGCCTGTCGCGCCACGACGTCATGTACAATGACTTTGTCATCGTGGGACCAGAAGCAGACCCAGCCGGCCTTGCGGGACAACCTGACGTGTTGAGCGCCTTGGAGGCGCTGGCGCAAAATGAGGTTCCCTTTGTATCTCGCGGGGACGACTCGGGCACACACAAGGCGGAACTGCGTCTGTGGGGCGCGGCAGGTGTTGATCCCGAAGCTGCATCAGGCAGCTGGTACCGCGAAACCGGCTCAGGCATGGGTGCCACGCTGAACATCGCTGTTGGCATGGGCGCCTATGCCATGACAGATCGCGCAACATGGATTGCCTTTGGCAATAAGGGGGCACATCGCGTCGTTTTTGAAGGCGATGCACGCCTCTTTAATCAGTACGGCATCATTGCTGTGAACCCGTCCAAGCACCCCAATGTCAAAGCAGACCTTGCGCAAGAATTTGTGGATTGGATCCTGTCGGATGCGGGTCAAACGGCAATTGCAGCCTATCGCGTGGACGGACAGCAATTATTCTTTCCAAATGCGCAGTGATTGCCACGTTTAAGGCGAAACCCACCTGATCGTCCCAAGCGGGCTCAGATCGTATCCCCGCAATTGCCTGGCCTTTTCTGCGCAGGTCTCGCTGGCGAGAAACGACAGAAGTGACTGAACAGGTGGTTGGAAATAGGCTTTTCGGTCGATCAACAGGTCGAACTGCTCGGTCGCGAGGGGACAAAAGGCTAAACCATATTGATGTGCGGCAGCTTCAAGACCGAAACTCACGTCTGCTGTACCTTGCGCCACGTCCTGCGCGGCATCAGTCTCTGTCCGTGCCGGCTGCGCCGCAATCTCCACATTCCCCAGATCTACATCTCTGGCCAACATGTCAAACAAGCTGCGGGCGCCGGCACCGGGTTGACGCAGCAGCAGCGTTAAACCGGCAAGATCGCTCAATCCGTTGACCCGGTCCGCTATTTCGCGGCGCATGATCAACCCCTGTGTGCGCGTCGCCATACCAATCAGGACACATCCGCGCAGATCTGCCGCTTCGACGGCTGCAGTGTTCCATCCGGACGTATCGGGGATGTGTAGGCCGCTTAACGCGGCTTCTCCATTTGAGAACTTGGTCAGTCCGGCAGCGCTGCCATCAAAGAGTGTGGCCAAGCCTGCATTTGCCTCACGCGCCGCCCAATCCAATAGAGGATCATGCGACCCCGCGATGATCGGTGGCCTTGTGGACGCTGCGGACGATCCACCATCTATCCAAGCCGTCAGCTCTTCTTTTGGAAAGAGCAGCTTACCCGTGATCCGCCGGTGCGGTATCTCATTGGCGGCAGCCAGGTCATATACTTTGCGCTCTTTTACCCGCAAAAGGTCTGCGACCTCGCGCGTGGTCAGAAATGCGGTATTGGCGGGCGGGGCGCTCATGCGTGTCTCCAGTCAGAGCGGCAAGCTGCCAGCCCTTTGTGGCATTCTCAAGTGTTACCGAACGGTAATGCGGCATATGTGGTCCAACCTGCCCATGTCCACTTACAATCGGGTGAGGACATCACTGCCCGACATGGTCTACGTGCCTGCTTTGCCGTTTTAAACCGGCGCAGCGGGGTCAAATTGCCTCAAAATTTGGCAAGGGGTCACTGAGTGGAGCCGTTTTCGCAAGTCTAAAAATTTACCAATTGATAAAATTTTCGAATCTGGCAGTCTAAGTCTCAAGAAAAGCAAATTCAGGGAGACCCAGCATGGCGCAAGGTTCCATGGCACCTGGCATTCAGTCAGGCCGGTTGTCGTCAGACGAACTGGCGGAAAACTTTGCCGATCTTCACGCCCCTTTTGCCCCGCATGAGGCAGCAGTGGCGGCGGATCGGTGTTACTTTTGCTATGACGCGCCCTGCGTCACAGCTTGCCCCACAGCGATCGATATCCCGCTGTTCATCCGTCAGATCCAGACGGATCAGCCTGAGAGCGCGGCTAAAACGATCTTTGACCAGAACATCCTGGGCGGCATGTGCGCACGCGTCTGTCCGACAGAAACCCTGTGCGAAGAGGCCTGCGTGCGCGAAGCGGCTGAAGGCAAGCCGGTGGAGATTGGGCGGTTACAACGGTTTGCCACCGACACAATGATGGCCCAAGGCGTGCATCCGTTTGAAAGGGCCGCGTCCACTGGCAAGCGGGTGGCTGTGGTCGGGGCAGGGCCTGCGGGTTTAGCCTGTGCACATCGGTTGGCCATGCACGGCCATGACGTCGTCATCTTTGAGGCACGTGACAATCCGGGTGGTCTGAATGAATACGGCATCGCGGCCTATAAAACTGTGGGCGGCTTCGCAGAGGCCGAAGTGGACTGGCTGTTGAAAATCGGTGGGATCACGATCGAGACGGGAAAAACTCTGGGTTCAGATTTAAGTCTCGACGGCTTGTCTTCAGACTATGACGCGGTGTTCCTCTCTATCGGGCTGGGCGGGGTGAACGCGTTGCGTGCCGAAGGCGAAGATAAGTCCGGCGTCGCTGATGCCGTTGATTTCATTGCCGAATTACGTCAGGCGAGCGATCTGTCCAAGCTTGCTGTTGGCCGGAATGTCGTGGTGATTGGCGGCGGTATGACCGCGGTGGATGCAGCGGTGCAGTCTAAACTTTTGGGCGCTGAAAACGTCACCATCGCGTATCGCCGTGATCGCGAGGCCATGAGCGCCAGCCGTTATGAACAGGATCTGGCTGCCTCCAAGGGAGTTAAGTTGATGTTCAACGTGCAGCCAGTTGCGGTTCACGGCAACGGCGCGGCAGTCGATTTGGAACTGGAATACACCTCCAGCGAGGACGGTGCGCTCAAGGGCACCGGTGAAACCGTGCGCTTGGCCGCAGATCAAGTGTTCAAGGCCATCGGTCAAACGCTGGATGGTGCACCGGTTGGTCTTGCCATCGAGGGTGGCAAGATCGAAGTCGATGCGGTGGGCCGCACAAGCGTCGCGGGCGTATGGGCTGGCGGTGACTGTGCCTCTGGCGGTGACGATCTGACCGTAACCGCAGTCGCCGAAGGCCGCGACGCGGCAGAAGACATTCATTCAACTCTGATGGGAGGCTGAACCATGGCGGACCTGACTACTGATTTTCTGGGGATCAAAAGCCCGAACCCGTTCTGGCTGGCTTCGGCCCCTCCGACTGACAAGGAATACAACGTGCGCCGCGCGTTTGAGGCTGGATGGGGAGGCGTCGTGTGGAAGACGCTCGGGTCTGAAGGACCGCCGGTCGTAAATGTGAACGGTCCCCGCTACGGCGCAATTTATGGTGCGGACCGGCGGCTGCTGGGGCTCAATAATATCGAGTTGATCACGGACCGTCCGCTGGAAACCAACTTGGAGGAGATCGCGCGTGTTAAGGCGGACTATCCAGACCGGGCCATGATCGTGTCGATCATGGTGCCATGTGAGGAAGAGGCCTGGAAAGCCATCCTACCGCGTGTCGAAGAAACCGGCGCCGACGGGATTGAACTGAATTTCGGTTGTCCTCACGGGATGAGCGAACGCGGCATGGGTAGCGCTGTGGGGCAGGTGCCAGAATACATCGAAATGGTGACGCGCTGGTGCAAACAGTATTACTCCAAGCC
>CAYODE010000217.1:0-5753 GCA_964402685.1 uncultured Aestuariivita sp. | reverse complement strand
AGACGCTGCTCCCCGGGGATCAGACGATCGCGGCCCTGTTGCCGGACCTCGCGACTTGGGTGGCGGAGCGGGTTCCGGAGCTGGCGAGCATGCTGGATGCGGTGCAGGACGGCACCGCCCGCCTGGTGCCAGACGCCACGGCGCTGCGCGATGCGTTGGGGGACAGGTGCGGGCGCGGGGGGTGACGAGGTTTAGCTAAGGTCCGCTCTGGACCCTTCGCGGACCTTGGTGTTGAGCGCAGCAATTGACGGCATGGCTGGGAAGCAGACCTTCGCTGCGGATGCAATGAAAAATTACTGAGAACCAAGAAGCAGTCGTTCGAAGGGTAGACTTCTATCTGTACGTGCCTACAGCGAGACGGGTTCGGAATTTTCAGTAGATTGCTGCGACATTCCGAAAGTTAAGGTCATGCTACCAATGGGAAATGCATATGACTCAGCAAAATCTAGATCCAAGACAGCCTGTTGGCGTTGGGTGAGATCCTGGCATAGCTTGTTCAGTGTCACTAGCGCACCTGACGAAATCGATTGGAGAAAGGTCGCCCAATCTGTCCATGCGGCTCTCTGGTCCAGACCTGCGGTCGACAAAAGTGGACCGGTATATCGGCCCATTACGACCAACAAAACAACTGTGTCCGAATCTAACTGAACGTTCGCCCGTGCGCCTAGTTCTGCTGTGCCGTAGGCTTCTAACCAGCTAAGGGTCGCTGCCACCCATTTGTTGCCGCCATCTTCAAAGTTGCGTGCTGCGCTAAGCTTGGCTCTGTCATCCAGGCCAACCGGATCTTGCCATTTTAGCTGGAACAACAAGGCTGTGTTTTGCTGTTTGTCAAATAGAAGGAAGTCGATGTCGGTAAGCATTTGTCCGTCGTGCTTAAGGTCTATTCCTTTTGATACGACGTGCCATCGGCGCGATACGAACAAATCTCGAAGTTCGGATTGCCAACGAACCTCTCTGTGGTTGGCCGCTGCAAACCAGTCTTTGGTATACTTCGCCTTCAAATCTCTCAGCAGAAATCTAAAGGGTGCGTGTTCCAAGCCAAAGACCGGTAGGATGATGTGCGATTGAGATGATCTAACCAACGGAGCCCAGGCAATATCACCAGAAGCAGTATGATTGGCTTTGTTGAAAGGGGATAGGGTCAGGGATTCGCAGATCTGCTGGATCTGTAGCTGTTCGGCATCGAGGTGTTTTGACAGCGCATAGAGGAAGTCCTGATAGGGCGCAAAGGTGGTCAACAAGTTTCGGTGGTCCAGCTCTGGATGACGTCGGCTCAGAATGGCCGAGTAACATAGATGTTTCTGCGCTCTACCAGCCAACCCAACAAGTACATCAAGATACTCATTGTATTGGCTAGGTCCGATACGGTCCTCGCGGCCCATTAGGTCTTGGCCCCACATTCGACGCAAATAGAGCCGCCCCCACTCTAAAAAATAGTCGTCAATCTCACGCGATGTTCTGTATGCTATCCCCCAGTCCTCGAACTTCTGAACACTTCTTACGAGTTCCGGAAGAACGGCAAAGTGTTCCTTTTCCAAGGCCTCTTCCATGGGCCTATCTGCCTCGAAGTGCAGATCTTGCAACCACTCTCTACTGCCGTAGGCAACACGTTCAGAACGATAGCTGGCGCTCTCGGGATGGAGTTCCAGAACAAGTCCAATCGCTCTATCTGGCAGGGTTTTGAAGTTGAGAATAGTTGGGTCCAACAACCCATGATGCACTTCGTGCCGCAACTTGAGTGCGCGCTGAAGTATGCCGCAATGAAAGAGAAGATCATCAGCTTTCCGTTGGATTTGTGGACGGCTCGGGAAAAGCGTAAAGCTCTCGGAGCGCAGTTCGTTGGGCACCATCATCGCAAGTGCCGCATTCGCTCCAAAACTACGGATGTTTCGGGTTGCGACATCCGCGACTTCATTTCACGGCACCTCCAACATGTCGCCAACGAACAGATAGTCGAGCGCGCGCACCAACTCGAAAAGGAGTGGAGACTTTGGTTGGTTCCAGTGCTCTACGTGTGCACGCTGCTGTCGGATTGCTCGGTCAAGCAAACCTAATGCGATATCTCGTCTGTCGCTCATTCAGCGATTTTTGCTAGCCACGTACGAAGCGTAAACCTAGCCTTGAATTCTCCAAAAAAACCAGGCCCTTGTGCGAGGTTTTTAGGATTTGGTAGCCCAACGATCTTTTCTTTTTTGCGGAAAAGCGAGCACGTTCAGGCATGACTAACGCCTGCTTGCTCAACAAACTGGCTCCATAAGTACTCTGCAGCTTGCTCAGGATTTAGCCGGTCAGGCTCGTTCCCGAACATTGACATAGTCACAACCAGGAATTGCTCGTATTCGTCGGACGAGACGTTGAAACCGCCGTTTGCCGTATTGTCTGCTGCATTCTCAGTGAAAGAAAAATAGATGTCGCCCAAAGCGAACCCCGCGTTTCGGCAGTGCACTGTGATATGCGGCGTTCCATGCTGCCGGCCACGATTGACAACGGTGCTGCCAAAGGAGTTCGCGCCACGGTCTACAAATCGGCCCCGCAGCCCCTCGACAGCATCTATCTCAGCAATCGCCAGCTTGAAATAGTTCTTGATCTTAGTGAACGCCGCGTCGCGATATTCACTGTGGTCGATTTCGTCGAAGTCGCGTTGAATGCGATAGCGGGGGGCGACTTGTTGCGTTGACGCTGGCTCTGTTTCATCAGCAGTTGAATCGAGTGCATTCGACACACCTGCATCGACTATCCGGCGAATTTCCTGAATGACATCTAGGTAAGCAGTATTCGCGTTCGTCCATTCCGAGATCGGCAGACCGTCCTTCGGCACCGCTTTCAGCCGTCGGAGCTGAGGCATTGCAGCCCAGTCGCATGGTTCGACGATGATAGGGACAACCTGTGCCATGCCCGCTTCGTGCCGCTCCAAAGCTCGTTGCATCTCCCGTTCGACACAATAGTTGGACGCTATGAAGTCGGGGCTAACCATCAGCAGGAAAAGTTCAGCCGCCTCTAGCTCTTCGCTGATTTCATCATCCAAGACCTCACCCGCCAAGATTTCGCGGTCGTACCATGTCTTGATCCGACCTTCCCGCTGAAGGTTCGCAAGATGAACATGTAGGCGGCCAAGTGCATCTGCATCTCGATGGGAGTATGAAATGAAAGCTCTCATGTGTCTGCCCGAAATGTTTGTATTTTGTTCTATTTTATCTAGCCCAGATTGCGTCGGCAACTTAGTTTTATCGGCTGCTGCGCAGTTCTCAGAGGGCACCAAATCTTGTTCAACGACAGCTCGTGTAAAGGTGAAGTGTAGCGCAAATCATCAGGTCCAAAGGCGGCATAGGGCCGATGAATTCTTGCCGAGGCCCGGGCAAAGTAGCTGACCTGATTAAATGCATGTTGCTCGGCTGCGTCTGGCGGGTTTTGCGTTGACGTGGTGTAGAGCATCTATATCGTGTGTGAGCAGGTTGTTTGGCCCATCAAGGAGATTGCCAGCGCCAAATCTAAAATTTTAGACTGCGAGCCTGATTGTCTTGGAAAAGATGAAATTTATTGATCTCTTCGCGGGTCTTGGCGGATTCCATCAGGCCTTGAGCATGTCAGGTGGCGAGTGCGTCTTCGCCTCAGAGATCAACGCTGACCTAGCAGCTTTGTATAAGAAGAACTACGGTATAAAGCCGCACGGCGATATCCGCAGCGTCGATACTCCCTCGATCCCAGATCATGATGTCCTGTGCGCTGGCTTTCCCTGCCAGCCGTTTTCCAAGGCTGGAGATCAGAAGGGTCTACAATGTCCCCAATGGGGCGACCTCATCGACTACGTGATCGACATTTTGCGGGTGAAGGAACCGCGTTTCTTCATTATCGAAAATGTGCCAAACCTTGTCCGCCATGACGGTGGCAAGACGTTGCAGAATATCTGCACCAGACTGCGCGCGCTCGACTACGATGTCGATTTTGCGCGCTTGTCCCCGCATATGTTTGGTGTGCCGCAAAAGCGTGAGCGGGCCTTCATCATCGGCGACCGTGAAGGACTTGGCGACTTTTCCTGGCCAGTACCGGAAGACGCGGCGCAACTTTCCATTGCTTCCGTCTTGGACGACAATCCTGGGGATGCGCTGCACCTGAGCAAAAGCCATGTTCACTATCTGACAGTCTGGCAAGAATTCCTGACTGCGTTCCCCAAAAACAAGGAACTTCCATCGTTCCCGATTTGGGCAATGGAGTTCGGCGCAGATTATCCCCTCACTGGCCTCACTCCTTGTGAGCGCGGATATCGTCGGCTTGGCCGATACAAGGGCGCTTTCGGGAAGTCCTTAAAGGGGCTATCGCCCGAAGAGGTTGAAGCCGCGCTTCCAGGCTATGCCCGCACCAAGCTTGAGCGCTTTCCGGCATGGAAGATCGATTTCATCGAAAAAAACCGCGCCTTCTACGCTGAACACAAAGCAATCATCGATCCTTGGATTGACCAGATCAAATCCTTCCCGCCTAGCTTTCAGAAGCTCGAATGGAATACTAAAGGCGGAGTTCGGGATATCTGGAAACATGTTATTCAATTCCGGGCGAGCGGCATTCGCATTAAAAGGGCCGACACTGCTCCCTCACTCATTGCGATGACAACGAGCCAGGTTCCCATCATCGGATGGGAGCGGCGCTATATGACGCCGCGCGAATGCAGCCGCCTACAAAGCCTTGAGCTCACCCATTTGCCAAGCACCAAGAACGGTGCCTACAAAGCCTTTGGCAATGCCGTAAATGTTGAAGTTGTGAAACGCATCTTCGCCGCCTTTGTCACCAGAGAAGATGCAGCGGAGTCCGTACAGCGGGCCGTTGCCGCAGAGTGATATGAGCCGCCTGAACACGGTCAATATCCGGCCTGGTGTAAACGTCCTTTCGGTGCTGCCGCACCTTAACTACAGGGCGTGGTATGCCTTGGCCGAGTTCGTAGATAACTCGATCCAGAGCAGTATCTCGCGCCGTAAGGACTTGGAAGCCACCTCGGGCGGTTCCCACGTTTTGCGAGTCGATATCACCTTTGATGCGGACGACAGCCGGATCGTGGTTTTCGACAACGCTGCCGGGATTGCCTCATCTGACTATCAGCGTGCCTTCCGACCTGCCGCAATCCCGCCCGATGCAACTGGTCTGTCCGAATTCGGCATGGGTATGAAGAGCGCGGCATGCTGGTTCGCGCCGAAATGGAGCGTCCGATCCAGTGCACTTGGTGAAAGAGACGAGCGCACTGTCTTCTTCGATATCGACCACATCGTCCATGACAGCATCGAAGAGTTGAATGTTGTCACTTCAGTTGCGTCCGAAGACAAGCACTACACGGAGATACGGCTGGAAGACATTCGCCGTTTTCCGAAGGGCCGGACCATAGGCAAGATCAAAGAGCATCTGGCTAGCATTTATCGCATTTTCCTGCGCTCAGGCGCGCTGGAGCTCTTTGTTGACGGTGAGCGGCTGCGATACGACGAGCCCAAGGTCTTGGTCACGCCATCCTACAAAGACCCCGATGGACCGCAGATCACTTGGAAGCGGGATATCGACATCGATCTCGGGCCAGGCAAATCAGCGACCGGCTTCGTTGCTATCCGGGAGAAGGCCGATACCCGCCTTGCTGGCCTCGCGCTCTTCCGGCGCAACAGACTGGTCCTTGGTAGCGCTGATGAAACCTACCGGCCTGCCGACATTTTCAAGCGGCCAAATAGCTATGAATCGCAGCGCATCTTTGGCGAAATCCACCTGAAGGGCTTCAGTGTCTC
>CAYODE010000216.1:0-5835 GCA_964402685.1 uncultured Aestuariivita sp. | reverse complement strand
CTCCCCCCTCAACCGCCGCAGTCTGATCGCGACCACGGGAGCCGCGCTTGCCGTCAGCGCATCCGGCCTGATCGCACCCGCCCGCGCCGCCGGGTTGGCACCCACACCCACAATGCGTGGCGGCGCAAACAATTATCGACCCGGTGCTCCCATGGTCGATCGTATTGGCGGCGGTGGCTTCTGGATGACAGGGACTGTCCGCCGCGCGGGCGACGGCGCGCCCATATCAGGCGCACGCATCCAAATCTGGGCGCATACCACCGAAGGCCATGAGCGCGACCCGGAAAGCCATGGTGCGACGCTATCAGATACAAATGGGGAGTTTCGGTTGGAAATGCCCCAGATCGTACCTGCCTTCGGCCAACCCCACGGCCATTTGGCCTATGATGACGGTAAGGTCTTCGAGACAGTCTTTTTGCGTCCTATCATGCCCAGCGCCTCCGACACCACGCTGGCGGCGCATTTTGTCCTGAAACCGGTCTGATCAGCGGTGCGCGCAGCCCTGATCTGGGGCGCTCTTGGCGCGGCTCTAATCGTTCCATTGTGGATCGCGGCTACCAGTCCGCTCCTCCAATGGCGGCAGCCTATCTACATCGTCGGCGGCTTTGCTGGCGTTCTCGGCCTCTCCCTCATGGTAATGCAACCTCTGCTGGCCGCTGGCCTGCTCCCAGGCTTGCCGCCGCAAAAGGGTCGTCGGGTTCATATCTGGATCGGCGCAGTGATCGTCATTTGCGTTATCTTTCATGTGGCTGGCCTGTGGATTACCTCACCCCCGGATGTGATCGACGCGTTGACCTTTACGTCTCCCACGCCTTTTGCGGTCTGGGGCGTATTGGCCATGTGGGCCGTCTTTGCCTCAGCTCTGCTGGCCAGTCAGCGTCGGCGCTGGCGTCTTCCACCCCGCATTTGGCGCCGCGCGCACACGGCTTTGGGCGTGATCATTGTGGGCAGCACGGCAGCACATGCCATGTTGATCGAGGGCACAATGGGCACACTCTCAAAGGCGGCGCTTTGCCTGTTGGTGACGCTCGCCACGATCAAAGTGATTTACGATCTGCGGATCTGGTCGGTTCGCCGCCGTGTTTGACCCCTCTGGCGTAGAAACCGCAGATACACTTCGATCATCCAACCCAGCATGATCGCATTCAAGATATGCCACCAGTAATGCGTCCCCATAGGGATTAGGTTGCACAGCGGCTCATCAATCGTGCGCATGGTCATCGACAACAGCAGGATACCCGCCCCGATGACAAAACCGCGTGCCAACATGGGCTCCCTCCGACGTAAGAGAAACGCGTAAATCAGGATCAGTGTCGGCACGGGCGCGTATCCGGCAGTCCCACCAATCGGCAAGAGCTGAAACACCGGAACCGTCGCAGCGGCATACGGCAAGAAAAGTGCCGTCAAACCCAGCGCGGCAATGGGCCCAAATCCCCACACGTCGCGATTGATCGCAAAGATGTAGACGAGGATGAACAGCAAGATGGGGACCACGTCAGCAATCGCAGCCCAAACCTGAGCATGGGTGTGAAACAGAAAGCTGCCCACGCCGATGGCAAAGAGGATCACCACCAGAGCACGGGCGAGAGGAACGCCCGCGCTTCGACGCCACATGAACCAGGCAGCAATCAGAAACGCTGCATTGGTGATCGCATTGATCGGCTCCGCCCAATAGCTGGGATCGAGCCGTTCGCAATAGCCATCAATAGCGCGTGTCAATTCCATGGAATTTTACTGCCCTCGTGCTAGCCTCCTGCCAAAACATAGGGAGAGAGACATGAAAATCATCTGGTTGGGACACGGAAGCTTTCGATTTGAAATCGCTGGACAAACTTTGCTTCTAGATCCGTGGTTGTCGGGGAACCCGGTTCTGCCAGAAGATCAGCATGACGCCGCGATCGCCGGGGCGAGCCACATCCTGCTCACCCACACCCATTTCGACCATGTCGTCGACGTTGTTCCCCTCGCAAAAAAGCTGAATATCCCTGCTATCGGACAATACGATATCATGAATTTCTGGGCGGAAGCCGAAAGCATCGAAACCATCGGCTTCAACAAGGGCGGCACGGTGGACTTGGGCGATGTGAAAGTCGCGATGGTTCCAGCGTCGCATTCATCAACGTTTCAGACAGCAGAAGGTCTGCGGACAGGTGGGTCGGAAGTCGGATTCATGATCATGGGCGAAGGCAAGACGGTCTATGCGTCCGGCGACACCGCGATCATGGCGGACATGGCGTGGATGGCAGACTATTTCAAACCTGAGGTTGGGATCCTCTCAGCTGGCGGACATTTCACAATGGACATGGCTCAGGCCGCTTATGCGGCGAATACCTATTTCAACTTTGAGACGGTCATTCCCTGCCATTACAAGACGTTTCCACTGCTGGAACAGGATGCCGAAGCGCTGAAATCTGGCTTGACGTCAGGAACAGTGGTCGAACCGCAGGTCATGCAAGCCATCGAGCTTTAGTCGCGCATGGCTGCGGGAACCTTGGCAGCGAAGGAAGTTGTTGAGGCGCGATTAGACGCTAACGTTTGTTCGCAAAAAACGCCTTGAGCAAGGATTCGGCCTCGTCTGACGCGATCCCGTCATAGACCTCAGGCGCATGGTGGGACTGGCTGTGAGAAAACACCCGTGCGCCATGTGCCACGCCGCCCGATTTCGGGTCCGCTGCGCCGTAATACACGCGCGCAATGCGCGCCGCCGCAATGGCCGCGGCGCACATCGCACAAGGCTCAAGTGTGACGTAGAGATCATGGTCTGTCAGTCTTTCTGACTGCAGCAACTCGCATCCTTCTCTGATGACGAGAATCTCCGCATGCGCCGTTGGGTCGCTCAGTTCACGCGTCCGGTTACCCGCGGCCGCAATCACATCGCCCGAAGGTCCAACAAGAACTGCGCCAACAGGAACTTCTCCGCGCTCCGCAGCGGCACGCGCTTCTTCAAGTGCCTGATTCATATGAGATTTGAAGACCATGTCTAATCCTGTCCACCAATCCATGCTTTCGCAAGCCACGGACTTAGGCTAAGTGCCCTGCTATGTCCAAACCGACCCCTCCCGGCGATCGGATCGCCAAAGTTCTTGCGCGCGCCGGCGTTGCGTCGCGCCGTGACGCCGAGCGTATGATTACCGCAGGCCGTGTGGGCGTGAACGGCAAAATCATCGACAGCCCGGCACTGAATGTAACCGGTAAGGACCAGATCACGGTAGACGGCCAGCCGCTGGCAGAGCCCGAACCCGCACGGCTTTGGCTATACCACAAGCCTACGGGTCTTGTGACAACATCACGGGATGACAAAGGCCGCAAAACCATTTTCGACGACCTTCCAGAAGGTATGCCACGGGTCATGAGCGTTGGACGGTTGGACCTGAATTCGGAAGGTCTGCTTCTGTTGACGAATGACGGGGAGATCAAGCGCAAGCTTGAATTGCCATCCACAGGTTGGCTGCGTCGCTACCGTGTTCGCATAAAAGGCCGCCCAAAGGACGAAGACTTTGAGCCTTTGCGCACTGGCATCACGGTTGGCGCGGACCGCTTTCAACCCATGCAAGTCAATCTGGACAGACAACAGGGTGCCAATGCCTGGCTGACCATTGGCCTTCGTGAAGGCAAAAACCGCGAAATCCGGCGTGCGATTGAAGATATCGGTTTTGCTGTGAACAGGCTGATCCGTATCAGTTACGGGCCATTTCAGTTGGGAAAACTGGAATCGGGTGGCGTTGAGGAATTGCGGCCGCGCGTAATCCGAGATCAATTGGGATTGGAACCGCCACAGCCCAAACCCTCCAGACCACCGCGTCCCAAACGGTCAGCCTTGCGCAAACCGCGCAGCAAAACCTGACAACACCGGCAATATTTTGCAAAACTGACGCTTTCACACCGTGCTTCCCCCTAGAAAGGTGACCGGCCATCGCATAGATTCCCCCTAACGGGAATTCAAAGGGAGCCAAGATGTCCGCCAGCGGGCTGCAAAAACTCGCATTTGTTGCGCTTATGATCGTGATGATCGGCACTGCAACCGGCTGGCTTGGGGGGCTCTGAGTCATGGCCAAACGTTTCGGCGGCAAATACAGCCCCACGTCGGGTGATGCGCCGCAAGACACCGCGTCGCGGAGCAATTTTCAGAGCGCTCAGGTCGATCCCGTGGGTGCGCGCGCCAACCTGTTATTTATGCCGCCGATTTTCCTTGGTGCCTTTTCCATCAATGACGGCGCCATCGGAATGGCCCTTGGCCTGACCGGCGCCGCTATTTTGATCCTTGCAGCGTGGCTGCTTCGGGAAGGTCTGCGCGCCGAAGCCGCTTACAACGCGCGCAAAGTTGCGCGGCGGCCCGCGTTCCCACGAAAAACGTTCGCGTCTGTGCTAACAGGGATCGGTGTCGGGCTGGCGGTTTTCAAAAACGACCCCGGACTACTGGCTGCTTTGATATTTGGCGTCGCCGCCATGGGTTTGCACGCGGCGTCGTTTGGTTTTGATCCGTTCCAGAACAAGGGCATGGAAGGGATCGACACCCACCAGCAAGACCGCGTCGCGCGCGTCGTTGACGAGGCGGAACGTCACTTGACCGCCATGACTGATGCCATCAAGCGCGCCGGCGACCGTCAGATGGAGGCACGGGTCGAAAGGTTTCAGGACACCGCCCGGGATATGTTCCGCACAGTCGAAGAAGATCCACGAGATTTGTCCAGCGCTCGAAAGTACCTAGGCGTCTATTTGTTGGGAGCGCGGGACGCGACGGCCAAATTCGCCGATATCTACGCAAGGACGCGCGATGCGGACGCCAGAAACGATTATGCGCAATTGTTGGATGATCTTGAAAAGAGTTTCTCTGCGCGAACACGAAAAATGCTACTAGAAGATCGCAGTGATCTGACAGTTGAGATCGAAGTTTTGCGAGAGCGACTTGAACGCGAAGGCGTGCATTTGTGATGGGTGCCGCCGTTTGGGAATTTAAACAGTGAGGATCACACATGTCTGAGAATGTTCGTCAAAAAGCGGAAGCCGCGCTTGCCGAGGTTGAAGCCGTTTCGGCCGCTATCCTGCCGGAACCGAGCACGGACATCGTGCCGTATGCCGAAGCGGATGCGCCCGTGGGTGCGGAAATCCAAAAACGCATGGACGAAATTGACATGTCCAACACAAATTCCATCGTCGCGTTCGGATCGGCAGCGCAGGCAGAGTTGCAACAGATTAGCCAGGCCATGTTGGCCGACGTGCGCAACAAAGATGTGGGTCCTGCCGGCGACAGCCTGCGGAACATCGTGACAACGATCCGTGGGTTTTCGGTGTCGGAACTCGATGTGCGTCGCAAGCGCACATGGTGGGAGAAATTGATCGGCAAGGCTGCGCCTTTTGCGGATTTCACTGCGAAATTCGAAAAGGTTCAGAACCAGATTGATCGCGTCACAGATGATCTTCTGGGTCATGAACACACCCTTCTGAAAGACATCAAATCGCTGGACATGCTCTATGAAAAGACGCTGGCATTTTATGATGAGTTGGCGCTCTACATCTCTGCCGGCGAAGAAAAACTGCGGGTCCTGGATGCAGAAACCATTCCCGCAAAAGCGGCAGCCGTCGACGCGGCGCCAGAAGCCGAACAGGTCATGGCCGCGCAAGAGCTTCGCGATCTGCGCGCGGCGCGCGATGATCTTGAGCGCCGCGTGCATGATCTGAAGTTGACGCGTCAGGTGACCATGCAGTCGCTGCCGTCCATCCGGCTGGTACAGGAAAACGACAAATCATTGGTCACCAAGATCAACTCGACGCTGGTGAATACCGTGCCGCTGTGGGAGACACAGCTGGCTCAAGCAGTAACCATTCAACGCTCTG
>CAYODE010000215.1:0-5855 GCA_964402685.1 uncultured Aestuariivita sp. | reverse complement strand
CCATCCCCCAGAAGGTGCCCTTGAACTTGGTCGGCAGGCCGAACTGGCGCGCGCCACCGATCAACTGTGGCCAGACGCCTGTCACATAGCCCTGCAGGATGCAGTATTCGGCATTTGACTGCGCCAGCTTGGTAACGTGTGTCGGGATGTCGGCGCCCTGCGGCTTGGTGCTTTCTTCCAGCACGACTTCGATGCCCAGGCGTTCTGCTGTGGCGCGACCGTGCTCAATTGGGTCGCGACCAAATTCGGTGTTCGAGAAGATGAAGGCCACAGACTTGCCGCCTTCAGCAGCAATGTTCTCAAGCAGAATGTCGAACTGGCTCTGATAGCTGGGGCCCGACATATACTGGTAGGGGTGCGTTTCCGGGTTCGCCAGTTCCGACGCAAAGGAGGTAGAGCCCATGATCCGCGCGTTTGCACCGTTCAGTTCCGGTGCAATCAGCTTCATGGCACCTGTCGAGTCGGCGAAGTAGCCGATCATTGCGTCACCTTCGGTGGCCAGGGCGCGTTGGTAGTTAGCCAAAGTGTTTTGCGGGACATAGCCCGAATCTTCGGTCACAAAGCGGATCGGTGTCCCGGCAATGCCACCTTCATCGTTGAAAAGCTTGGCTGCCAATTGGAACGCTGGTGCCACAAGCTGACCAGCGGTTGCGAAAGGTCCCGTCAACGGCAAGGACGCACCCAGCACATATTCCGACGGTTGCGCCTTCAGGATCATCGGCGTGCCCATCACTGCGGTGGTCGCAGCGGTGGTCGCGAGGAACGAACGACGATTTAGTTTCATGAATGTTGTCTCCCTAAGAAATGGCCTTATGCGTTCTGATTATCCACGTGCAAACGGCCACCGGTTTGCGGCACGCAGTATTCTGTCTGTGATGTGATTGATCCCAAGCGGCTCCTTCAGAAGGAAGAAAACCAGCAAAAGACCAAATGCGATTTCCTGAAGCGGCGAGATATAGCGGGCTGAGGCCGCGTCGCCGCCAGTGAAGTAAGCCGCAAAGACCTTGATCACTTCTGGCATCATGACGATGACCATCACGCCAAATACCGGGCCCAAGGTCCGGCCCATGCCGCCGACGATCAGCGCGGCTACCAGTTCCAAGCTCAGGTCCAGCTCAAACTGCTCCGGTAAGATGCGACTATAGAAGAACGCAAACATTGCACCCGCCAGACCGCAATAGGCCGCCGACAGGGCGAAGCTTGTCAGTTTGTAACGCAACAGCGAGATGCCCAGGATCTCTGCCGAATAGTCCCTGTCGCGGATCGCGATAAAGGCGCGCCCCACGCGTGTGCGGATCAGGTTCTGTGCTGCCAACAGAGACGTGAAGGCCACGACCGCGATCAGGATAAACATTTCGCGGTTGGTATCCAGTACCCAACCCAGAATGTTCGCGTCGGGTGTGTCGATCCCAACGACACCTCCAGTCCAAGGCGCGAAGGCGTCCTGTTCGATCAGGAAAATCACGATGAAGTTGGCCGCAAGCGTGGCCACGGCGAGGTAGAGGCCCTTCACTCGCAACGAGGGAAGACCCACCAAAACCCCAATCAATGCCGTAATCGCCACCGCAAGCGGAACAATCACAAAGAACATCACCGGCTCAGGAACCAGACCTGCAAACCCGTTGTCGAGCATGGCCACAAGATACGCGCCCAGCGCTACGAAGGCGCCATGGCCCAAGGAAACAAGGCCGGTGTATCCGGTCAGGATGTTAATACCCACAACTGCAATCAGCAGGATACCCATCTTGCAGGCGATCAGGATCATGTAGTCGTTGGCAAAGGCCGCGAAGAAGGCCAGCGCGACCATCATCCCGTAGACAAACGCCTGCTTGTAGGTGTTGTTCAGAACGCGTTCGTCAGCAGTGTAAGTGGCTTTGAGATTGCCGTTAATCATATCCGTTCAACCTCTTTCGAGCCAAACAGGCCGTGTGGCCGGATCAGCAGGATTACCAGAACGGCGACGTACGGCACGATCTCGGCCCAGTCACCGCCCAGTTGCCATTGTGTCATAGCCTCCATTACGCCCACGGCCATCGCAGCGAGGAAGACGCCGATATAGCTGTCCAACCCACCCATCAACACGATGGCCAGAACGGAGAAGCCAAAGAGACCCAGCGATGGCGATATGCCGTTGCGAGTAGCAAGGATCGCCCCTGCGATCGCGCCCGTTGTCGAGGCCAGGACCCATGCGCGACTGAATACTTTGGGCACCGAGATACCCATGGAATACGCAGTAGACTGATCCTCCGCCGTGGCGCGGATAGCCACACCAGATTTCGTGTATCGCACCATCAAAACGATCCCGCCGAAGATAAGGAGCGCTATCAGCATGTTCACTAGATCAGCCCCAAAGAGGAAAATTGTGGAACCAAAGAGTTCAAAACGCACAGGTGCGTTAGGGGCGATATGCGGAACAAAGTCTGCGTCTGCTGTCCAGATGATAGAAGCCGCGCCCGACATGATCGAGATGAGGCCCACAGTGACCATGATCATCGCAAAGATTGACTGGCCCATCAGCGGACGCATCAAGGTACGCTCGATAATTCGGCCGACGACCGCGTTTGCGACAAGCGCCCCAAGGATACCGAAGATAATCCTGGGCACATTCTGCACCCAATCCAGAACCGCCCCCATGGGCGAGAACATGGGCAAGCCCTCTTTCATCTCGACAAGCCAAGCGGGCTGCCAGGAGGCCAGCCAAGCAGGTGCCCACTCCTGTCCCGGAATGATGACCGCGAAGGTGTAATAGAAATAGGCCCCGAACATGATCAGATAACCATGTGCAAAGTTGACCACTTTCGTAGCCTTATAGACCGACACGATGCCGACGGCGATCAAAGCATAGATCGCCCCCGACATCAGCCCGTTGATCGCGAACTGTGTGAGTTGTCCCATTAAGCCGCTGCTCCCAGATAGGCTTCAATGACGTCTTCGTTGCCCGACACTTCGGCTGGTGTGCCACTTGCAATCTGCTGTCCGAAATTCAGCACAACGATGTGCGAACAGATGTCCATAACCATGTGCATGTCGTGTTCGACCAAAAGGATCGTGGTGCCGAACTGCTCCTGAACATCCAGAATAAACCGGGCCATATCCGCAGTTTCTTCTCGGTTCATGCCGGCAACAGGTTCATCGAGCATCAAAACCTTCGGCTGCATCGCCAAAGCCCGGCCCAATTCCACCCGTTTCTGCAAACCATAGGGCAGCATGGTAATCGGGTATTTGCGGATGTGGTCGATTTCCAGGAAGTCGATCACGCGCTCTTCTATATCGCGGCGCAGTTCCAGCTCTTCCGCTTGGGCCTTGCCAAAGTAACGCAGCGCCTGCCAGACATTGGTTTTGAGGCGGGTGTGGCCGCCTAGCTTAATGTTATCCAACACGGTCATACCACGAAACAACGCGATGTTTTGGAAAGTGCGCGCCAAACCCAGTTCTGCGCGCTTATCAGGCGACAGATGGGTGATGTCTTTGCCTTCGAACGACACGCGACCTTTATCAGGCGAATAGAACCCGGAAATCGCGTTGAAGAGCGAGGTTTTGCCAGCCCCATTCGGACCGATCACACCTGTGATCTCGCCCGGTTTGGCTTCGAAACTGATGCCCTGAAGGGCTTTGATCCCGCCAAAAGACAGGTGCAGGTCTTCGATCTTGAGCATAACGGCTCCGACCATTTTTTTCCGCTGGGTCCAATCGGATATAACAAACCACACGCGTAGCGCGTTGACTTTACACACCGACCGGTCTCAGACGGACCTCCCAATTTCGCCCTTGCCTTGCGTCCCTTATTGATTTGGGACTGTCTCGGCATGTGAGCGGCTCACGCGACATAAATGACATTGACGCAGGTACGCTGCAACAAAATGCGTGTTAATCGGTGGGCCTCTAAAGGTATGCAACATGCTCAGAATTGGCCAATATCACCTGTATCCTATTGATATTGCTATATTTTGTTAATGACATATCGACGTTGCCTACATGAAGTCGATAACGCAACGTCATATGGCACCGCGGTGTTATGCCAGGTTTTTCACCCGAGCAGGCATACCGGGTACTGGGTGCGCCTAATCAAGCTCAAGTCGGTGGATCAGTTGGCTCAACGTCTCTTTGCCTGTGTCCGACTGTTTCGCGACACGGCTTTGCCACAGGGTGGCCTGGCTGCGTAAGATAAGGCCATCATTGAGCAACTTCAGGTGGTTTGCCCGCAACGTCTCACCTGTCGAGGTGATGTCCGCCACAGCTTCGGCAGTCTCGTTCTTGACTGTGCCCTCGGTCGCACCCTGGCTGTCCACAAGCGCATAATCCGCGACACCGGCGTCACGCAGAAACTCTCGCACCAATCGGTGGTATTTGGTTGCGATCCGCAAGCGAAACCCGTGACGAGCCCGGAACGCCGCCGCGGCGGCGTCTAGATCATCCAGCGTATCCACATCGGCCCAGAACTTTGGCACAGCAAGGATCAGATCGGCCCGACCAAAACCCAAAGGCGCCAGTTCTTTGACCTGGTGTTCCCAGCGGGGCAGTTTTTCCTCGATCAGGTCCGTCCCGGTAACCCCAAGATGCAATCGGCCTGCTGCAAGCTCGCGTGGGATTTCGCTGGCCGACAAGAGTACGAGCGTCAGATCCTCAATGCCTTCGACGGCTGCCCCATATTCTCTTTCAGAACCGGTTCGGGTCAATGAAATGCCGCGTGCCGCAAACCAGTCGAAGGTTTTTTCCATCAACCGGCCTTTTGAGGGCACACCCAGCTTGATCGTCATGCCGCGCCCTCCTGTAGCTCCAGGAGAAGACCTGGGCGCATGACACCGCCAACGGCCGGGATTGTTTCACCGGTGCCGAGCCGCTGTGTCAGGGCATCATACCGCCCACCGGTGGCAACAGGCGGCAAATCAGGGCGTCCTTCTGCATAAAAGCCAAAGACAAAGCCGTCATAATACTCCATCTGAGTACGGCCGTAAGCCGCCTCGAAATCCAGGCTGTCAACGTCAATGCCGCGATCTGCCAAGGCCGCAACACGTGTTTTGAGGCGGTCCACGGCTTTGTTCATTGCAGGCAGATCAATCGCAATGTCCGCCAGTTGCTGAATGGCGAACGGTGCCGTTTCCCGCACCTCAAGGAGCGCATCCAGAGCGGCGATTTCCGACTTGGAAATGGGAGGGGTATCTGCGTCGGCCTGCAAAACATCAATCCGTGCCTGAACTTCGGCGCGACTACGTAGGCCAATCTCAGGCGCGTCGAGATCGGAACTATCCCCATTCAGAAGGGCCGTCCGTGTCGCAGGCGGCGCGGTCCGCCCGGAATATCGATCCAGCAAAGCGCGAAATCGGCGTGGACGCCAGATGTGGCGCATGAGCGCTTCTTTGCGCTGGTCTGTCGTGTTCAACCCGGCGACAGCGGACATCAATACACCAATATCACCCGTCGCCGCGCGCAACCCCAAGGGGCTCAACAATCTGGCAAAAAGCGCAAAGACCTCGGCATCAGCGGCGGCAGGATCGGTACGATCAAAGACCTCATAGCCAACTTGAACGTATTCATTTGCGCGGGTTTCATCCTGCTCCTGTCGGCGAAACACCTCTCCAGAATAGGTGTAGCGCGCGGGTTCTGCGCCGTGGGCCATGTGCATCTGTACAACGGGCACCGTGAAGTCGGGGCGCAGCATTTGTTCCCCACGCAGCGCGTCGGACGTCACGTAGGCCCGCGCGCGGATATCCTCGCCGTAAAGATCTAAGAGCAGGTCAGCCGGCTGCAGGATGGGGGTCTCAACACTTTGCGCACCCGCCGCCTCAAACGCGGCGCGCAAGCGTGCGGCCTCCGTCAGTGTCTGGGCGCGGGTGGGCATCAGTCTTGGCCTGCCA
>CAYODE010000214.1:0-5921 GCA_964402685.1 uncultured Aestuariivita sp. | reverse complement strand
GCAGAGCGATAGCGACTTTGATGAACCAGCTGCCTCCACCCGCGCGATCCAGAAGTGCGCCAAACAAGACAAACAAGAAGATCATCGAGGTGGACACGCCCAGCGCCACACCGAACACACCTTCTGTCTGCATCCAATAGTGACCCAACGCCTTGGTCAAAGACGCCCCGCCGTAGTTCGTGATTTCTCGAGCCCATTCGGAATAGCCACCGAAAAAGGCAAATGCGACAAACGCGCTTGCGATGATCACCAGTGGCAGCCCCAATGAGCGATAGACCGCGATCATCAGCACGCCCATGCCGATCGACGACATGACGATGTCAGACGTGCTCCACAGGCCCGGACGATCAGCGATCTCGAAACGAAAAACCACAAGGTACAAACAGGACGCTACCCCCAGGATCACAAGCACCCAGTCGTAGAGGGGAATGCGATCTCTGGGAGAGGACTTGAAAAGCGGAAACGCGAGTGTCGCCAGCATGATGGCAAAGGCCAGGTGCACGAAGCGGGCCTGTGCGACGATATTGGCGAAGATCCCCATTCCTGTGGCCTGCGCGACCACACCGGGCACCTTGGAGGCGATATACAGTTGGAAGAGCGACCAGACGATGCAGGTGCCGATGATCAGTTTTGCCTGAAAGGCAGATGCGGGATTCCGCGCGCCGGTATCAGCCTCGGCCACAAGATCGTCGGCGGATTGATCAACAGTTTTCTGATCGGTCATGTGAAGTCCCTTCCACGCAGGCGTTTTTCGCCTGTCTGATGGTCTTGGCTGGAATGAAAAACGCCCGAGGGAGAACCCCAGGCGTTTCAGCGTTTGCTTAGTTCATCAGGCCCAGTTCTTTGTAGGCCCGTTCTGCACCGGGATGCAGCGGTGCCGAGAGGCCATCTTGGACCATCTGTGCAGGATCCAGGTTGGCGAAGGCCGGGTGCAATCCACGGAAGTCATCGATGTTTTCCATCACCGATTTGGCGACGATATAGACAACCTCTTCTGGTACATCGGCCGACGTTACAAAGGTTGCGCCAACACCGAACGTCATCGTGTCGGCATCAGTGCCCTTATACATGCCGCCCGGAATCGTGGCGACGCGGTAGAACGGATTGTCCGCCACCAGCTTGTCGATCGGCGCGCCCGTTACAGACACGAGGCGTGCATCACAGGTGGTTGTTGCCTCTTTGATCGCAGCGGCCGGGTGACCGATGGTATAGATCATCGCATCGATGTTGCCGTCGCACAGCTGTTTGGCCATCTCAGAGCCTTTGTACTCTGTCGCCAACGCGAGATCGCCCATGCCTATGCCAAAGGCGTCCATCACAACTTCCATGGTCGCACGCTGGCCCGAACCCGGGTTGCCAACGTTGACACGCTTGCCCTTCAGATCTTCAAAGCTGCCAATTCCGCTGTCGCCACGCACGATCAGGGTGAATGGCTCGGGATGCACCGACATCACCGCGCGAATGCCTGGGAAGGCTGCGTCACCCTCAAACTTCGAGGTGCCGTTGAAGGCATGGTACTGCCAGTCGGACTGGGCCACACCAAATTCCAACTCGCCAGCTTTGATCGTGTTGATGTTGTACACGGACCCGCCAGTCGACTCGACCGCGCACCGAATCCCATGCTCTTTGCGTGATTTGTTGACCAGACGGCAGATCGCGCCGCCGGTTGGGTAATACACCCCGGTCACGCCACCAGTGCCGATAGAGATGAACTCCTGGGCAGAGGCAATTGGTGCCGTCATCAAAGCACCTGCCATCACGGCGGCGCCAAATTTCAATCTGGAAAACATAGTAGATCTCTCCCTTTGTTGTATGACCGGCCTATTATTCTCTGGGCGCGGTTTTCTATGTCACTAGACTGCGGAAACTAACGGGGCCGTCAACCTTCTTGCAAAAAAGGATTGCATCGGTCCAACAGAAACACCTTGCCAGCAGTATGCCTTCGGGAAAGCATAAACGCGCGACCTGTGCTGCCAAACACTCAAGACGATACGTCAAGACGAGCCATATTTTTCCCCGCAACTCAAAAACGCCGCCGCCCGTAGTCGCCCGCGGTCAAGGCGCGTATCTGTATGATCAAGCCGGCAAAGCTATCACGGCAACACGTTGGGGGCTTTGGCAACTGGGGCAACGCTGCCCGGCGTGTCCAATTCTCTCCGCTTTTGATGGATGTCAGTCACGTCTCACCCTGTCACGTCTATCGCGATCAGGCCGAAGGTGAGACGGACACGCAATATGTGGACCGGCTGATTGCCGAACTGGAAGCAGAGATCGGACGGGTGCGGCCGCTTGGTGATGCCTTGCATGCCGCATTGATGGAACTGTCTGGTCAACATCCACATGGCGGAGACATCCGCGGCGAAGCATTGTTCCGTGCGATTGAGTTGGTTCAATCGCGCGATGCCAAGGAACCGTTCGATTCAGGCGAAAAGGGGCATTCCCGGGTAAAATCTGCAGCCTTTGACGCTGTGTTGATCTGCTACCCCATGGGGGCACGATCGATGGCTCGGCGGGAGATCACGTGTCACTGGCTCCTCCATTCAAACGTGATGACAGTGAGATTGAGCTGGTCGCGGACAAACCCTTTTTCAAAAGCGGTCAATTCGGCTGTTGGCGGTTCTTGAGCGATGCGTCGTCCAGGCACATGACCGGTCGAAGCAAGCGCGCACGGTCAGGCTTCGGCCTGTTTGATCGGTCATGTATACGCAGATTGATTGTTTTGGTTTCGCCAATCGCATGGAGAAGCTTCAGAATAATCATTCTGCCGGTCCATTTCTCGCAAACAAAGGTGCACCGAGCCACGTAAGTTGCTTTTCCAATGGCCAATGTTTCGATAGCTTCCACAGCGCAGATATTACCAGAACAAATTTCCGATTTCCCTGAGATCGGACCATCATAAAGAGTGTTTGCCAGACTGGAGCTAAAGGTCCACCGACGCGTCAAAAACCGGCAATTGGTGTTTTGGCCTGCCCGTCCACTTTTTTCGCAGCTCAGCAATTCGTCAACGGTGCGACTGTGCGGATGCGCCTAACTTCAGGTTTGACTTGCTGCGACGCAGCAAACTGATGTAACGGCCAATGGCCGCTTTGGGCCGGTTCGGATTCTTTAGGTTGTACGTGCCGAAACTGCTTGCAAGGCGAGAGAGGACTCAAGAGCACCGCGTCGTATTGTGCGGTGCCTCAATCACGAATGAACTCGCGCAGGACGACTGTACTTTCGTAGCCTTCGATAGGCGGTTCATAGAAATGTGCGTCCGCGAAATCCGTGAACTCGGTCATTGACGGAAACTTCATGAATAGGACGAAGTCGTCTTCGCCTGTTACTGAAAAAATCCGCTCCACCTCTTCAAAGGCGAGCAGCCGTTTCGTCAGGACCTGCTTTCGCTTGGGATCAAGGCGACTGACGGTAAGAAATACGATGATAGAGGTTGCGTTCGCTTGAAACTCTGGTGAAATCACTGCGACTTCACGCTCAATCGCCCCAATCTTGCGCAACCGCTGAACTCTTCGCAGGCAGGCCGCCGACGATAAGCCCACCTGTTCCGAGAGCTGATCACCAGTTTGGCGTGCATTCCGCTGCAGAAGCGCAATTAACTTTTGATCAAAGGTGTCTAATTCGTCCAAACGGCTGCTGCTCATCGACTTACCTCCCTTTGTCGTAGCCTAGAGGATTTCCGACATCTTTATCAAAACTACGCGAATCCAAGAGAGGCAGTTCTTTACTCAGCGCTTTGCCTTGTGTTTCCAGCGCGTCAAAGCGCAAGGGATGCTAAAACCTCCCTTTCGTCAAAAACCTTTAAGCGGCAAAGACAGCCAACGAATGAGGAGTAGGGTGGATCACGATTGCATGGTCGAACCCAGCCCCACGTAAGATAGAAACCACCTCCGGTGAGGCACCATAAATTTGGAGCCGTTCGCCCGTCCTTGCGTAAAGCATCTTGGCGGCGACGATCAGCGCCCTGGATCCCGCACGCGTTGCGTGCGTAACTCCAGCGACGCTGACAATCACCTTGCCCGGCCCGAGGGAACCTAATTCAACAATCGTATCGTAGATTGAGCCAGCTCCTTTGCTGTCAAGCTGACCGTAGAGCCGGACGCTGTTGTATGGTCCGTCGTTCTCAATGCTAATTTCCATGGTGATCTGCCCCTCGATTCCGCATCGGCTTGCCAAGCTCGATCGCGATCGCGTCTTGCCTGCGCGCGCGTTTGGAGCCCGCAATTGCCAGACCCTCAATGGTCAAATCCGACCGGGAGAGGCCGATGTCCGCAAGTTCGCGGTCGCTCATGCGCCTGAGTTCTTCCAAGACACGCTTTTCCCAGTTGTTGTCCGGTCTCCAATTGAGAAGTAGACGCGTTCTCTTGCTGCGGGTTGGATTGGTGTTCCAAGTCCAGGTGCCGAGCAGTTTCTTCGGCGCGGTAATATAGGCCAGAGCTTCTAACACAGCGCTTGCCAACGCATTGCCCGCCGTTGGGCGATTTGCTTTGCTTTGCATGTCTCATTCCAATCAATATGTTGTCGGACCACGGCGCGCGCCGCGGCGACCGGGCGGGAAACCCGGCGGTTGTTGCAAGTCGGTTCTTGAAGTGGCTCCAATACGGAGCCTGCGCCCTTTATAGGAGTGCGGTTCTGCGAGCTGGGATCAAATGCATCTTGCTCAGAACGAATTCTTCGCTTGTTTCGCCGATTTCTGCGAAAATCTCGCATGAGACTGCCTGCGGGGTATCGGCCATGGAAGAACTCGACCGCTTCGACCAGAAAATTCTGGCCGCCATGGAGGCGGATGCACGTCAAACCGGCAACCAGTTGTCAGAGACAGTCGGACTCTCTCCTGCAGCGTGCCTGCGTCGATTTCAGCGGTTGCGCAGGATCGGCGCGATTGAAAGGGAGGTGGCTGTCGTCAACCCGATCTACAAACGCAAAGGCACGCAGGTGTTCGTGTTGGTGCGCTTCGACCCGCTAAAGCTCAAACAGATCGGTACATTGATGAAGCAGTTCGGCACGCACCCTGATGTTGAGCGTGTCTGGTCCGTGACCGGAGAAGACGACGTCGTGCTTCTCATGCGTTGGGCGTCCATGGAAGCATTCTCGGGTTTTGCAGACACCTATCTGTTTTAGCCACCGGTCGACGGGTCTCAGAGCCACGTGGTGCTGAAGGAGTTGGCGCAAGTGTAGAGGGATTGCCGCAAAGACTGTTCAACAAAGCTAGGACCTCGTCGCTGTGACAAACTTACTTCGCGCACGTTTTCTCAGATATTCCCTCCGCCGGCTATGCAGTCGGCATTAAACTCGGAGATCAAAGCAATTGCGGCGAATGGCGGCAATACGGGGTGCGACCGCAGCATTTGGGGACCGTGCTCAAGGTCGGCTCAGAGCCGAGCGCTCACGGGCTCTACTCGATCCAAAAACCCAGACCAATCTCTATTTGAAAGCTCTAGCACTTCAGACGGCGCGTTCCTGTCTGACGGCGTCCATTCCTGATACCATGTCATCCACATAAGTCGGCCCTTCTGGAATGATGCCGCTGGGGTTCAGCGCTTTGATCGAGTAGTATCCGGCCTTGATGTGTGGGATCGAGACTGTCTCAACCACGCCGGGCACCGCCAGAAGCCGCTTAGTGAATGCTTGCAGGTGTTGGTAATCGGCGATCCGTTTGAGGTTTGTCTTGAAGAGCCCGTGATAGGCTGCATCGAACCGGATGAGCGTCACAAACAACCGGATGTCGGCTTCGGTAAGCTGATCCCCCACCAGCCAATCGCGCCCATCAGAGAGCCGGGTTTCCAAGGCTTCCAGCGTTTGGAATACACCTGTCAAAGCCTCTTCATAGGCAAACTGCGACGAGGCAAAGCCGGCCTTGTAGACCCCGTTGTTGAGGGTGTCATAGAGCCAGGGCGCGAGCTCATCGATTTCCTCGGCATGAGCCT
>CAYODE010000213.1:0-5999 GCA_964402685.1 uncultured Aestuariivita sp. | reverse complement strand
GTAGGTCGCTAATACCTTCAACTGTATCGGCCAGGGTTTCTTCATCAGCATCAGGGAATTCACGGATTAGTTGCAGTCGTAGCTGCTGGTGAGATGAAACTGCGTTTCCTAGTTGGATGGGATGGAGTTGGTTCATGGGTAGCCTCCGGTAAGGGGTGAATACCTCTCCATGCATCCATGCAATCGCCTGCGCATCCAGTCCTAAGGGCAAGTTTCCAGTGCATAAACCAGTGCAAAACCAGTGGGTTAGAAGCTCTGATCTTGACTGGAAGAATTTTAAGCGAGCATGCTTTGGTGGGAGCTGGCGAGTGTGGACCACTACTACTACCAATCATGCCCCGTGCTTTGATGTAGTGGTACTAATCGACGGTTCTGCATTTGATCCAGCCTTCACCCTCGCGAATGACCTTGGCCCGCGTCAATCAAGTGGCGCATGGAGCGTGCTTGGCAAGTTGCTGGAGATTTCTCGATCCCGGTTTTACAAGGCCGGCATGAGTTAGTAGGCAAACTCTTTAACGGCGGCCAATTGATGCGCGGGTTTGTCCGCTGGCGGACGCCATAAGGTTCGTCTCATAAATGAAAAGCCCGCCGGCGTTGTTGTCGATTTGTGACGCATCCAAACCCTGACAGGCTGACGTTACGAACATCAGGTTTCCCTTTGGTCCGCCTAATGCTGGACAAGTGGTATGTGGTGTTGGAATTTCGATCTTTCCGAAGATAGCGCCTTGTGGCGATAGGCCCGTCACACAGGCGCCGGCCCAATGGGCGAACCAGTAAACTCCGTCGGCATCTGTTACCGCCCCGTCTGGTTCCCCGGTTGTGACGCTTGCGAAAGTTGTCCAAGTCCCTGTGGCTCCGGAATCTACATCGTAAGGGCACGTGCGTATTTCCTTCGACGGACTGTCAGTAAAATACATAGTCCGGCCGTCAGGAGCCCAGCAGGTGCCATTTGAGATGCGAATACCTTCCTGTCCGCTATTCAGAATTCCTTCTTCGCCCATGCAGTAGAGCCTACCTGAGGGTTCAAGATCCTCTGACATAGAACCTACCCAAAAGCGTCCGCCAGGGTCTGTGCGGCCATCATTTAAGCGCAGGCTGCCGCCAAGTTCTTTGGGCCGATCTAGCCAGCGTAGGTGGTTTTCTTCTGGGTTGTAGATGGCCATGCCTGAAGCAAAAGCGGCCAGAATTTCTTGGTCAGTGCCGGCCAAGAAGCTAAACGAGCAAAGCCGTTCCGGCGTTTCATAGACTGTGAGGGCCAGAGACGGCCATAAGAGCCTATAAAGGCGGCAGGACTGAACATCCGTCCACCAAACGCTTTGGTCACTGTCACGCCAAAGGACGCACTCACCAAGCTGATTGCCGACGGTGATGGTCTCTATGTGCGTAGCCTGCAGGCCCATGCTCATACTCCCTTTTGTGGAGCATGCTACACGAGCTTGGTTCCTGCGTGTGTGTTTGGGGTGCCTGTGCTGCGTTAAATCTGGCTCTCGTCTCGCGGTTCCGCGATTGTCTCAACAGCCGCTGCAATAACCTGCGCATTCGAAATCGCCGCGTTGATCGATGTGCATAGCTCAACCACTTTTGCATCATCTACCGTAGCGGTCTGTCCATCCATCGTCGCGTCCAATGCGATTTCGAGATGTTTTGACATGCGCACAAAGAGGTGCCGTACCAAGTCCTGTGTGGTGCTGTCCATTGCCATATCGAGCCTGAGTGTCTCTTCACACCAACGCTCGTATGGTTGCAGAAGTCCAGCGACTTCTTTGTGCGAAACCCCACGATCAGTCGAGAAGCCGTCCCGGTGGCACGCCTAAAGCCTTGCCCAGTTTTTCCAATATCAGAACTGACGGATTTCGCGTGCCGCGTTCGAGGTCGCTTACATAGGTGCGGTGGAGGTCGGCCTCATAGGCAAATTCCTCCTGCGACCAGCCACTCTCCTGGCGCAGTCTTCGTAAGTTCCGGGCAAGGCGCTTTCTTATATCCACCCGCCAAACGTCGTTGGGATGTCGACATTTGGTCTACAGACGATCAGTCACATTTTGCTTGACTTCACGCTGGTGTGGAGCGGTTGTGTATGTCGTTAATCGTCGACATGAGGCTTGGGAATTTGCCGCTATATTTTAATTCAGTCTTGCGGGAGAAGGGCCTTGATCCTGTAAACGTACGGCTTTTGCGCCATCAAGATGGATCTGCCGACAAGGGGAGTGGTCCCTATGATCTATGGCACCATCGTCGCGATGCATTTGAGGAATACCAGACGCTGCAGGACCCAGGTGCACGTACACGACTGGCAAAGGCTACCCACTGGGCAAGTTTTGTGGTGACACCTGATGGCCGCGTCCTGTTTGTGGGCGTCTATGAGGCGGCGTTGCGCGGCGCGCTTACCACAGCCACGCCAAAAGTCCATGGGCCGGGCTTTTACGAGGCCGGGCAGATGGATGTCTATGACCTTGTGCCCGACCCACGGTTTGAAGAATTCGCAGGCAAGCTGGTGGTGGACTGGGGGGCCGCCCGCCGCACGTGGATTCAGAACGCGGGCAACCAAGACAAGCCTATCATCGAGCTTCAAAGCGGCATCCATGAGCCAGATTTTCCCGGGTACATGGATTTTTCAGCACGCGTTGCGGATGTTCCCGCCTTACCGGCCGCGTGGCAGGCAGCCCTGCGGCAGGTTCAGGGCATCTATCTCTTGACCTGCCCTGACACGGGACGCTCGTATGTGGGGATGGCCGCAGGCACGGAAGGCTTCTGGGACAGATGGTGTGCCTATGCCCGCGATGGCCACGGTGGCAACAAGGGTCTTGTTGACGTACGTGGATTTACAGTTTCAGTCCTTGAGGTCGCAGGTTCATTGCTCGCCATCAGCGACATCCAGCGGCTGGAGGAGCGGTGGAAACGCAAACTTGCCTCCCGCCGGTTTGGCTTCAATGAGAATTAGCGTCAGCGGCGTTTGTTGCCATTCTGGCTTTTGTTTTGTTGTTTCCACGCCCTAACGCCGCGCCTGATCTTATCAAGTGATAGGGCATGTTTTTTGAGGAACGCCAGGTCCTCATCCCGCGCCGCAATCAGGTCCTGAAGGAGCTCCTTCGCTGCCTCATCACCTGGGTCGGCTTTGACGCGCTCACGGGAGGTGGCGATTTCACGCTCCTCGTATGCCATTTTTTCAAGCAGTCGGCCCAACGGGCCGTCAGGGTCAATAGTTTCTGGTTCGAACGAAATGTCCCCGGTCTCCATGTCTATTTTGACGTGGTCCAGATCAATGGCTGACGCCGGCAGCTCTGTCTCTGGGTATTCACGCTTCTGCGTTTCCCGCTGCGTAATGGCTTCCATGAGTGTTTCCAGCAACTGCTCGCGCTGATCCGCAGCGCGCTTTTCGTCCGCGACGACCAACGACAGGATGAATTTCTGAGCATGGCGATCCCCCTTAAGCGCGTCATTGGTGAGTTTGCGCAGCAGGGCACCTCTTGCTGAAATTTTCCTGACCGTGTTGCCTTCGCGGATCGGAATGCGCCGGTCCAGCTCCTTTTGCAATAGGGCCGCGGTGGGATGCTGCCACGGCTTTGGGCTTGTCGTGCCGGCTTTGCCTCTGGCTCCGTAGGGGTTGCGTACCTCTCCTTTTTGTATTTGCCCTGATTTAGGCGGCCTGCAGTACCCAGTTTCGTAGTCGCCGGTGGGTTGGCATTTGTTTTTGCGCTTGTCGGTCATGGTCCTGATGTCCTGTTCTTGATTTACCGTGGTTGGCCTACGTGGACGTTTGAGGTGCTATCGCATCAGCGCGCAGTTCGGTGGTCGCGTCGGTGCTGGCTACTTGTGATGCGCGCTTGGCAAACGTCTCTGACGTCGCCTCAAGGGTGGCTACAAGCCCTGTGGCCTCCTCCAGGCGGCGAAGGATGGTGTCGCAGTAAAGGGGGTCGAGTTCGATGGCACAGGCGTCCCGGCCTGTGTCATGGGCTGCCAAAAGGGTGGTGCCGGCGCCTGCGAAAGGGTCCAGGACCAGATGTCCTTTGTGGGTGCAATCCTTGATGGCATCAGCAACCATCGCTTTCGGTTTGACCGTTGGGTGCAAGGCTAGCGTATCGCGTCCTTCACCAAATCCGTTGGCACCGGGGTACGCCCAGACATTGCTGCGATTGCGCCCATTGCGGCCCAGATCGATATTATTGATCGCGGATGCGGACCCGGACCGGTAAACGAAAATGAGTTCGTGCTGTGAGCGATAAAACGACCCCATCCCGGCGTTGCCTTTCGTCCAGACGCATAGGTTCTTGAGCTCCGTGAAGACTTGGCCTGCGGCTTGGATCTCACCCATGTGGCGCCAGTCCATGCACACATAGTGGAGTGCGCCGGATACGCAGTGCGCCATTTGCAATTCAAAACTGGTCTTCAAAAAACGAGTAAAATCCGCCGGGCTCATCTCGCCTGAGCCCATGTCAAATTCACGGTGCTTGATATGCCCCGACCCGCAGACATTTTTGTCTATGGCCACGTTATAGGGAGGGTCGCTGAAGACCATTTGGGCTTTGCGCTCACCCATCAATGCGTCAAAGGTCCTGGGGTTGGTCGCATCGCCACAAATCAGCCTGTGGGGACCGATGCACCAGACATCACCTGGTCGGGTAACCGCCTGACCTTTTGTGACTTCAATGGGCGGTTCAGGTGTCTCTTCACCAATGCCATCTATGAGCACCTCGATTTGCGGGGCCTCAAAGCCGGTTACGGTCAGATCAAGATCCAACTCGAGGCTGACAAGCTCCTGGAGCTCCAGGGCCAGAACCTCCTGATCCCATCCCGCAAGTTCGGCCAGACGATTGTCCGCGATGACATAGGCGCGAATTTGCTCCGGCGACATGTGTTCAATCCGGACCACCGGTACTGTGGGAATTTTCAAGTGCTGTGCGGCCAGGAGCCGACCGTGCCCGGCGATGATTTGGCCATCAACGTTTACGAGAATCGGGTTCGTGAACCCGAATTCCTCTATGCTTTTAGCGATTTGGTTGATCTGCTTTTTCGAGTGGGTCCGCGCATTGCGGGCATAGGGCGTCACGTTGGATGTGTTGACGTATTCAATTTTCAGTTCTGTCATATGAAACCGAATAAAGGGTTTTAAATTATCAAAAAAAGGGGGATTAAGCGCGCCCCCGCCGAATGGGCTGTGTTGTTTCCAACGCGTTGTTCACACGGCGGGCGAGGGTGCCTATCTCCAACACAACTGTTTTGCGGTCATGGAAGAACCGGTCGTGAAAAGCATCGCGGAGGGCATCCACTCCGTGGCAGACAAATGGTCTGCGAAAGATCGGTTCGTTCTTCGACGTCGAGGACGCCTCAAACAGCTCGGTCAATTCGATCCGATCAATCAGCAGGTAAATGCGAAAGTCCGCCATCTCAAGCATCTCGTGCAGATATGTTGGATGACCGGGATAGTCTTCCGCGGCGACCAGCTGGCGTTCTAAGTCAGGTACTTTGACCGCGGTATTAAACTCCCGACGCAACAGGGTGTGTGTATGTTGGATAACAAAGACCACTTCTGCCTGTTTGAAACCCAAATTTACCAGGTCCAGGGCGACCGCTAGGAAGAAAGCATGCTGTGCCTCGAACGTGGCTTCGACGCCCCGGCCTGTATCCCCTGCCGCGCAGAAAACATGGGGCACATCTTCCGACGCACGGTCGATCTCCAGCAGCCGTTTAATCCGTGTCCGGAATGTCTTTTCGCCGCCGCTTTCACCCTGGCGGCCTTCAAGAAACGTAACCCAAAGGGCTTCGTCTACCTGGTTACGCTTGAAGGTTCGTTGTCTGCTCATAAAACCCATTTAGGGGTTTCTTTTGTGCGGGTCAATGGGTTTTCGATAATCCTTGCCCCAACTCGAGCGATATCGCTTTATCGGTCGGGCAGTTCCCTTTTGTAGGCGAAATGGGAACTGCGGATATTGCCCGCACAATCACGGGTTTTGTTGGCTTCAAGACCGCGAAATTCCGGCTCTAGGACATCACTCTTCGCAAAT
>CAYODE010000212.1:0-6031 GCA_964402685.1 uncultured Aestuariivita sp. | reverse complement strand
TTTGGTGACGCGGTCAAGTTTATCTCGGACGCTTCTTAAGCCCGAGTTATCGGCAAGTTTTTGCGGCGCTGCCTAAAACTGGCGGCGCCGCTTTCTTTTTGTCTTGCGCGCTGCCACGGACCGGGCGCACCTTTGGACAAAAGAGCAGCAGGTCCAAATTAATGAATAGAACGGTTCCTATTATAAATACGGCGCGGGTCAGTTTGCGACCAATGCGCCCAGAAGACTTTGATCGCTATGCCGAGATCTGGTCGGACCCAGACGTAACCGCGATGATCCGCGGGCCACTTTCCCGCGCGCAGAGTTGGGACAGTTTTCTGCGCAATGCGGGGCACTGGCAGATGACTGGATTTGGTCAGTGGGCAATTTGGGAGGCACAATCGCGACACATGATCGGGCAGACGGGGTTCTTTTTCCGGAATCGTGATTTGGGTGATGACTTTGACGTCTATCCAGAAGCCGGTTGGGTTTTGGCTCGGGAAGCGCAGGGTCGTGGTTTGGCCAATGATGCGGCCCGCGCAGCTCATGAATGGTTCGACCGTGTTATCCACGGGCCACTTGTGGCGCTGGTCAATCAATCACATGAGCGCTCATTAAAGCTGGCCGAGACACTTGGTTATGTGGAACTGCGTCAAGTCGTGATGGATGACGTACCGGTTGTCTTGCTTAAACGTGTGGGCCCACCGGCACTGTAAGCGAGATCCTGCCCGTGCCGGAATCGATCCAGCGAGTGTCGAAACTGGCTAGAGGCAAATATCGGTCGACGTGGTAAGGTCCGTCTCGCGCAGTAAGCGCAGATGACACAGGGGAGGTGTCTTCCATGATTATTTATCCGACGATCGAATTGCAGCAGGGGCGCTGTGTTTCTCTGAAACGCGGACGTTTGAACGAGCCAACGATTTGGCACGTGAATCCAATCGAAATGGCGCGCAGCTTCAAAGAAGCAGGTGCGGAGTGGATGCATGTTACGGATTTTGATGGCGTCGTGGGAGGCAGCACCAACAATGACTTGCTGGAAGAGATCATTCGCACGGCGGGCATTCCTGTGCAGCTGGGCGGTGGGTTTCGCACGCGCGACTCGGTCGAGCGTTGGATCGACAAGGGCGCTGGGCGCATCGTGATCGGGACGCTTGCAAGCCAAGATCCGGAACTGGTGAAAGACCTTGCGCGGAGCTATCCGGACCAAATCGTTTTGGCGGTTGATGTCTGGCAGGGCAAAGTCATGACCGAGGGCTGGCAAACTGCGAGTGCCTTTACGCCAGAGAACTTCATTGCATCCTTCGACAGCACGCCGCTGGCCGGAGTGATCATCACCGATATTGACAGCGATATGGAAGAGGTTGAGGCGCAGTTAGGCATGGTCTCAGCGCTTGCGGCGCAGGTGCGCGTACCCGTTGTCGTGCGCGGTGTTGTGAACACTGTCGATGACATCGCGCGGGCCAAGTACATTCCGAACATATCCGGTGTTCTAGTCGGGCGGGCCTTGTTCAGCCGCGACGTGGACCTTGCCGAAGCGTTGGCCGTTGCACAGCCACGACCGGAACCGGTGGCCGAGTTCCAATAAGTTGGCGCAACTCTCTGACATGTTCGGCGGCGGTGACGCGACGACTTTACTTGGTTTCCCCGCTGTCGACACTGATGATTTTGCCGGAGATATTGGCGTGTTCGGCGCGGATTGCGCCACTCCGTACGCTTCGGTCGGAGCCTATTGCGCGGGCGGGCCCGATGCGATGCGGGCGGGCGCTGCGACGTATTCTGGAAGTCATGACCGATACAATTTTGATATCGGGCAACAGGTCTTGCCGCATGCGTGCCGGGTTGCAGATTTAGGAAACGCGTGGGTTGATCCCGCCACACCAGAAGCCAACCGCAAAGAAATTGCGCGGATCACGTCGGCCGTTATTTCGGGCGGCGGCGTGCCTATTTTGCTGGGCGGAGATGACTCGGTTCCTATCCCGATGCTTGAGGCGCTGGCTCCGCGTGGGCCGCTGAACATATTGCAGATCGATGCGCATATCGACTGGCGTGACGAGGTCGAAGGCACACGTTGGGGATTAAGCTCAACGATGCGTCGCGCAAGCGAGATGGCGCATATTCGAAAGATCGTTCAAGTTGGGGCGCGTGGTGTTGGTTCCGCGGGACAAGCGGAAGTCGATGCCGCGCAAGCTTATGGCGCGGAGTTATTTCCAGCGCATGTGGTGCATGACGCGGGGATGGAAGGGGTGATAGCAGCAGTTCCCGAAGGAGAGCCCGTCGTCATTTGTTTTGATTGCGACGCTCTGGATCCTGCCATCATGCCCGCGGTCATTGCGCCAACAGGCGCTGGATTGACCCACGCACAGGTTTTGCAGTTGTTGCGTGGTGTGTCGGCGAAGGCTCCGGTCGCTGCATTTGCGTTGGTTGAATTCAAACCAGATGCGGATTTGCACGGAATCGGCGCGCGGACTGCGGGGCAGCTCCTTGCCACTTCGGTGGGCTTGATTGCGCGCAGCCTTGCCAAGTCGGGGTCTTGAGTGCTCTTGCCCCCGGTTGTCCCGTCAGGGTAAGACCAGCGGAAGAATTCTGAGAGGCGAGAGGGCACTTTATGCGCAGAGTTGTAGTGACGGGCTTGGGTCTGGTGACACCGCTGGCCGATGGGGTCGAGGCGTCCTGGGAACGGATTCTGGACGGTCAGTCCGGCGCAGGAACGATCACGGGGTTTGATCCAGAAGGCCTTGCGACGACCTACGCATGCGAAGTACCGCTTGGCGATGGATCAAACGGGACTTTCAATGCGGACACCTATATGGAGCCGAAGGAACAGAGGAAGGTGGACACCTTTATTATGTTCGGCTTGGCTGCGGCACAGCAGGCTGTAGAGGACTCTGGTTGGGCGCCGGAAGATAACGAAAGCCTGGAACGCACGGGTGTCCTGATCGGGTCTGGGATTGGGGGGCTGAACTCGATCGCGAACACGACCATGGTGATGGAAGAGAAGGGTCCGCGCCGCGTGAGCCCGTTCTTTGTGCCCGGTGCTCTGATTAACCTGATATCCGGACAGGTCAGCATAAAATACGGCTTCAAAGGCCCCAACCATTCTGTTGTGACAGCGTGCTCTACAGGTGCACATGCAATCGGCGACGCCGCGCGTATGATCAAGTATGGCGACGCGGACGTGATGGTTGCGGGCGGAGCTGAAGCGGCGATATGCAAGATTGGCATTGCCGGGTTCAATGCATGTAAAGCCTTGTCAACCAAGCGTGGAAATCAGCCGGAAATCGCCAGCCGCCCGTATGATGCGGACCGCGATGGGTTTGTCATGGGCGAGGGGGCTGGCATCGTGGTGCTGGAGGAGTACGAGCACGCGAAGGCGCGCGGCGCCAAGATCTATGCCGAGGTGCTGGGCTATGGTCTGTCGGGCGATGCCTATCACATCACGGCGCCATCTGAGGATGGCGAAGGTGGAGAGCGGTCGATGCGTGCAGCTTTGCGCGATGCCGGGCTGGAACCTGCAGATATCGATTACATCAACGCCCATGGTACGTCGACGATGGCGGATGTTATCGAGCTGGCAGCGGTTGAACGCCTGATGGGCGCTTCGGCTGGCGATGTAACGATGTCGTCGACCAAATCGGCCACCGGGCACCTGTTGGGTGCCGCAGGGGCGATTGAGGCGATTTTCTCGATCCTTGCGATCCGTGACCAGGTGGCTCCGCCGACGATCAATTTGGACAACATTGCCGTCGAAACGCCAGTGGATCTTGCCCCGAATGCCAAGCGCGAGCGGGAGATTAACGTGGCACTTTCGAACTCCTTTGGGTTCGGTGGCACCAATGCAAGCGTGGTCTTCGGAAAGGTAAGCTGATGTGGCGGGCTATCGCCTCGAACGGGTTGTCGCTGCTGATTGTGGCGTTGTTTCTGCTGGGCGGATTGATCATGTGGGGGCAGGGTCAGTACCGGGCGGAAGGTCCATTGGAAGAAGCGATCTGTCTGCGTGTCGATCGTGGATCGAACATGTCGCGGGTCAGCGAAAATCTGCAATCTGAAGGGGCTATTTCATCCGCGCGCATTTTTCGGATGGGGGCTGATTATGCGGATAAATCGTCCGAACTAAAGGCAGGAAGCTTCCTTGTCACACCTGGTACGTCGATGGAGACGATTGTTGATCAGATCACACGCGGTGGGGCCAGCACCTGTGGGACGGAAGTTGTGTATCGCATTGGTGTGACGCGGGTTCTGGCTGAAGTGCGAGAGCTGGACCCGAATACAAACCGTTTTGTCGAGATTGCGGAGTTTAACCCGGCTAATGAGGCTGCGCCCGAGATCTATTCCGACAAGAAGGCCGAACCAGGGACGCGTTTCCGAATTTCGTTGGCGGAAGGTGTCACAAGCTGGCAGGTGACCGAGAGCCTGAAAGCCATGGATGTGCTGGAGGGTGATATTTCAGACGTGCCAGCAGAAGGTATGTTGGCACCAGACAGTTACGAGGTGCGTGTGGGCGATGACCGCATGGCGGTGTTAGAGCGCATGCAAACCGCTCAGCAGGACCGGATTACGCAGGCCTGGCAGAGCCGTCAGGACGGGCTGCCGCTGACCGGTCCTGAAGATATGCTGATCCTTGCCTCCATTATTGAAAAGGAAACTGGCAACGCCGAAGAGCGGGGACCGGTGGCAAGTGTCTTCGTGAACCGTTTGCGTCAGGGTATGCGTCTACAAACAGACCCCACCGTAATTTATGGTATTACAGAGGGACGCGGCACATTGGGACGAGGCATTCGGCAAAGTGAGCTTCGCGCTGCAACGCCTTGGAATACATATGTGATTGAGGGTTTGCCGCCGACACCGATTGCCAACCCGGGTCAAGCGAGCCTTGAGGCGGCGGCCAATCCACCGGACACCGAGTTCATCTTCTTCGTGGCCAAGACGCTTGATCCCGCTGATGGCCATAACTTTGCTCGGACGTTGGATGAACATAATCGCAACGTTGCGGCTTATAGGCGGTTGGAAGCGGAGCGGGCGAACTCGGATAACTAATCGCCGAGCGATCCTTCCGTTCAAATTTAGTTCAAATTATCAACGAAATGCGCGGCGGTGTTCATGCTTCCAGTATTGACTCTGCGTACGCTTTCTCGTATAGGTTGTGGCAAGCTGGAAGACGTGCTTGCACGGCCCCTTGGCGCCGCCTAGGGGTCGTTTTGCGTTTCTCTCGTGCGGGTTTCACTCACGCATGAGGAAATCCTATGACTCTCATCACCGCAGATACTCAAAGCGCCGCTACGCAGGAGCTGCTGCAGACCTTTCTTGCTCGAATACGAGACCTGAGGATCGTCATCGACGGCCTGAACCAACGGGCCGCGGACGGGGAGGATATCGACCTTGCCATGGCGCAGAAACTTTTGTCGCCGTCAGAAGGTCTGGTGAAAACCTGTTTGAAACTGGAGGCGAACTTTGCTGACCAAAAAAACCGAGAACTTGGAATTGCCCAGGGAGGATATGCCATCGATGTTGACAAAGCTCGATTTGAAATCGGGTGCCGCTTGGCTCGCCTGCGCACCTGTTGCGGTGCAGGATGAGTTTTTAGCGTCACTGGAAGAGGGAGGGCTGTGCGCCCTCCCTTATCTTTTTGAGTTTTGGGCTATGGAACATCAACTGCCCCCCGACGGTTCATGGCGATCCTGGGTGATTATGGGCGGACGAGGGGCCGGCAAGACGCGGGCGGGTGCGGAATGGGTACGTGCGCAAGTGGAGGGCGGACTACCTCTTGCGCCGGGGCGTGCGCAGCGGGTGGCGTTGGTCGCCGAGACCTTCGATCAGGTGCGGGAAGTGATGGTTTTTGGGGACAGCGGTATCATGGCGTGTTCTCCACCGGATCGACGACCGCATTGGAAAGCCGGTGAAGCCAAGTTGATTTGGCCCAATGGCGCCGAAGCCAAGGCGTATTCCGCGCATGATCCGGACGGGTTGAGAGGACCGCAATTTGATGCGGCCTGGGTCGATGAGTTGGGCTGCGGCGCCGTCGATAAAGGCACCAACCAACCCAATAAATTCCTTG
>CAYODE010000211.1:0-6090 GCA_964402685.1 uncultured Aestuariivita sp. | reverse complement strand
GGCATGACAAAGGGTTCCGGTCGTGCGCAGATGGTTCCGAAACAATCACAAGTTTCCGCTCTTGGCTAGCCTTGCCGCCAAACCCCTCTATTTCGTCGTTTTGTTCCCTTTTCGACCGGGCGTGTTTCCTATAGGAACGCGCGCAATCAAACGCACCCAACGGAGGCATAAGCCCATGAATGCGCCACATCGTGACACCGGCTTTTTCACCGAGACCCTCGCGGACCGTGACCCCGAAATCTTTGGCTCGATCACAGATGAGCTGGGCCGCCAACGCGATGAGATCGAACTGATCGCATCTGAAAACATCGTCTCTGCCGCTGTAATGGAAGCGCAGGGTTCGGTGATGACAAATAAATATGCCGAAGGGTATCCCGGACGCCGCTATTATGGCGGATGCCAGTTTGTGGACGTGGCGGAAAACCTTGCGATTGAGCGAGCCTGCAAACTCTTCGATTGTGGGTTTGCCAATGTGCAACCGAATTCCGGATCGCAAGCGAACCAGGGTGTGTTCACCGCTCTGTTGAAACCGGGCGACACAATCCTTGGGATGAGCTTGGACGCTGGTGGACACCTCACGCACGGTGCTGCCCCAAACCAATCGGGCAAGTGGTTTAACGCCATCCAGTACGGTGTGCGCAAGGAAGACAACCTGTTGGATTATGAACAGGTCGAAGCACTGGCCAAAGAGCACAAGCCGCAATTGATCATCGCGGGCGGGTCTGCCATTCCCCGTCAAATCGACTTCGCGCGCATGCGCGAAATCGCCGACATGGTAGGCGCCTATTTGCATGTCGACATGGCACACTTTGCAGGTCTGGTTGCTGCGGGCGAACACCCGTCGCCCTTCCCCCACGCTCATGTGGCGACAACGACCACGCACAAAACTCTGCGTGGCCCTCGTGGTGGCATGATCCTGACCAATGACGAAGCACTGGCGAAGAAATTCAACTCGGCCATCTTCCCGGGCATTCAGGGTGGGCCTCTGATGCACGTGATCGCCGCCAAGGCTGTTGCCTTTGGCGAAGCGCTCCGCCCCGAATTCAAAACCTACCAGCAGAACGTGATCCGAAACGCTCAAGCGTTGTCAGATCAACTGATCAAAGGTGGGCTCGACACAATCACACACGGCACCGACACCCACGTCGTTCTGGTCGACCTGCGCCCCAAAGGTGTCAAAGGGAACGCCACGGAAAAGGCCTTGGGCCGCGCGCATATCACCTGCAACAAAAACGGCGTGCCGTTTGATCCCGAAAAGCCCACTGTGACCAGCGGTATCCGCCTTGGGTCACCCGCGGGTACCACACGCGGTTTCGGGGAGCCCGAGTTCCGTCAAATCGCAGATTGGATCATCGAAGTTGTCGATGGACTTGCAGCGAATGGCGAAGATGGAAATGGCGAAGTCGAAGCGAAGGTGAAGGCCGAGGTTGCAGAGCTTTGCGCCCGCTTCCCGATCTATCCCAGCCTATAACAACGTAAATTCAAAGAGTTACGACAAGGGCGAGGTCACACCTCGCCCTTTTTTTGTGATTTCTTGGATTCTCCGCGACGGAACCTCAAGCGTCCCACGTTCTAGTCTTATGTGACTGAACCAAGGATTTGGCTATGCGTAGGTTTTTTAACACAAGCCTTTTGACAACATCCCTGATTATTGGACTGGGGGCGGTGGCCTGGGCAGCCACTAACAAGGTTGAGATCTTTGAAAAAGGCAAAGAGATTTGCATCAGTTCGAACGGCATTCCAGACCACGACACAGGCCAATTCCCAAATACCGGCAATCCTCACCGGCTCAAAGCTCAGCCGGTCAAAGCGTGCGTGCCCGCCGCTCCAGAAAAAGGAGAAACGGCCACACCGGTACAAGTCACCGGGATTGCGCGGAACGGAGTGATCATCCGCCCAGGCACCGCCGATTACTATGACGCCAGCAGCCCACGAGGTCACTCACGGAACCGCAGTTCGGGTTGGAACCTGGACGGGATGGGCGCCCGCGAAACGCTTGGCCTTGATACGCAAAACGCCCATGTCGATCACCGCGGCCTTTATCATTACCACGGCGCGCCTTCTGCCTTGACTGAAGTTTCGGGAACAACCTTGATTGGATGGGCCGCGGACGGGTTTGAAATTCACTATGTCGGCGACGAGGCGAGGCCGTCATACATCTTACGGACTGGCATGCGTCCGACGGCTCCAGGCGGGGCATATGACGGCACATACAACCAAGACTTCGAATACGTGCGAGGGATTGGCAACCTCGATCAGTGTAACGGAGCCGAAGTTGGCGGACAGTACATGTACTTTGCGACCGACGCCTATCCCTATTTCCCGCGGTGTCTATACGGCACGAAAATCACCCGACTGCAGTGACACAAGCAGCGCCAGCGCAGCCAGATCATCTGTACTGTCGCTGGTGCCGTGGCCGGTGGACCACCCCCTTCACCGGCCACGCCTAATTTGCCTCAAAGGTATCCGCGCCACAACAACACCGCGATCAACAAAACCACGACCGCAATCAAGTTGATGGACACGCTGCCGAGCGTTGAGAGGATCCGCCCCTTGCGCTGATCTGCCAAGTCGATGCTGTCGAGATGATCCGACACCACGCGTGCCGCTTTCGTCAAAGCCGCGAAATCAAGGGTCCGGTTGAGCTTGGGGTGACGCGCAAACTCCTCCGCCGCGACCAAGGTCATCGCATTTTTGTACACCCACCGCGGCAACCGGCTGCGGCTCCGCGAAACCAGGGTCGCAAAGGGCGCCTTCCGAAGTCTGAGCTTGCTTTGCAACTCTTTGCTTAACTCAGCCACCTGCCGTTCGTATTGTGTGATGTCGCTCATCGAAGCCCCTTGATGTCCGCCGGCAAATTACGCGGCTTGGCCCTGGGCCTCAATGCCTCTGGCCGCGCGACCTTTTCGCCGCTATCACAGCGCCATGTTGAACACGATCCTACACGGCGACGTTACGGGCCGCCCTCCAATCCTGATTGCGCACGGCCTTTATGGCTCGGCGCGTAATTGGGGTGTGATCGCCAAACGTCTATCCGACATGACCCAAGTGATCGCGGTCGACATGCGCAACCATGGCCAAAGTCCGCGCAAAAACTCTCATACATATGAAGATATGGCGGATGACCTGGCCGAGGTCATCGCGGCTAACGGTGGCCAAGCCGATGTCGTGGGCCACTCTATGGGCGGCAAATCAGCGATGATGCTGGCTTTGCGCCATCCGCAATCTGTGCATCGATTGGTCGTAGCAGACATCGCGCCGGTTGCCTACGGTCACAGTCAGATGCCTTTCATTGACGCCATGCGCGCCGTTGACCTTAGCCAAGTTGAACGCAGGTCCGACGCCGAGTCGCAACTTGCCAATCTGGGTGTGGAAAAAGCTCTTCAGAGCTTTTTCACACAATCGCTGGATCTGAAACAAAAACGCTGGATGCTGAATCTGGACGCTTTGGCGCAAAATATGCATCACATAATGAGTTTCCCAGACGTTGACGCACGCTGGGAGGGTCGTGCTTTATTTCTGTCTGGTGCGTCCTCGGACTATGTTCAACCAGAACATCGGGGTCGGATTAAAACCCTTTTCTCAGGAGCCCGTTTCGCGAAACTTCCCGGGGCTGGCCACTGGTTGCATGCAGATGATCCACGTGGCTTTGAGGCCGCGGTGCGGGTGTTTTTGGACGCTGATTAAGTCAGACGACGGCGCCGCCACCTTCGGCCCAGTCTTTCAGACCACCCAGATTGTAAACCTCCGCATACCCCATATCTTTCAAAAGCTTACCTGCCAGCGCCGCACGTCCTCCGCTGGCGCAGTGCAAGATAATCACCCGATCCAGACGTAGTTCGGGGTCCGCCGCAGGAGAGTTCGGATCGGCGCGGAACTCCAGCATCCCACGAGGTACGTGGTGCCCCCCCTCGGCACGACCCGTGGCTTGTAACTCGGCACCATCACGCACATCCAGCAGCAAGGCGCCCTCGGCGATCTTGGCCATCGCGTCCTGCGCGGATATCGCCGGAACAACTGCGTGGGCGGCCTGCATCATCTCTTTGAGTGTGAGCGCCATGTCATGTCTCCTTCAATTTCAACAGGCACAGTCCGTCCGGCGGTTGCACCAATAGAGGGCGTTGCAAATTCTCATAAGCTTTCTAAGCTTCGCACAAAAGGACAGGGAGTTAGAAACATGAAATTCGTGAAGGTGATTGGTCTGTGTATGGCACTCGTCAGTTCTGGCGCCGCTTTTGCTGGGCCCCTCAAACTTGAACCAGCCAATCCTCAACCCAGCGGATTGAAGTCCGGCCTGGCTGTGAATTATGCTCTGCCCGAAAAGCAGATCAAAACACTGGCGCAAGCCGACGAAGCGCTCAAATCCGCCAAAAGGGGCAAACCGCTGGCCGGCTTGGATTACTGGGACACCGAAGAAGGTGGCGAAACGCTAACATCAGGCAAGGCATGGTGGGTAGCGGCCAAGATTTCTGGATATGTGCGTTTTGACGCGCCCGGCGTCTATACCGTTGATTTTCTTGTGAACGATGGGCTGCGGATGTTCATCGGTGGGCAAAAAATTGCGGTTTGGGACCAACGCACACCATGTGAGCCCATCAAAGCGGTCGAGGTCGAAGTACCATCAGCCGGTTGGTATCCGTTGAGCGCTGTGTATTTCCAGAACCAGGGCACAGCCTGTCTGCATATGCGGGCCGCACCAAAGGGCACGTCGCCAGATTGGATGCCAGACGCGGCCTTTGGTCACTGATCGCAGGATGACAGGAACCTAAACAGCGGAAACAAAACGAGGAGACGCCGCCTACGAACAATTCAGGCGGCGCGGATCCTTATCGCTTCACCGGCAAGCATCAGGTTCCGGAAGGCTTGCGTGGCTCCACAAAAATCGGGTGTGCCGTCATATCCGGCAGCACACCACCCAGCGCAGCGGCCAGGCGTGGGGCATTTCCCACAGGATTTCCAAGCATTGATAAGTTCAGGCAAGACCATCGGTGCATCTTGTGCACCCGGATCCAGGTCGAGATGTTTCAGCATGCCCTCGAATGCTGAAAGACGCAGCGCCGAGTCCCGCTGCAGGTAGTTCAAGTCGATTGACACGTTTTCCTCCCGTGGTGTCATGTAGTGTTTACAGTGGTATACGACGGCATTCCGAAGCCGGATCACCCGGAACAGAAAAGTTTTTGAAACACCCGCGCCCATGCGGAGATCAACACCCGAAAGGCGCTGGTGGAAGGCATACCAATGGTGAGGGCTTTCCGCGTTCAGTCGATCTTTTTGAGCACCGCGTAAGAAACCGGGAACGCGGCAAGAAAACCAAGCGCTGCAGCTATCAGTATCGCCGTCATCGAGACATACCCCATTGCAAGCACGGCAATCACCGCAGCCCCCGCCAAAGCGGCACCGATGAAGATGTGCAAGATCAACAGAAGGGGAAGCATAGCAGACGTCTCCGTTTAGTTGAATTGTGAATCATATATCACTTCAGGGATGTTTTATCTTTGATCTGCGTCAGGTTGTGCAGACCCCGGATGAAATCGCTCCCGAACATGGCAGACCGCCGCATGTCTTGGGTGCAGGATAGTTTAGCAGTCAACGATTTAGACCAGGTAATACAGGCATCATAGCTCCGGACCCCGCAAACCGTCCCACCCTGGTCGTCAGGCGGGTGACGCCCACCAACGCACTATGCCTGACATACACCGCCACAATTCCAGATTGTGTATAATTCGCCCCACTCATCAAACCTGCCCTAACCCCATACACTTATAGATTGCATAAACCCTATCAACCGAAAGCAGACTGCCAAGCCCAAACCTCAACTTATCTCAAAATCACGATGTTTGAGGGGGCATGCCGTGATCAGATGTGACTGCAAGGACACACCCGCTAAAACCAGCGTTAACCCTGAGACCGGATATGGGCGGCACGTGGCACCTCCCGACACTCTTGACGCAATGCTGCAGCGCGGCAAAGCTGAGGGCATTTCAGATTAATGGAGGTTTTGATGTTCCCATTCGTTTACGCACCCACCTATGAATACCCGCTGTCGGGCGATGTCACCCAAGGGATTTCCCCGGCCTTCGGGGTGGAGAT
>CAYODE010000210.1:0-6100 GCA_964402685.1 uncultured Aestuariivita sp. | reverse complement strand
TCGGCAGCAAGGCGGGCTAAGCAGCCAATCTCTGTGTGCTCGCAGATTGCGGCGACCGGTCCGTTAACAGATATCTAAGACTTGCTTGGCCTTGTATTGAACTCGTTGTTCGTCGCAGACTCGAAAATTTTAATTCCTTTGTCGACCGAGCGATTGCTTCAAATCAAACGTCTTCAAGTGCAGTATCAAGAGCAATGCCTTCTTCAAAATCTCTCAACGAGCACCGAAAAACTGGCACATCCCGCCGATTTCGGAGACGGAAAACTAAGGCACCATCTTGCCTGCCAAAACACCGGAAAGGACCACCGCTTGATTGTGCGCCGGGTCTTTAGCGGAGTATACGAGGGTTAAACGGGTATATTTCTCCGCTTCAAGCAACAGGTCTGCCAGCAGCGCGTCGCATTCCGGCGCGCGCAGCTCTTTTTCGTATCTCTCTCGAAACTCTTCCCAGCGCTCTTGGCGGTGCCCAAACCATTGGCGCAGCGCGTTGCTCGGGCCGAGCTCTTTCTTCCAATGGTGAATGTTGGCAGCGTCGCGCGTTACACCACGAGGCCAGAGCCGATCAACAAGAACACGAAGCCCGTCATCTGGCGACGCCGTTTCATAGATGCGCTTAATCTCAATTCGCAGCGGTTTTGTCATAGTCCGCGCTGCTTTGTGCGAAAACTGCTTGGCGTGCGCCCGGTCTCGTTCTTGAATGCGCGCGAAAAAGCAGCTTCGGATGAGTAGCCGACAGCTTCCGCGGCTTCCGACACACTGAAGCCGCGAGTCGCAATCGCGTCACGCGCAACTTGCATGCGCCATCGTTTGAGATACTCCATGGGAGTGACGTCGATCAATGCAACGAATTTTTCGGCAAACCCAGATCGCGACATGCCTGCTTCCCGCGCCAGGTCAGCGACTGTCCACTGTCGCTCAGGCTTTTCATGAATCGCGGTAAGCGCTCGGCTCACCTGCCGATCGGCAAAACCGGCGAGCGATCCCTGTGAGGCCTCTGCTTCGCGTAGGTGATGACGAATGGCGTGGGCGAAAACTGTTTCGGCAAGACGCAGCGCGATCATTTCGCTTCCTGGCAATCCATGCTCGGCTTCTGCTCCGATGAGGCGCAGAGTTTCGGATAACCAGGGCCCCGCGCTCTCTCCATACCGCCTGATTTGCAGGTATGCCGGCAGCCGCTCGAGGATCAAGTGACGACCACCCGGCGCAAACGAAAAATGACCGCAGATTATGCGGGTTTCCTGTGCCATCGACGTTCCGTCAGCTTCGGCGCCGCCATAGACAAGTACGCTTCGCCCATCATATCCGGATTGCTCTAGAACGGTTTCTAGTGGAACAGCAGATTCGTCAGTGAGATCTTGAGACAATATGGAATGGCTTGCGCCGTGAGGAATGATTGCCAAATCGCCTTCTTCTAACAACACGGGCTTTTCCAGCCCCGCCACTGTCAGGCTGCATGTGCCTTTAAACACGTAGTGAAAACGCGCCACATTTACGTAGTTGGGAACTCGTACACCAAAAGGCGGGGTGAACTCCGTGCGGAAGTAAAGTGTGCCCTGCATCGAAAGACGGGTCAGGACATCGCTTAGCAAATCGAACATGAAAACACGATACGCAGTTGCTACGCGTCGTCCAGCCTGTTGGACGATGAGCAAAGTCAATTGGCGCCCAAGTCATTCCGAAACCCCGGCACGCGACGCATGGTTGTATGGGGACGGTTCCGGGCGTTGAACGGGACTGTACGGCACAAATGCCTTCAAACCTGCCGTATTGCGACCCCGGGCAAAGCGGCTGGAACTAGGAGTGTCAGATGCCCGTCAAGTTTCTAACCAAACGGATACACGCTTTTCTTGACTACCCGGTAGCCGTTGGCCTTATCGTCTTGCCCTTTGTCCTGGGCCTGGGCAACTTTGGTCCTGCGCCGGTCATACTGTCCGTGGTCACCGGAGTAGCGGCCTTTGTCCTGACGTTGCTGACGGACCACGAATTGGGTCTTTTGCGCGTCATACCGTTCCGGGTGCACGAAATCGTTGACGGACTTGTCGGTGCAAGTTTTCTGCTCGCCCCATTTGTTCTTGGACTGACAGGACTTGCCTCAACCTACTTCTGGGTAATCGGGGCGACGGTAATCGCCGTACTGGCTTTGACCGATCGCAGTCGTGACCCCGAAGCTATGGCGTGACAATCCCAACTTCGCAAGCAACCCAATCCCCTAAAGACCCCCAACAAAGTGAGAAAGACTTATGACATACACGACTAAATTGACTGCAACCGCCCTAATGGCGTTGTTGGCTTTTGCACCAGCCGCCTTTGCTGCCGATGAATACAATATTTCAACCGGCCTCACCGCAGCTGGTGCACCGCTTGGCCTGCATGGGATCGACCCGGTTGCGATGATCCGCAGTGGTGATCCCGTGCCAGGCGCGGCGGCTTACACTGTTGTTCACGACGGCGTGGCTTACTACTTTTCTTCGGCTGATACCAAGAAGGCATTCGAAGCAGACCCAGCAGCATATTTGCCTCAATATGGCGGCTTTTGCACCTTTGGTGTGTCGGTTGGCAAGAAATTCGACGGCAATCCGAACTACGCGGCAGTTATCGATGGCGCGCTCTATGTCTTCCTCAATGCTGAGATCTTCGCCGCGTTCGAAGCAGACCGCGAAGGAACGCTTAGCAAGGCAGCCGAGCAATGGCCGCGCATTGAGTCAACCTCGGTTGCTGACCTCTGAAACAGACCCTGGCCGGCGGCGTGTTGAACTCTCCGCCGGCCAGAAACCGGATTGGTACTTTACCATTGCCGCGCCTATGCCGACTGACATGAAGGCCGAGCCGGTATTTGTTCAATGGCTTAGACATTCAACCAGGTACCTTGAAGCGCTACGTCATCGAAATCAGCGAAGAACCAGTAGCGTTTCACTAAAGCCTTTGCCTGCTTTCCGGCTCGTTGCTGACATTAGCCGCGTGACGAGGCTATTACCTGTCCGATGATGATCCTTCGAACCTGGCGTTTTCAGAACAACTCCTACACTTCATAGATTTTGGCGTCAGTGCGTGTAAGCTCTCCACCTCTGACGTCCTTTGAGCCGAGAATGCCACAAAGCATGGGCTTTAGTTCCGGATAGCGAAACACGAAGCCCTGCCGCAGTAGCTTTTCGGGGATCACGCGCTGACCACCAAGCATGGTCTCTCGTGCCATGTCTCCCAGAACAACTTTTAATGCCCAGGCGGGAAACCGAAAAACAGCCGGTCGGTGGAGTGCCGCCGCAAGTGCCCGGGTAAAACCCACGTTTTGGACGGGTCGAGGTGCAGTTGCATTTACTGGGCCTTCATAGTCTTGCTCCGCAATGGTGTGAGCAATCACACGTATCATGTCGTCCAGCTCGATCCACGACATCCATTGTTTGCCGTCACCCATCTGGCCACCGCCACCGAACTCGAACGGGGTTAACAGTCTGGCCAGCATGCCGCCGCTGACACCCAGCACCAGACCGGTCCGCAAGGTGACGACCCGGATACCGTGCCGCGCAATCCTCTGGGCGGCCATCTCCCAGGCGTCACAGATGGTGTGAGTAAATGACGGTTCCGGTTGCGCATCTTCCGTCAGTTCTTCATCACCGCGAAGCCCATACCAACCGATCGCCGATCCACTGATCAAACAGCCTGGCTTCGTCTCCAGTCGCGCTATCAGGTCGTCAAGCGCCTTCGTCGTCTCAACACGCGAGTTAAGGATGCGGGCGCGCTTTCTGGCGGTCCAAAGACCGCTCGCGACCGGATCCCCTGCGAGATTTACTATCCCATCAAAGCAATCAGTGTTGTGAACCTGATCAAGATCAGTGATCAGACGAACAGGATGCGCAAGTGCCTCGGCATGGCGCAGGTCTCGGGTCAAAACAGTGACGTCGTGACCTGCAGCAACAAGTGCTGCGACAAGTCGCTGTCCTATGAAACCTGTGCCACCTGTAATCAGAAGGCGTTGCCGGGGTCGCAAGCAACTGACCAATTTTGCGGGATCGCCCCGCACCAGACTGTCGCTGCGACCGGCCGCGAGTAGATCGCGTGCGCTGAAGACACCGACACCTACTGCCGAGAGCGTCGCAAAAATGCTCCACAATCCATAGTTGGTGGTGGTTATCGCGGTTGGCAAATGGGCCCAATCCCAGAGGATCGGGGCAGCCAAGGCAAGGATCGCACCATAGTTAAGCGCCAACAATGTATGATTGATACGTTCGGTCGCTGGAAGCTTGCGGGTCAGGTCTTCTTCAACAAAATCCCAAAGCGTGATTAGAACCTCAACGGCAAGAATGGCGGCCAGAGCGACAGTGAACAGGCCGTGTGGCTCGGTCCAGGCGAACGCCAGAAAAATGAGCGCATAAAAATCATTCCGCACACCATGCAGCCGCAACTCGGTTTTCTGCGATGGTCGCCATGCAAGACGTTCAGAGCCTTCGTGATGCACAAGCGTGTCAAAGGCTCCCATGAATACCTGAATGGAAATCAAGGCCCAAAGGATGGGGTCGTTCATCGTCAATGCTCCATGTCGTGGAAAAGTGCGTCCTGATGGATGAGGACTCCAAGGAAGCGGCTTCTCAGATTGAGTGAGAAAAGGAATTGGCCATCGCCAAGATCCCGATGCACAATTTCGAGCGCGCCTGGGCGCAGCCATTTGGGCAGGCGAAGTTTGCGACTGCCGATTTTTAAAAAGTAGTGATCGCTCTTGAAGGTCAGGGCGTCTTCAGAGGTGCTGACGCGGAGTGCCATGCCAATCCCGGCACCGATATACTCTTCGATCCCAGTCGGGCCGGAAAAGCGTTTTGACGAATGAATGACCTGAGGGAAGCCCGAGGCACGACCATACTGTCGGATCCAAAACTGCCCATCCTCGGCACAGTCTTCAGTTACAGCGACGATCGCAGGTTGATTTACAGTAGACAGGTCATATGGAAGCGGCGCGCCGACTAGCCTGGCCATATGTGCGAGGATTCTGCCGGCAAGGCTCATCTTCATTGCGATCACCGTGCCTTGGTACACAACACTTGCGCCACCGATCAGGCGTTTGCCAAAACGTGCACGCACGGCTTTGGGCAACCTGTGCCATGCTTCGTCGCTCAACAACGCTTGAAACCTGTGATCGGGCTGTTTTTGGTTGGGCATGAAGTATTGATTACTCATGATATGTTCCTACTGTTCTAACGGTTATTTCTGTAAAAAGAGAAATAACCATGCAAAAAAAACTAACTCGCCTTTTTGCCCCCGATTTTCAGAAGCGATAGAACCTTGTCGCCCATCTTCATAAGGCCAACCAGTTTGGTTTTGGGCACACTCAACATTTGCGCTGACCAACTGTCGGCCGTGGTGAGAAAGTCGTGCATTTCCGTCATTCTCTCCAAAACGACCGGGTTTAGATCACGTTCTGATTTGGCCTGTTCAACACAGATATCGATGGCGCGGATCGCAGGATCTATCTCACGCTCCTTACGTCCACGCGCGATGAGCAAAGCCATTTCCCAAACGTCTGTCTCCGCCACAAAATGTTCGCGTCGGTCACCGGCAACCGGCACACGCTGGATTAGCCGCCAACCAACCAGTTCCTTCAGCGAGTTCGACACGTTGGACCGTGCAATACCCAATTCTTCCGAGATCTGCTCGGCATTCATAGGCCCTGGACTGAGGAAAAGAAGTGCATGAATTTGAGCGACCGAGCGGTTGACACCCCACTGGCTGCCCATGTCGCCCCAATATAGGATGAATTGGGACTTTGCGGAAGAATCAGATATGTCGATAGTTTCTGTCATGACAGAAATAAATGACAAAAATGAAGCCGTGTCAAGAGAAGGCTTGTCTGACGAATCCAGAGACTTCCCAATCGGATATCCGCTTCATGTTCGAAGGCGGGCGGCGACCGAACAGCTGGGGCAATTCGATACTCGCCTGTGCCGCTCTTCCTGCGCCGCAGCGACACTAAGAAATACGAACCTGAACACGCGACGACTTTTGAGAATGGCAGGGTCGCAAATGACATTGAAACATCCTGAGAGTGACCAAAACGTCTTTCAAAAAAAACGGGCCACACTAATCAGATGGCCCGGAGGATTTTGGATTAAAC
>CAYODE010000209.1:0-6131 GCA_964402685.1 uncultured Aestuariivita sp. | reverse complement strand
CGCCCTTTGTGGATCCGCATTTCCATATGGATGCGACGCTGTCTTTAGGCACACCCCGGATGAACGTGTCGGGCACCTTGCTGGAAGGCATCGCTCTGTGGGGTGAATTGAAAGATATTCAGTCAATCGACGACATCGTCGCGCGCGCCTTGCGGTATTGCGAACTGGCGGTTGCCAAAGGCATCGGTGCAATCCGAAGCCATGTTGACACCTGTGACGACAAACTGACAGGCGTTCAAGCGCTGCTGGAGGTGCGGGAGCAGGTCAAAGACCACCTCGATCTTCAGTTGGTTGCCTTCCCCCAGGACGGCGTTCTGCGCGACCCGACTGCAATGCAAAACACGATCCGCGCGCTCGATATGGGCGTAGATGTTGTCGGCGGAATCCCGCATTTCGAACGCACCATGGCGGATGGTGCAGAAAGCGTGCGCCTGTTGTGTGAGATCGCGGCTGAGCGTGGGTTGATGGTCGACATGCATTGCGACGAAAGCGACGATCCCCTGAGCCGACATATCGAAACGTTGGCCTATGAGACTCAACGACTAGGGCTTCAGGGTCGCGTGACGGGCTCTCACCTGACGTCGATGCATTCGATGGACAATTACTATGTCTCAAAGCTGATCCCGCTGATGGTTGAGGCCGAGTTGCATGCCGTGCCCAACCCGTTGATCAATATCATGCTGCAGGGTCGTCACGACACCTACCCCAAACGTCGGGGTCAAACCCGTGTTCGAGAACTGCGCGACGCGGGTATCACTGTCGGTTTTGGCTCTGACTGCATGATGGACCCTTGGTATTCGCTGGGAAAGGCGGACATGCTTGATGTCGCCTTTATGGGCTTGCATGTGGGCCAGCTGTCCAGCCGCGCGGATATGGCGTGGTGCTTTGATGCCGTGACCAAGAATTCGGCGCAGATCATGGGGCTGGAGGGCTACGGCGTGGCGAAAGGCTGTGACGCAAATTTCATTTTGCTGCAAGCGACGGACACAATCGACGCCGTTCGCTTGCGTGCGCATCGTATCGCCGTTGTCCGGAAAGGCCGTATCGTCTCCCGATCTGACCCGATGGTATATCGGACGACCATGAACGATTTGAGCGGCGATCTGGACGAAGCACATGTGCGCAATTGAGCCGGATGGGTGCGGTTATCGACGTTGGAGACAGATGCAGACGACCTAAAACTCCGCTTCGCCATGACTTACCCGTCGTCGTGCATTATCCAAGTAGGCGACAGTCGATTTGCAATCACTCGTCGCGCATTCACAAGATCGTTCTCTTCGGCGCGTTGCTGAGCATCCGCGACCGATAACCCATGGGACGTCCACCTGCGTATTAAGCGGCTCTTCAACACGTCTTCTGAAACATCCAGCCAGATAGACGCATCCCAAAACGCCTGTAACTCCCGCCAGCCCGGTTCATCCAAAAGCAGGTAATTTCCTTCTACAAGAACGATCTCTGTCTTCTCCGGAACGTTGCCGCCTTCGCGTACGGTCATGTCCGCGTTTCGATCAAAGGTCGGATAGTGTCGCGCTTTGTTGGAACGCAGATCAGAAATCAATCGCGCCAACCGTTTGAGATCAAATGTCTGTGGAGCGCCCTTGCGGTGCAAGAGTCCTTTTGCTTCCAATTCCTCATTGTCTAGATGAAACCCATCCATTGGAACAACGCAGCTCGGTCGTTTTGTACTGGCGTTTAGTGTCTCGGCGATCGTGGATTTGCCACTGCCTGGCGCACCAGCAATCGCGACCAAAATTGGGTGCGATCTTGAAGGGAACGCGTCGAGTTTGGCAACAAGCTCACTTAGATCTCGCAAACGCGACGCGATCATACTGCACGGTTCCTTTTTTGCATTTTCTATGACCGCATCCGCAAACGAGCAAAACAGTCGATCATCGACAGCGGCGCCAGAGACGATCTCACTCGTCCACGGCCCAAAACACTTGAACACAAATTATCGCGCGTCAATATTTAACTTGCCAAAGGTCGACTTTGGACGGCACATTTGGCTTGGAAACGCGCGGAACAGGCAAGGCATGGGCGACCAGAAAATCAAGAATATGGAGGAGTTCTCTGCAGTTAGCGGCATCTCCCGCCCAACGGTGTCAAAGTACTTCAATGATCCTGACAGTGTACGAAAATCCACCCGCGAACGGATAGAAGCGGCCTTGGAGAAGTTTGACTACCGCCCCAATTTCTATGCGATGAACCAAAACCGGCGGATGACCAAGAATATTGGCATCGTGGTTCCCTATTTGGCCGATCCGTTCTTTGCGGAAATGGCGCGCGTGATCGAAGAGCGGTGCATCACGGCCGGCTTCACACCATCGCTCTTTAGCTCTCACGGTGAGCCAGACCACGAAGCCGACATCCTGGACACGCTTCGATCGATGCGACCCGCTGGCGTTCTTTTGGCGCCGTTGGGACGCACGTCGAAAAGAAATGCGATTGAAGCATTTTGCCGGGATGTTCCTACCGTTCTTTTTGACAGTAACATCAGTGGCTTGGGCGAGGCCTTTGTCGGGTCGGATAACTACAGCTTCGTGTCACAGACTGTCGAGTACCTGACCCGAACCGGAGAGCCACCGTGTTTTTTCGAGATGCGCACGCCTGCCAATCCAAATGCAAATCGTCGGCGCGACGCTTATCTCCACATGATGGATCGCCTGCAGCTGGAGCCGCATGTGATTCAGATCGAAGGTACCGGCTGGGCATTTGAAGAAATCGGTCGTCAAGGCGCTCACACAGCATTGGATGCCGGGCAATTCCCGACCAACACAATTTTGTGCAGCAACGACCGTTTGGGTATTGGATTTCTTTCTGCGTGTTACGAGCGCGGCCTTCGCGTGGGTCGCACGGGCGAATGTGCACTGCGCGTGGCATCGCATGACGATCACCCATTTTCTCGATTTACCTGTCCATCGCTGACGACGGCTGCGCATGACTATGCTGCAGTCTCTGATCACGCCGTTGAGACGCTTTTCCGATTGATTGAAAGTGGTGGACGTTTCCCAGATCGGGAAGAAACTGTCTTCCCAGCGCGCCTGATCATGCGTGATTCAGCATAAATTTTGCGCGCGTAAAATTTTTCTTGACGCGTGCCAATTGGCCAGCGATGCTGTCTGCGAGGAAAACAACCTCAATAATGGGAGGAATTCATGTATCTTAAGAACGCACTTGGTGCGGCCACTATGCTGTCATTCATGGCTGGTGGAGTTGCCATGGCCGACACGCTGACCATCGCTACCGTGAACAACGGTGACATGATCCGCATGCAAGGCCTGACTGACGACTTCACAGCGAAAACCGGCATAGACGTCGAATGGGTTACTTTGGAAGAAAACGTTCTGCGTCAACGCGTGACCACCGATATCACCACCAAAGGCGGTGCGTTCGATATCATGACAATTGGCATGTACGAGACGCCGATTTGGGGCGCCAATGGGTGGCTTGTGCCACTTGATGATCTGTCAGCGGACTACAATGTCGATGACATCCTGCCAGCTATGCGCGGGGGGTTGAGCCATGACGGCACGCTATTTGCTGCGCCTTTTTATGGTGAAAGTTCGATGATCATGTACCGGACTGACCTGATGGAAGCGGCCGGTATGGAAATGCCCGACGCACCCACGTGGTCGTTCATCCGCGAGGCAGCAGCCGCGATGACGGACCGTGAAAACGAAATCAATGGTATTTGCCTGCGTGGTAAAGCTGGTTGGGGTGAAGGCGGCGCCTTTATCACTGCTATGTCCAATTCATTTGGTGCGCGTTGGTTCGATATGGACTGGAACGCGCAGTTTGACACACAACCCTGGAAAGACACCCTGGAATTCTACGTGGGCATGATGACTGAATCCGGCCCTCCGGGCTACGCGACCAACGGTTTTAACGAAAACCTGTCGCTGTTCCAGCAAGGCAAATGCGGCATGTGGATCGATGCGACTGTAGCCGCTTCGTTCGTGACCAATCCCAACGACTCCACTGTAGCGGACAAGGTTGGGTTTGCCCTGGCGCCAGACAACGGCCTGGGCAAACGGTCGAACTGGCTGTGGGCATGGGCTCTGGCAATTCCGGCCGGCACGCAACAACAGGACGGTGCAAAACAGTTCATCGAATGGGCAACTTCCAACAGCTATATCGAGCTGGTTGCCGAAAACGAAGGATGGGCAAACGTACCTCCCGGCGCTCGGATATCGCTTTATGAGAACCCGAATTACAAAGACATTCCGTTTGCCAAAATGACGCTGGACTCAATCCTGTCAGCTGATCCGAACGACTCGACAGTTGAGCCCTCTCCGTATGTGGGCATCCAGTTCGCGGCTATCCCGGAATTCGCGGGTATCGCAACTGAAGTGAGCCAAGAGTTCTCTGCAGTCTATGCGGGACAACAAACCATCGACGAAGCGCTTGCCAAGGCACAAGCCTTGACCAATGACGCGATGGAAGCTGCGGGCTACCGCTAAGCCACGATCAGGTTGGGGGCGCGTTTGCGTCCCTGACCACCCCACTTTCCAATTATCAACGCCTGAACAAAGGTGGCTGGACCACCAACGGGAGAAATGTGTCATGGCGACCCAGCACTCAAGATCAGCAGCCCGACTTATGATGGCCCCGGCCGTGATCCTGCTCCTTGGCTGGATGCTGGTGCCCTTAACGATGACGCTGTTTTTCTCATTCAAGAAGTATCTGCCTTTGCGCGGCGACAGCCTTGCCAATGGCCTCGATTGGGTGGGTTTTGCAAACTACACCCGTTTTGTCAGCTCCAGCTCATTCTGGCCCAGTGTCCAAGCCACGCTGACGATCGTAGGCGGGGTCTTGGTCATCACGATCATATTGGGCGTACTTTTGGCGCTCCTGCTCGATCAACCGATGTGGGGACAGGGCGTTGTGCGGATCCTTGTGATTGCACCGTTTTTCGTGATGCCAACGGTGTCCGCACTGGTTTGGAAAAACATGTTCATGGATCCGACAAACGGCATTCTTGCACATTTGTGGAAATTCTTCGGCGCGACCCCGGTTGAGTGGCTCAGTCAAGCGTCAATGCCGTCCCTCATTATCATCGTGTCTTGGCAGTGGTTGCCGTTTGCAACCCTGATCCTGTTGACCGCCATTCAGTCTTTGGACAGTGAGCAACTGGAAGCCGCGGAAATGGACGGCGCTCCACCGTTGAAGCGATTCTGGTTTATCATCCTGCCGCATCTCAGCCGGGCGATCACAATTGTGATCCTGATCCAGACGATCTTTTTGTTGGCCATCTTCGCCGAGATCTTCGTGACAACTGGTGGTGCCTTTGGAACCAAGACACTGACCTACCTCATCTTCCAACGCATTCTGGAAAGCCAAAATGTGGGCCTGGGTTCCGCAGGCGGCGTCTATGCCATCATTCTCGCCAACATCGTAGCCATCTTCCTGATGCGCATCGTCGGCAAGAACCTGGATACCTGAGGAGGAGACCGGATCATGGCACGTACAGTGACCACTCGCCGCAAAGCGCTGAACACCGGGTTCGCCTGGATCATCGGATTGCTGATCTTCTTTCCGATCCTCTGGACCATCCTGACCAGTTTCAAGACCGAAGCACAGGCTATCGCCGACCCACCGATCTTTCTGGCCTTCGATTGGACGCTTGAGAATTATGCAGCTGTTCAGGAACGGTCGAACTATATGAAATTCCTCTGGAATTCGATCTTCATCGCAGGCGGCTCCACCTTGTTGGGGATCATAGTTGCGGTACCAGCCGCATGGTCCATGGCCTTTGTGCCGTCCAAGCGGACAAAGGATGTCTTGCTCTGGATGCTGTCGACCAAGATGCTGCCAGCAGTGGGTGTGCTTTATCCCATTTACCTTGGCTTCATCAGCCTCGGGTTGCTTGATACGCGGGTCGGTCTGGTCATCATCCTGATGCTGATCAACCTGCCGATCATGGTCTGGATGCTATACACATACTTCAAGGAAATCCCCGGCGAGATACTTGAGGCCGCGCGGATGGATGGCGCATCTCTCAAGGCGGAAATCCTCTATGTGCTCACGCCCATGGCTATTCCCGGCATCGCCTCGACAATTCTGCTGAACATCATCCTGGCCTGGAACGAAGCGTTCTGGACCTGGAACCTGACAGCGGCCCAAGCAGCCCC
>CAYODE010000208.1:3053-6160 GCA_964402685.1 uncultured Aestuariivita sp. | reverse complement strand
TATCGCCTGCGAGCATACAATTACTGCTCGAGCCAACCTCAGGGAGAAGTGGCTAGATCCAGATAACGGTGACCTGTTCAAAGCCGTTAGCAAGCTAACTTCGTTTCGGGACTCTAACCCTGAACATAAACTTAGACTTGTCCTTACAAGCAAGAACACGCCTCCATCTGATCTGGTGCAAGATGCCCATAGTGAAGCTGCACGCGACAAAGTGGAATTGGAAATTTGGCCAAGTGATAAGTTGGCCAATATTTTGGACATCAATGCAGATGGCCAGTACCTCCGCTCCAAGTTCTTTGGCAGTCCGCAAACAAGGCTGTCTCGCGACTTGGCGATCGAGATTTCCCAGACGCATCTCATTCGGCATGCGCCTCTGGTTCCAAGTGACCAGTTGATATTTCGAGAAACCCAGTCCGCATGCCCGGCTATCGAAACGATATCATCGCCGGTGGTTTTTCTAAGTGGCTCCTCTGGCTCTGGAAAGTCAGCATTCTGTCATCAGATGTGCAACACTCTGGTCAATGACGGCGGTTTGGCATTTGTCGTCACACACAACGCCTTAGAAAATAGCTCTTCACTTGGACAAGCCATTCGCAAAAGTCTAGTCGCAGAATTTCCCTCCTTGAATCTGGACGATCCAGTCAGTGACATCATTCGTGTTTCAGAAGGGCGAGAAGTCCAAATTTGGATTGAAGATATTAACTTATCGGCATCGCCAACCGACCTAATTTCAAAGCTTAACCGGTCTGCTGGCGAACTCAACGGATCAAAGGATTCGTCGCGTGCGAGTAAGCTGAGGGTCCTTTGTCCACTATGGCCCGAAAACCTCCGATCACTTCCGAGCGAAATGAACAAAGCTGCTCTATGCCGGACAGTTGACCTGGCGGATTTCAGCGATGACGAAGCGAGAGAAGCGATTAAGAGACGGAGCTTTGCTGCAGGCGTCGAATTGACGAACGTTGAGGCCGATGTTGTCAGAGAGCGACTAGGCAACGATCCCCTGTTGATCGGGCTATGGAAAGGAGAGGACGTAGGGAAGGAGAGTGAAGTTCTTTCGTCTTACGTCAATGACGCGCTGTCAGAAGCAAGTCAGTCAAGCGCGCGCTCAGTTTTTTCACTTCGCCGCTCTGTCCAAGCAATAGCTTCTTGGATGCTTGAGAACCGGACAAACGAACCCTCATTTGAAGCGCTCCATGCAGATTTTGAGTCTTCGGATGTATTCTCAGATATGGAGTCGATTTGCAGTGAGGGACGCCTTTTCAGGGAAGTTCTCCAAGGCGGACAGGTAACGCTTGGTTTCCGCCATGATCGTGTCAGAGACGCCCTTTTGATCGGAAAAATCTCAAACACATTATCAGCAGGCGAGTACTCGCACAGCTACTTACTTGATCCCTACTACTCAAAACTTGTAGCTCAAGCTGCAATCAAACCTAATACACCGGAAGAATTCTGGATTTTTGCCAAGCGAAACAATCCGCTAATCTGCTTTAGCGCGTTGAAGTACTCTCAAGATGAGAACCCAAACAGAACCAAGCACTTGAAATCATTTTGCGAAGAGCTCATTGAAGAAGGGATTCTTGAGGGCATTCCTAAGCAAATTCGATGGGAAATCGAATGGCAGATAGCCGGCCTAATGGGTGCGCAGTTCAAGAGATTGGTGGAGGCCACTAGTCCGGACTCGCATGCAGGTCGCGAAGCGAGAGTGCTAAATGGGAGCGTCAAGGCAGCGGCGAACCTTTGCTACAATGCGGACCCCTACACCAATGCGCCGTTTCGAGATCGTTTGATCAGGCATGCCCGCAAGCGGCATGGTGACCAATGGTTCGAAGATCTATCTGTATTACTCGTTGATACCTCTCAAACCGACAAACAAAAAGAAGCAGCACTCTTTCTTGCTGGAGAGTGCGCTGACATTCGAACAGCCAAGGCAGTCGCTCAATGCTGGACCAACATGCAGGAAAGAGGGGACGAATTGTCCCGCGGGATGCTTTTCGCAGCTGTGTCTTGTTTGAGTGGCATCGATGAAGAGACGCTGGATAGCGTTTTCAGAGCATGGGAGGCTTTGCCCCACGAGGATCCGGAGGGCAAGGATAAGTCTGGACTGAGTGACAAACGATACTGGGGGGCTAAGAACTGTCTGTCTGGTGGATTGCGACGGGTGAAGTCCGAACGGACGCTCCTTCCGCTCATCCGGCTTGCAGAGAATAGAGCAGCCATGCGCCATGTGGTGTACGGTTGCCTTGAACAGGTCGATCATCCCTTGGCTGCTACGTTTGTTGCGTCTCACATTGCTGATATCGACAAGCGCTGCGAAGGTAAGGATGGGTGGTTCAACTCGCTAGCAAGCTCGAGGTTTGGTCTTTTCGGATCCGGTATGGACCACAATGTTCGGTACTCAGCGTCCGCCTCGCGAGTGCTAGAAACCAATTGGGCGAATACAGCAAACGAATTCTTCCTCCGAAAGCGCTGCTTCCAGCTTTGGCGAGCATCCGTTGGTGTGAAGGAGTTGCAGCGGCTCGCCGAATGCCCGCCAAAGGGCCTTGAGGACGAGTTGCTACTTTCCAGATGCCATATCGGCGACGTCTCTGCGGTTTCTGACCTAAGAGCAAAGATTGAAGAGCGCCGTATGACCGGAGTCTACTGGTTTCAGTTCATTCGCCAGTTCGACAGCCGGTTATTCGAAGACCTTATACTGCAAAAACTGGACGAGATTGGTGGCGCATCAAAAACAGGCGACAAGATAGACTATAGCGCGGACAGCACCATAACTGATATTCTAGCAGATCGCCGAGATGAGTTCGCTGAGCGCGTTATCCTTGAACATTGGCAAGACTTGCAGCACCGCTACAACTACCCCCATGTTTTGTTGTGTATTGCCACGCCCGCTACTCTTGACCTACATGCGCGGCATTTTGAGAGGGTTGAGGACAAAAATGAGTACTTCAAGCTCCTCGGCTTTGCCTATGGTTTTCGCAATCCAAACAGACCAGGAATAACTGACGCGGTGCAGCTGGAAGCCCTTGAACCCTACCTAGATCAGCTCGGCGGTCGCTTGATTGAAGAGATTTGGGATGAATGCAACGAGAAAGGATTCGAGGCATGGCGTG
>CAYODE010000208.1:0-2953 GCA_964402685.1 uncultured Aestuariivita sp. | reverse complement strand
GAGCTGATAGCTTTGGTCGGGGAGCGCGCTGATTTGCGGGTTCTGTCGAGACAAGTGCGGGCAGGTTTACTCACCGAGATGCAGTATGAAGGCACTGTCTTCGCCGTAAAAAAGAGGTCCTTGGTTTAGGAGTCGGCTATGTGGGAAAAGCCCACGCATCGGAAGATTGAAGGTACGGCAAGGCCTTTGCGCGTAGCATACCTCGTAGATTTGGCTACGTGCGAACACATATTGATCGACAAAATCATTGCCGAGAGTTTCAGTCGTTGGTCTGGTCGACGCACTCCGATTATCCCTGCATCCCTGGATGGGGTTGATCCCGCTTATGCGTCGTGGCTGCATGCATTCGACGCTGACATAATTTATAGTTTTGCCAATCTGACTGACGTCGCTATCGGCTTACTAGACGAAGAGTTGGCTCCTGGAATCCTTCACCATCATGAGGACAGGTATCGCGACCCTGAAGGCGAGCGCCGATATGACATTGAGATTCCGCTCCAAGGATTGTCTTGTCTATCTGTCTTGCCAATGTTTGCTAGTCGGCGCTGGGGCTTCGGCGACAAACCGAAAGACATTTTGAGCTTCGACAAGTTTTGGGATGGATCCGATGACACGTTCGTCCGTGAGAATTTTGGTTTTCTTTCAACCAGCTTTGGCAACAGTCAACTCGCTAGCTCAGCTCCGGAGTTGTTTAAGTGTTTGACGTTGATCTCAGCGGAATCACTTGCAAACCGCCAATACGGCAAGAGCGAGCACGCCAAGTTTGAGAGTGACCCTCGCGCCCTCTTGCAAACTCTTGCAGAACCGGGAGCGGTTCTTCCGCCCTGCCAATTGTCAGAGTTGTTTTGTCACTATCTTGAACCGAAGAACTCTCTGAAGCGAAATGGTGTCAACGTCGTCGTAGGGGATGAAATTGCGGATCGTTTAGTGTTTTGGAATGGTCACAACCGATTTCCTCGGAATGAACCAACCGGTACATCATCCATTCGCATTTCAGTCGAACAATCAAATGACACCGAATTCTTGAAACTAGTGGGGCGTGTCTTGGATCGCCGTGGAATCCAAGGTGAACAGAACGCGCCCGTAGCTACTGTTAGATCAACCTCGCTGACAGAGGATGAACTCGCTGACATCGCTGAGCGCATCAAGCCAGAAGGCAAGACATGGCAACGCTTTGCAACCGAAGCAATTTCAGGTGCCGACTGGGCAATTCCCGAGTTTGGGGAAGAGCGGGCATACTTCACAACTGGCTCGTTGGCCATTTCGCGAGAACCTAAGGGTCAGCAGAGAAGTGAACTGAAAAATGGTCGCTCGGAGCTTCCGCTCGCGACGCCTTGGCACTTGTCTGAAAACTACTTGCCACCCAGCGTCCGTGGAGGTCAGTGGATGGTAGATTTGTCGATTGAGCGGGAGATCGACCACTGCAAGTTCTCGAATGTCGTCCACGAGTGGATCCTGCCTCGCAGACTTCGTATTGACCCATTCTTCTCCATCAGCCGGGAGAGCTCATCTTCTCGTATGCATCAGAGATACTGCCAGAGGCCGACGAGGTCTGGTCGTTTGAGCGCTTCGATAGAATTAGCAGTCCGACAAGCGTCAATAACGGTCCCGAACGATGATGATGCCTTCTTCGGCGGACTGCGGGACTTTCAAAGGGACCGTTTTCCTCGGACACGAGCGAACAAAGATGGTCTTCAGAAACCACCTCCTCCAAAGGTTATGGATGCGAAGTATTCCGACAAGGGTCGATATCTGCTTGGCGCCCTACAGCATTTCGGCAATTTGCCTGATGCGTTTCAAACACTAATGCACGGTTTTTGGCGAGAAGGGCTCCGAAGGTTGGGCGCTGACCCCTCGCACTTGGATGATGAGCTGGAAGCACGCTTTCAAAAAGTCATGGCTAGGCGATTGCGTGCGACCGATGAAGAATGGGAAGTGAGTAGCCAAGAGGACCGGCAAAAAGTTGCGAAGGAAGCATTGAGGATTGCCTCTCAGCTACGACGTCCAGAACGCTTCGTGCAGTATGACAAGCTAGCCTCTCGCTATAGCGATCTGGTCGAAAAATTCATTGAAGAGAACCCACATGTGAAAGAAGGCCCACTTGAGGAGTACCTTTCAGCAGGTGAGTTGGATGCGTCGATCCAGTACCTCTGCGAGCGAAAAATCCTGTTTCAGGGTCACGAATGGAAATGCCAGAATTGCTTCAACAGGAACTGGGTCTCAATTGACGATTTGTCCAGCGTGATGAGGTGCAATGTTTGCCAAAATGAAGAACTTCCGCCTGTTTCGGGAGGATGGCAATTCAAGGCAAGCGGCTTTTTCGTCGAGGCTTATAGCGATCATGGAACCGAACCAGCTATTTGGGCGCTGTGGCAACTTGCCGAGCGCGCGAGAGCTTCATTCTATTTCTTACCATCTGCATTGATCTGGTTCGATCAACATCGAGAAGACGGTCCCAATGACTGTGAGGTCGATCTTCTCGCGGTGGTGGATGGCGAAACAGTCGCGGTTGAAGCGACAACTTCCAGAACTCTCAAAGCGTCTGAAATCGAGAAACTCGCCGCGTTTGCGACAAGGGTCCGCCCGAACAAATTATACATTGTCTGTGGTGCAGATGGCCAGAATGCACGTGCGCAACTGGCAACAAGGATTCGGACATGCTTGCCAGAGGCGGTGGAAGTGGAAGTCGCGACCTACGAAGCTTCAGGCGAACGCAGCGACCCTTATTTGCCCAGCTAGTCTGGAACACACCATCGGAACTCTAAGGCAATTTTGACAACGTTGATCGTCGCTCATCTGGGACCGGAGTTTTTCAATTCACAGCTCGCGGCGAACGGCAGGTTCGGCGGGCCGCGCCGCAGCATCTTGACCCGTTGGTGAATAGCCGGAAAGGGCCGTCCCACTTGGAATGAGCGGCTTAGTTTTCGGTCAAGGACGATTGCCAGAAACTCAC
>CAYODE010000207.1:0-6192 GCA_964402685.1 uncultured Aestuariivita sp. | reverse complement strand
CAGGTCCCTCTCAGCGACAGCTTCGGGTGGGCGAATTGATCCGTCGCACGCTGGCGGATGTACTGGCGCGAGGCGATGTGCACGACCCTGACCTCAACCGCATGTCGATCACCGTTGGAGAGGTTCGGACGTCGCCCGATCTAAAGATCGCTACAGCCTATGTGCTGCCGTTGGGCGGACGTGGGTCTGACGAAGTGCTTAAACTGCTGGCGCGCAATAAAAGCGAGCTGCGGCGCGTGATCGGAAAAAAACTGGCTTTGAAATATGCGCCAGACCTGCGGTTCCAGCTGGATGAGACGTTTGACCGAATGGACGATACCCGGCGCATGCTGTCGCAAGACGCCGTCCGGAGGGATGTAGACGATTGAAAACAAGACTGGTCTTTTTGGTAAGTCTGATGCTAGCGACCGCAACGGCGGCTCAAGCTCTGACATGTCAAGAAGTCGCGCAAGGGAACAACATCTACGCGGCGTGCGAAATCGACGCCAGCACCGCAGATATCCGCCTGTTTCTGAACGACGCAGAGGATGTCCCGATTGCACAATTCGACAGACTTCAGGATGCGCTTGCGGAAGACAACCTGTCGCTCATGTTCGGTATGAACGGTGGCATGTATCATGATGATCGATCGCCCGTTGGCTTGTTGATCGAAAACGGTGTCGAGAAGATGCGCCTGATACGAGGGGCAAGTCCGGGCAATTTCGGCCTGGTACCCAATGGCGTTTTTTGCGTGCGCCAGTCCCGTGCCGATGTGATTGAAACGGAGGCGTTCGCGGCAGATCCACCGGCATGTGATTTTGCCACACAGTCTGGCCCGATGCTGGTGATAGACGGCGATCTGCATCCGAGGTTTTTGCCCGACAGCACATCACGCTTCATCCGCAACGGTGTGGGTACCAGCGCTGATGGCACGCGCGTGGTCTTCGTGATCTCGCGCATCCCTGTGACCTTTCACGAATTCGGCCGTTTCTTCCGTGATGATCTGGACCTGCCGACTGCGTTGTTTCTCGACGGCAATATTTCCCGTATCTATGCCCCGCCACTCAATCGCAATGATCGCGGGTTTCGCATGGGACCAATCATCGGTGTTGTTGAACCAGCTGATTGACCAATCGGAACGCTTGCGTATAACGCGGGCTTTCCGAAACATTGCACTTCACGAGGCGCACAAGTGGCACGCAAAGGTCGCGATATCTCTGGTTGGCTGGTCGTCGACAAACCGGCCGGGATCACTTCGACAGCTGTTGTGAACAAGGTGCGTTGGGCGCTGAAAGCTAAGAAGGCCGGTCACGCGGGCACTCTTGACCCAGAAGCAACCGGTGTTTTGGCCGTGGCTGTCGGTGAGGCGACCAAGACAGTTCCTTACATTACGGATGCGTTGAAGGCCTACACATTCACCGTGCGGTTGGGACAGGCCACCAATACTGACGATGCCGAAGGTGAAGTCATTGCCAGTTCGGATCTGCGCCCCACAGATGGGGACATCAAGGACGCGGCAAGCGCTTTCGTAGGCGACATCATGCAGGTGCCGCCGAAATTCTCTGCCGTAAAGATCGACGGGCAACGCGCGTACAAAATGGCGCGTGACGGGGCCGATGTAGAACTGTCCGCGCGCCCCTTGTGGGTGGAAGAACTGGTCATAACGGACCGCCCGGATCCAGATCATGTCACCCTCGAAATGACCTGTGGCAAGGGCGGCTACGTTCGCTCGATCGCCAGAGATCTGGGAGAGGTACTGGGCTGCCATGGGCACGTCACCCAGTTGCGCCGCATTTGGTCAGGACCGTTTGATGCCGAAAATGGGTTGAGCATCGCGCAAATCGAAGAGATGGCGCAGGATCCCGCTCTCGATGACCATCTGAGGCCACTTGAGGTCGGTTTGACGGATATACCTGAGTTGCGTTGCACGCCCGAAGGCGCCACGCGGTTGCGAAACGGCAACCCGGGCATGGTCATTGCCTCGGATGTTGAATACGGCGAGGAATGCTGGGCGTCGCTTGACGGAAAAGCTGTAGCCGTCGGTATTTTTAAGGCGGGTGAGTTGCATCCGTCGCGCGTCTTCAACCAAACGTGATCACGCGAACCCATACCAAGGGGGATGCGCCGTCCACGGCCGTCTACTCGGATTGCGAGAGGTACCGGTATAGCTTGACGCGGATCTGGGATCCGGCGGGGCGCAAGGCTTTGTTTGTCATGCTCAATCCCTCGACCGCAACAGAGGTGCAGAACGACCCCACCGTAGAAAGGTGCGAACGGCGCGCGCGCGCTTTGGGTTTTGGTGCGTTTCAAGTGACCAACATCTTCGCCTGGCGGGACACCGACCCTAGAATGATGCGTGCTGCGACAGATCCTGTGGGCCCTGAGAATGACAGGGCCATCCTTGATGGCGCGATTTGGGCCGATCAAATCGTTGCGGCCTGGGGAACCCATGGGTCGCACTTGAACCGTGGCCCCGCTGTCGAGGCTCTGCTGCGTGCAGCGGGACATGACCTCTATCACTTAGGGCTCAGCAAAGCAGGACACCCCAAACACCCGCTTTATATCTCTTATACCCAAAGCCCGGAGCCATGGCCGACTGACTGACCAAATATGTCTGACGACGTCTGCTCTCGGGCGTCACTGCGAGTTAGAAACAAAGCCTTTGCCATCTTTGCAAAATCCGCCTATACGCCCACATCCAACCCGGAATCATGCGTATGTGTGGCCTTTGGGTGGACCCCTCCAAGGGCCTGTGCTGGACGACATCCCGGCCTGCGCCATTCACTCTAACCGATTAAGGAGACCCCGATGTCGATTACTGCAGAAGACAAAGCACGTCTGATGAAAGAATACGGAACCAAGGACGGCGACACAGGTTCGCCTGAGGTTCAAGTTGCGATCCTGAGCTCGCGCATTGCAACACTGACCGAGCATTTCAAAACGCATAAGAAAGACAACCACGGCCGTCGCGGTCTGCTGAAAATGGTGGCCCAGCGCCGCAAGCTGCTGGACTATCTGAATGGCAAAGACCCTGCCCGGTACCAAGACCTGATCAAGCGTCTGGGCCTGCGCCGCTGAGCGTTTTTGCACTCCGATCATCGGAGGCGCATGACAGTTTCGGACCCCCTGCCCAGCAACGGGCGGGGGGTTTCTTTTTGTGCAATCAGCCCTTGCCCTTGCGTCAGACGACACGTGAGATCGCAGCCCGCTGCTTTTCAACCACCGTCGAGTTCGATAGCTTTTGGGGAAACCAACAGGAGAACCCCCATGCGCTTAGCTGCTTTTGCCGCCGCTGCCATTCTGGCCGGCCTACCTGCTTTTGCCCAAGACAGGCTGACAATTGTTCACGTAAACGATCTGGATCGAATGGAGGGCAATGGCGATTCCGGTGGTGTGGCACGTCTGGCGACCGTCATTTCGGACATCCGCGCGCAACGGGGCACTGTTCTGGCCACGAGTTCCGGGGACAGTATTTCACCTTCGCTCCTTTCCAGCTTTGACGAAGGCGCGCATATGATCGCCCTTCTGAACATGGTCGGGCTGGACGCGATGGCGCTGGGCAACCACGAGTTTGACTTTGGCCCGGACGTGACACGCACGCGGATCGCCGAGGCAAACTTCACCATGCTGTCCAACAACGCTTTTGAGCCGGATGGCACCCTGATCGATGGCGTCAAGGAAAACATGATGGTGGAAGTCGGCGATCACATGGTTGGCATTTTTGGTCTCACAACGGACGGTACTGCCGTGAAATCCTCTCCGGGCAATATCACATTCAGTGACCCGGTTGAGGTAGCTGCCACCACCGCCGCCGCATTGCGCGAAGCGGGTGCCGATGTGGTGATCGCTCTGGCTCATACAGATCGACCAGAAGACGACCAGTTGTTTGCAGCCGGTGATGTGGACATCCTGTTATCCGGCGATGATCACGATCTGGTCGTACGTTATGACGGCAATGTTGCGATGGTCGAAAGCAGCAGTCAGGCCAGCTTGGTCACCGTTGTCACGCTGGACATCGAAACAGTGGAGGGGCGCCGCGGGCCGAAAGTGGAATGGAGCCCAGCCTTTGACGTAATCAACACCGCAAGCGTTGAGCCTGACGCGACCGTTGCCGCCGAAGTGGCCAAGTATGAGGCATTCCTTTCTGCAGAACTAGACATCGAAATCGGTGCAACACCCGTCATGTTGGACACACGCCGCACCACGGTACGCTCAACCGAAAGTGCATTTGGCAATCTCACCGTGGATGCGATGCGCTCCGAGACCGGAGCCGATGTTGCGATCACCAACGGCGGCGGCATTCGTGGCGACACCACATATGAAGCTGGCACCATGATCACGCGCCGCGATGTTCTGACAGAGCTGCCGTTCGGCAACAAAACGGTCGTACTGGAAGTGTCCGGCGCCGATATCCTGGCCGCGTTGGAAAACGGCGTATCGGCCGTGCAAGATGGTGGCGGGCGGTTCCCGCATGTGTCGGGTATGACCTTCTCGTTCAGCGCGGCGCTTCCCGCAGGCGAGCGGGTCTCTGACGTTATGGTAGGCAGCGCCCCGCTGGACGAAAGCGCAACCTATCTGCTGGCGACCAATGACTTCATGGGAGACGGCGGAGACGGTTACGCTGTTTTCGCGGGCAAGCCCAGCATCATCGAAGAAAACGCGGCCGAACTGATGGCTGCACAGGTGATCCGCGCATTCGAAACCGGGGCCGCGGTGCCAGTACTGGACGGCCGCGTGACCGAGATCCAATAAAGCCGCACTTCCCAAACATCGTCATGCACAGGCCTTGCGAAAGCAGGGCCTGTGTTGTGACATGCAATTGGACTAAGCCCACCAAGAAGGAGACTGAACCATGTCCGAGCGCAATTTTGAACCTGTCACAAAAGCCGAAGTGATCGCTGCGCAGCGGGCCTGGGCCAAATACGTCACTGAACAGGACGTCGATAACCTGCTGGATCTGTATGATTTCGGGTCACCGGACGAACCGTTGCTTTTCAAACCGACGCTAGCGGACGTTATTCGCTTGGATCGCGCAGGCGCACGGTCTTATTTCGTCGGGGGCGATCCAAGCTACCCCAACGATCACGGCTTTCTAAAACGCGGATGGACGCGCGTCGAATTCCAGAGTGCCGTCGGGCCAATCCTAAAGGCCGGTGGTTTGGGATATAAGGATATGGGGCATTACACTTTTATAGACGGTGAAGGGAACGCGACCCGCGCCGATTACACGTTCGCCTATCACAAGTTGGATGGACGCGTTCTGATCTCACTTCACCATTCTTCGCTGACCTGGTTCCCACCTGTGGAGGACTGATCCGGCAGTAACCGTACAACTTAGGGTCTACCCGCCGATCGCCACTTGCTGATGAACTTCGATCACGTTGCCTTCAGGATCCTGAAAGAACACCTGGTGCCATTCCTGTGAGAAAGTTGTGCCGTAATCGGAGTAGGGAATGCCACGGTCTTCCAACAATTTCAGGAATCCTGCAAGGTCATCAGTCCGAAAAGCAATATGCCCGCGTTCGACCGGATTGATGACGCGACCGTTCTTGAAAGCAACTTTGAAGTCACGTTCAGCCAGGTGCATCTGCATGGCTCCATCGGTCGCGAATTTGATGTTGCCCGAGTAGCCAGAGTTCTCGTCCGCAGCTGTCCGTGGGAAATTGTCCTGCGGGATGTCACCCAGTCCAAGCACATTGACATAAAAGTCGTGCATGCGGTCCACGTCATCTGCGACAAAATTAATGTGATGGAATTCCAGTTTCATGGTGCTCTGCATTCTCCCCAAAGCATGCGCTATCTGCCGCAATATCTAGAACGCAAAGGCGCGAGACCAGTGCAGTATTGCCTGTCTTCCGCATGGCGCACACAAGACCTTTCAATTACTTGCAAAAGCGGTTATCTGCCCCGCATCTGAAACGAAACGCTTTGGACCCCGGCGTTCGCCTGAGAGGATTGGGGTCGGCGGCAATGGGGCCGCCAGTCAAAACGGGAGACGCGGGATACGCCTGCGAGTGCTCCCAAACAGGAAACGATGATGTTCAACATTTCTAAGAAGTCGATGCAGTGGGGCGAGGAAACGCTCACACTGGAAACGGGTAAGGTTGCCCGTCAGGCAGATGGCTCGGTCATTGCCACATTGGGTGAAACATCGGTCATGGCCAACGTGACCTTTGCCAAAGCCCCCAAGCCCGGTCAGGATTTCTTCCCGCT
>CAYODE010000206.1:0-6313 GCA_964402685.1 uncultured Aestuariivita sp. | reverse complement strand
TCATCCGGCTGGGCGCGTTACAGCTTTGGCCGGTGTTGTTCATCATATGCATCACACCGCGCTTCACCGCCTTTTCGTCGGCATCAGCAAATATAACGTTGGCGCCTTTGCCTCCCAGCTCAAGATGTACTTTCTTCAAAGTATCAGCTGCGTTTTTCGAGATCGCCGTACCCGCGCGTGTCGAGCCGGTAAAGCTCACCATATCCACATCCGGATGGCCCGAAAGCTGCGAGCCAACACCCGCGCCGTCACCGTTCACCAGGTTAAAAACACCCGGTGGGAAACCTGCTTCATGCATGCACTCGGCAAAGATCATGGCGTTCAGAGGGCTTTGTTCGGATGGCTTCAGAACCATCGTGCAGCCTGCAACGGCGGCTGCGCCAACTTTCAGTGTGATCTGGTTCTGTGGCCAGTTCCACGGTGTGATCAAAGCCGCAACACCAACGGCTTCGTAGATGATCCTATCGTTAGGGGCATGCGAACCGAGCGGCTTGTCGAATTCAAACGCCTTCGCTGCACGGATGAAATTCTTTAGGTGGTACGTGCCGGACGGAACCTGCTGCGTGCGCGCCATGTCGATGGGGGCTCCCATCTCCAACGACGTTGCCTGGGCAATGTCCTCAGCCCGCGCGGCAAAGACTTCCAGCAGCTTTTCGACATATGCGATCCGCTCTTCCGCCGGTGTCTCCATCCAACCGGGCAACGCGGCCTTGGCCGCTGCAACCGCCGCATCTGTGTCTGTTTGTCCCCCCAGAGAGATCACGGCACAGGGCTCTTCTGTCGATGGGTCGATGACGTGGAAGTCATTCGGCTGAGCCGGGTCGACCCATTGTCCGTTGATATAAAACTGACGTTTCTCGATCATGGTGACACTCCCAATCCCATGGTGTTTGGCCGACCGCTCGGTCGGGGCTTCGGCGGCACTCTGTCATCACAGCGGGGCAGGGGCAAGATAAGGGTTGTAACCTGTGTTAGGTGTCCCAAGGTTAACGTCAAAACCGACTCGCCTGAAGGAGACAATGATGGGCCTGCGCATAAACGACACTATCCCCGACCTCACCGTCGAAACTGATACCGGTACAATCAGCTTGCATGACTGGATCGGCGACAGCTGGGCGATCCTGTTTTCACACCCCAAAGACTTCACACCCGTCTGCACAACAGAATTCGGTGCAGTCGCGCGGCTTGCTGCGGAATGGGACAAACGCGGTACCAAAGTGATTGGCGTGTCCGTTGATGGCGTGGAAGATCACAAAAAGTGGAAAGGCGACATCGAAAAGGCTGGCGGTGCCGACCCAACCTTCCCAATCATTGCGGATACCGGTTTAGAAGTATCCAAAGCTTTCGACATGCTGCCGAGCGAAGCCTATCTGCCCGATGGCCGTACGCCTAATGATACGGCAACCGTGCGTTCGGTCTTTATCATCGGGCCTGATAAGCAATTAAAACTGTCCATGACCTATCCGATGAATGTTGGCCGCAACTTTGCTGAAGTTCTGCGTGCTCTGGACGGTTTGCAAACGGCGGCCAAGAACGGAGTGGCCACGCCCGCCAACTGGGAAGTGGGCCAGGATGTGGTCATTCCGGCAACTGTGTCCGACGAAGATGCCAAGGCTAAGTTTGGCGAATTCGAAACAGTTCTGCCCTACCTGCGCATGACAAAACTCTGACACTCGCCCAAAAGACTTAAGCTGCGCGTTTAGCGAAGACTGAGCGCGCAGCTCTTCAGCCAAAAGCTGCAATATCGCTGTGCTTGCGGCCATCTGAACTAGCAAATTTAGATATATTTGGCGGAATATGGTTAATGCCATGGTCTTCCCAAAGAACCTGGGTGGAGGCAATCCATTGGTTCTATTGGGAAAAGGCCTTGTGATATGCAATACAAAATAGCTCGTTTCTGTGTCTTAGCTGCCAGTCTTTCGCTTTCGTTTTCTGTGTTTGACCATGTTCGCGCTGCTCATGCTCAATCAGCTTTTGGCGCTTGGGCGATTTCATGCGTCGCAGAGGGGCCTCGTGACACCCAATGCGCACTCTTTCACCGCCAAGTCATTGAAAACTCTGGCGCCATTTTACTTGAGGTCCAACTGGTCGGGTTGGAAGTCGGTCGAACACCAACTTTGCTCATGACCGTGCCACTGGGCGCCAATTTGCCCGACCAACTGGCTGTAAAAATTGACGATGCTGTCGATCAGAACTTTGGGTTCTCCACCTGCAGCAATCGGGGGTGCACCGTCCGGATCATGAATTCAGAGCTCATTGATCGCTTTGCTGAGGGTGTCGAACTTCAGGTGACTTACCAGTTGGGCATTGAAGACAAGCGTGCGGTCGAAAGGACTGTTTCGCTATTCGGAGTGCAAGAAGGCATCGCCAAGATAAAAGCTGCTGAGACGGCACAAGAGTAGCTAGAAGCAGCAACAAGGGTCCTCGTTGCTCAGAAGGCCGGTGATCCTTGGCAGTTGGCGTCGAGAGAAAGAAGACATGGCGAGCCTTGGTTGCTTGATCGTCTTGGCAGTTGCCCGGCCGAGTCATACGTTATGTTTCGTCCATTTCCGGAACCGGCTTTTCGACAGTGCCTTCGAACCCTTTGGTGCGTCGGATCATGTCCATTTCTGCGCGAATGATCTCTCCATCCTCGCCGCCCAGTTTCTTGGCCAGATCGTACATGACATCCGAGTCGCGATGATCGAGACCAACTGGAGATTTCTTCAAAAACGGAAACTGATGTTTGGCGTTTAGAAAATGCGGAATTGCGTAGCTGACGCCGATACGCGCTGCAGTTGCCATGATCAATTTGATCGTTTCCTGCCGCTCTGCCGGAGATCGGCGCGCATCCAGCTTGGGCAGGGTATGGTCCAACACGTCCCTCATCATCCGTTCGCCAAGAACGACTATGTTCGAAGCGCAGGCATTCAACTCTTCATCCGTGCAAGTTTCCAGTGCGGCTGGAAGGGTGGTGATGTCATACGTGGTTCCGTGAGTGAACCCGTTGTCGATGGCAAATCGGCTCATCCCAATTTCACCACGGCGAACGACCTTGCGCTTTGTCTCGCTTAGAACGTAGGTCTCCCAATAGCGATGGTACGCTGGATCTCGCAGGATCTTTTTGCCTACCAGAATTGCGTAAGAGCAATAGTGGAATTCGCTGAGACTAGTGTCGTGTTCCCACACGATAGTCTGGTACTGGTCCCGCGGGACCCGTCGAATGCCAAAGCTGGTCGCGGCACCAGCATAATCCACTCCCAACGCTTCTGCTTGGAGTAGCCACGCTTCGGTGCCAGGTACGGGAAACCATGATGAATCGTTGAGGAACGCAAGGTACTCTAGGTCCTCAATTTCGGGTCGCACGGTCAGGAAGCCCTCGCGATAGCCACCGAAGTCGTATCCCTTGTTGGGCCTGGTCAGGAATTTCCAGCTGTGCGTCTTAAGATAGGATTGGTCTTCTTCCGAAAGCGGCAGGTTCGAAACGACCAGCGGCGCGTAGCCGCTCTCGCGGATATGCGCGATGGAACGTTTGTGGCTGGGAAGTAGGCCGTTCTTTGGAAAGACCAGGTATATGGCCACCCTATCGCCACGTGGGACATCGCCGGCAACTCTTTTGATGTTCGCGCGCAGGAAAAGGTCGTGAATCTTGGTGCTCAGGAAAACGTCATAGACCGATCGGGGAATGGAAAACAGTTGGGTGAACAGCCGTTTGAGTTCACGTCGCAGTTTCCAGCCTGGTAGATGCAGGATCTGTACCGGCATTTCCTCGGCAGAGGTGAAGTGCTTCCAAGGGTAACGGGCACCAATGTAATACCCGACAACTTTGGCACGTCGTGTCTTCGAGAACCAGGCTGCTGGTGAGAGAAGCTGCAGTATTGCCTCGGCGGTGGTTCTTAGACCGGCAAGAGGTCGCTTGTGTTTTTCCAGTGCAAAGATACGTGAGCGGGCCAGATGGAACCCTTTGAATCTTAGAACGTGTGGATTGGAACCAGACGATTTACCGGACAGATGCACGACATGAGCGTCCGGTACAAACACAAGCCGACCACCCGCTTCCAGCACTCTCAATGACCAGTCATCATCCTCGTGATACATGAAAATCCGTGGATCGAATTCGACTTGCTGAAACAATTGTGTGCGCGCGAAAATGGCCGATCCAGTGAGTACAGGAACATCGCATTCCGTTTCGGGCCATCCTCGCTTCATCCACTTGTCGCGAGAGATCAGAACAGACCGGCGCTTGAAATGCGGTTTGCCGCTGGCACTTTCGATACGGGGTGTGAATGCGGTATTGGGTGCATAGCGCCCCGCAGCATCGAGCAGCGCTGCTAGCGCACCCTGTTTGAGTTGGGCGTCAGGGTTGAGCAGCATTACAAATTCTGTTTCCGCTGCGTGTGCGCCTTGATTGCATGCGGACCCAAAGCCCACGTTTGTTGTGTTATCGATGAGTTTCGTATTGGGGCGAGCGGCCACCAATGCTTTAAGTTGCGGAAGGTCGCGACCAGCATTGTTGACTATGATGACCGGTGTCTCAGCTGGCACCGTCGGCAACATCTGCGTCAGGATGTTTGAGCTATTGTAGCTCACCGTGACAATGGTCACATCAGCGGCTGTGAATGCATAAGGCTCTGTTTGCATAAGCAAAGTCACTACGGCTGTCGGACCAGAAGTAGCCCCGGCACAACTGCCGGGGCTTATTCATGCAAAGTCAGAGCGGATCAGTCTTCGTCCGCATCGACCTTTTTCTTTTTCGGTTCTTGAGGGGCTTCCTCGCCGCTCTCCTGGTCGACAACTTTCATCGACAGGCGCACTTTGCCGCGATCGTCAAAGCCCAACAGCTTGACCCAGACTTCCTGACCTTCTTTCAGAACGTCGGAAGGATGGTTCAGGCGGCGGTTTTCGATCTGGCTGACATGCACCAACCCATCGCGCTTGCCGAAGAAGTTCACAAAGGCGCCAAAGTCGACAATTTTCACGACCGTGCCTTTGTAGATTTTGCCTTCTTCTGGCTCGGCCACGATCGAATGGATCATGTCATAGGCTTTCTGGATTGCTTCACCATTTGGCGATGCGATCTTGATAGTGCCCTCATCGTTGATATCGACCTTTGCACCCGATACTTCAACGATTTCCCGGATGACCTTACCGCCTGATCCGATCACTTCGCGGATTTTGTCGGTCGGGATCTGCATCGTTTCGATCCGTGGTGCGTGAACGCTGAATTCACCTGCTTCGGTCAGGGCTTTGCCCATCTCGCCGAGGATATGCATCCGGCCGTCTTTGGCCTGTGCCAGCGCTTTTTCCATGATCTCTGGCGTGATGCCCGCGACCTTGATGTCCATCTGCAGCGACGTGATGCCTTTCTCGGTACCCGCCACTTTGAAGTCCATATCACCCAGGTGATCTTCATCCCCCAGAATGTCGGTGAGGATAGCATAGGATCCATCGTCTTCCAGGATCAGTCCCATGGCGACACCGGCAACTGGCGCTTTGAGCGGCACGCCCGCATCCATCATGGACAGCGAGCCACCGCAGACCGACGCCATCGACGACGAGCCGTTCGACTCAGTGATCTCCGACACCACGCGCACGGTGTAAGGGAAGTCGGTCGGCGCAGGCAGAACCGCCTGCAACGCGCGCCACGCCAATTTGCCGTGACCGATCTCACGACGACCGGGAGGGCCCACACGACCCGCTTCACCAACCGAATAGGGTGGGAAGTTGTAGTGCAGCAGGAAGTTCGATTTGAAGTTTCCGTGCAGCGCGTCGATGAATTGCTCATCATCACCTGTGCCCAATGTGGTCACTACCAAACCTTGGGTTTCACCTCGGGTGAACAGCGCCGAACCGTGCGTACGTGGCAACAAGCCAGTTTCGCAGACGATCGGACGTACGGTCGCTGTGTCGCGCCCATCAATCCGTTTGCCCGTTTTCACAACGTCGCCACGAAGAATGCCTGCTTCGAGCTTTTTCATTGCCGAGCCAAGGTTGGCGTCTTCCAATTGTTCTTCACTCAGCGCTGCCATGATCGCATCGCGCGCGGCCGCAACAGCCGACGTGCGCTCTTGCTTGTCGGTGATTGCAAATGCAGCACGCATTTGCTCTTCACCCGCCGCTTTCACAGCCTCATAGAGCTCGGAATAATCCGGGGCTTGATAATCAAACGGCTCTTTCGCCGCTTCTTCAGCCAGAGCGATGATCAGGTCGATCACCGGTTGGATTTGCTCATGTGCGAATGTCACCGCACCCAGCATCTCTGCCTCGGTCAGCTCATAAGCTTCCGATTCCACCATCATCACGGCGTCTTTGGTCCCGGCAACCACCAGGTCCA
>CAYODE010000205.1:0-6313 GCA_964402685.1 uncultured Aestuariivita sp. | reverse complement strand
GCCATCGGCAGATAGGCCAGAATGTCATCATCTCGCTTGAGCCCGTCAAAATCCGAAGACGCCTTCGCGCTTTCGATTACATTGCGGTTGGACAGCACGACGCCTTTGGGTTTGCCCGTCGTGCCAGATGTATACAGCATCACACAGGTGCTGTCGTAATCCAGTTTTTCTCGACGGGCATTCAGCTCGTTGATGTATTCATCATATGCTGCGCGACCTTGATCCTGCACATGACTGAACTGGTGCAGATGCGTGTGATCGTACTTCCGCAACCCTCGTGGATCGAGGTAGAGCATATGCTCAAACTGGTGCAGTTGGTCCTGCACCTCGATGACTTTGTCGACCTGTTCCTGATCGCTTACGATGACGAAACGGGCACCACAGTGGCCCAGCACGTAGGCCATCTCTTCCGCAACAGCGTCTTGATAGAGTGGCACAGGCACCGCACCCACGGATTGCGCTGCTACCATCGACCAGTACAGATAGGGACGGTTGCGACCGATGATTGCAATGAAGTCGCCTTCCTTGACGCCCAGGTTAATCAAGCCTAGCGCAAGCGCATCAATCTCTTTCTGAGTTTCTGACCAGCTCCACGTCTGCCAAATACCGAACTCTTTTTCGCGATAAGCAGGCGCATCACCGAAATCTGTTGCATTGCGATGAAGCAGCGCCGGAATGGACGCGAGTCCACCGACGCCTTGTTGCGTAGATGCCAAAATCTTCCTCCTCCCACACCGATGCGGCTAGACATCGGGTCTGATCGCTTGGTGCGATTCTGTCCCCTAAGGAACTGTGTCTGACGTTCGGCGTCAACTTTTTCGTGAACTTTTCCCAATCCTTACGAATTGTTACAGGCCTCGACACTGCTGATCCGAAGATCGCGAAACAGCTCGACACACCTTTGCGCGGATCGTTCCGAGTGCTAGCCATAAGGAGGGGAGGTACGAATGGTTCAATCCAGTCGAAACACGCAGGACTACACGACCGCCGGTCTGAATCTGATTGCGCAGGCTTTGTCGATCTACGACCGTGACCTCAGGCTTGTGGTTTGCAACAGCCGCTTTCAGGACATGTTCGATCTGCCCATAGAGTTTGTGCAGCCGGGCGCGCGGTTTGACGAGACGATCAGATATCTTGCGGAGTCTGGAGAGTATGGCGACGTGAAGGACCTAGATGAATTCGTCGCCGTTCGGGTCGATCAGGCCCGCGCATTCGAACCTCATTACATGGAACGCACCCGAGCCAACGGCCGAACGATCAGCGTCGAAGGATCTCCTTTGCCGCAGGGCGGATGGGTGACAGTCTATACAGACATCACCCGAACCAAGCGGTCAGAGCAACTGCTGCGCGCGCGATCGGCAGAACTGAGCGATCAACTATTGGCACACGCCGAAGAACTGTCGGCCACCAACCGCGAACTTGCTGCGACCATCACCGCCCTCGAAGCGACCAAACGCCAGCTGACCGAGGTCGAGGCCCGCACTCGTCTGACAACCGAAATGATGCCGGCACATATCGCACATGTGGATCAAAATGGGCTTTACACCTTTTCGAACCGGAAGTTGAGCTCGGTCATCCCGGGCCGACCGTCCGAAATTACAGGCGATCATATCTCCGATGTCCTAGGGCCATCAGCTTATGGGCGGATCGCGCCAAATTTAGCCAGAGCGTACAAGGGTGAGCCGTCAGTCTTTGAGTTTACAGATACCGCCAGCTCACGTCGTATCAGGGTCGCTTTTACTCCCGAAGCTTCTGGCGGAGTGTACATCCTGTCGATGGACATCACCCAGGAAACACAAGCCCGCGTTGCGTTGCAGCAGACCCGCAGACGGGCGCTTGCCGCGCAAATGGTCAATGGGGTCGCACACGATTTTTCCAATTTGCTGACCATAATTCTGGGATTACAAAGCAAGCTTGACCGCATGGACCTACCGCAAGACGCCCGCGCCTTGACAGATGCGACGACGGCCGCGGCGCGACGCGGAGGAGATCTGTTGAACCGCATTGGGGATATGACCGGTCATCGGACATACCGCCCGCAGCCAACAGATTTGCACGGTCTTTTGAATGATCTCAAAACGCTGGCCACACCGACTTTGCCTCAGGCTATGGGATTGAGCGTGCTGGACCACACGCCAAATCGTGCGCTGATGCTTGATGCAGGGATGCTGCAGGACGCATTACTCAACCTGATCCTGAACGCGCGGGACGCATGCGGAACCTCCGGACAAATCACAGTCAGCGCGCATGCCATCGAAGATATCTGGATCGAGATATCGGTGAACGACACCGGGCCCGGCTTTTCTGAAGAAGCCATTGAGAAGGCTGTCGATCCATTCTTTACCACCAAGGGGGGCGAAGGATCCGGTCTGGGACTGCCGATGGTCTATGACATGGTTAAGCTCGCCGGAGGGGACCTTCGTCTGAGCAACACACCGACTGGGGCAACTGTAGCATTGCGCCTCCCGTACCGTTCGGCCCCTTACATGGCTGGCGGATTGGCACTGTTGGTCGAAGACAACGATACACTGCGCGCCGAGGTCCGCGAGATGTTGGTTGCGCTGGATCACTCAGTCATCGAGGCCACGAGCGTAGATGAGGCCGTCGCTCTGACGGCCGATCTTCCCGACATTGCGCTCGTCCTGTCCGACATTCGCCTCGAAGGGTCGGCAACAGGATTGGATTTGGTGGAACGTCTGCGCGGGAGCCAGGTTCCCATTGTCCTCATGACATCGCTGCCACCTCAGGACCCCCTGCACCAAGCCGCTGCAAGATCTGTGCCGGTGTTGCAAAAACCATTTGGGGTCCGCGATCTGTCCAGCTTGCTTCGTCCGGAGGCCGCACAATGAGCTCGCCGTTGGTTTGGATCTTGGACGACGAACCAGAAATCCGACTGATGCTGACCGATGCGTTAGAGGATGCCGGCTTTCGAACGCAGAGTTTTGGCCGTGCCCGCGAATTTGAGGCGGCGCTGAAACGGCTGACGCCGGATGTCTGCCTTGTGGATCTGTCGCTGCCTGACACAGATGGCTTGGCGTTGGTGCATCGTCTGGCATTGGAACGAGGCGCGGCAGTGATCATCATTTCGGGCCGCGCACAGGTACAGGACCGCGTGACAGGCCTTGAGTTAGGCGCAGATGATTATATCACGAAGCCCTTTGACCCCGCCGAAGTCGTCGCCCGTATCCGCGCCCGGTTGCGCGGGGACACACGCAACCAGCCTAACCTCAGCGATCAAGCGAAATTCAATGGCTGGACCGCGCATTTCGACCGCTATGTTCTAGAAGACACTAAAGGCGAAGAAACTCCATTTTCACACGCCGAAGGCGAGGTGCTCAGGTTGTTTCTCGACAGCCCCAAGCGGTTGATCAGCCGACAACAGATGCAGGATGCCTTGGGCGGAGCAGCGGGCGAAAGCTTTGACCGTGCAATGGATGTGCGGATCTCTCGATTGCGAACCAAGCTCAAAGAGGATCCGAAGAACCCGCGTTTGATCAAAACCATTTACGGGGCCGGGTACATCTTTCTAGGCGACGTGGAATGGAGCTAATCGCGTCTTGAAGAGTATCACCCCGTGACGCTTAGCGCGGCTTCTGCCAACACACGTACACCAGCGACCAAATCGGCTTCCTCTGTATCCTCAGCAAAATCATGGCTGATGCCGTCAATCGACGGCACAAAGACCATGGCGACAGGCATCACACGCGCCACGTTAGACGCATCATGCAAAGCCCCTGATGGCATCGATCGCCATTTCCCCGAACTGACAGTCTCTGCCGCGTGTTCAAGCGCCACGCGCAATTTCGCGTCCATTGCCACCGGCGCTAGATTTCGCAGGCCATGAAGCTCAATCTCCATCCCATTGGACTGAGCAATTTCTTGCAGCGTTTCTCGAACAATGGCTTCGATACGAGAAAGCCGGTCACTCTCTGCGTCGCGCCATTGCACGGAAAATGACACCCGTCCGGGTACAATCGACGATGCATTGGGATGCAGCGTGACATGGCCAATGGTCCAAACGGTCCGGGGCGTCACGACATTCCGCAACCGGTCGTTCAGAGTTTGGTTGAAAGCAGACAGCGCCTGGAATGCGTCCTTGCGCATATGCATTGGCGTTGTCCCGGCATGGTTCTGTTGTCCAGTAAAAACCACCTCAATCTGACGGGATCCGACGATTTCGGTAACGACGCCAATTTGCTCACGCTCAGCATCAAGAACCGGGCCTTGTTCAATATGCATCTCGATGTACCCCGAGAATTGCGAGGTATCGACCGGAGCGTCTGCAGACAGAACCGAACGGCGTGCATCTGCAAGCGTCGTCCCATCTTTGGCGGTCATGCCATCAGCATGGTCCTGCGTGATCGCTCCACTAAACACTGAACTCCCTGTCAGAGCACCAAAACGCCCTTCTTCGTCCTGAAAGCTCACAACAGAAACGTGCGGATTACTTCGTGCAACTTCAAGCGCCGCAATGACGCCCAGCGCGCCGTCCAACCATCCGCCTTCCGGTTGCGTATCACTATGCGAACCGAGCAACAGTGACGGTCCTTCGCGCAGGCCAAACAGATTGCCCATCGGGTCGAAGTGTGGCGATAACCCCGCCTCTCTTATTTGGTCCGCCAACCAAGCCCGCGCGGCAATATCAGCTTCTGAATAGGCGGGTCGGACGACACCCTTTCCGACGCCAGAGGCGCCGAACTGGCGCAAAGTATGAAGGTCTTGGAGAAAACGATCAGGATCTATCATCCCAAGAGTTTTATCGGTGGCCCAGCAGGGTGCAAGGCCGTTCGAACGGCCTTGCAAAATCAAATGGGCTATTCCGCGGCAACCTGAGTTTCAACCGGCTCTACCCGTACCGCAGAGAATTTGAACTCTGGGATTTTCCCGTATGGATCAAGCGCAGGATTGGTCAGGATGTTCGCCGCGGCCTCAACATAAGCGAAAGGCAAAAACACCATGTCTTCGGCCACCGCGCGGTCGGCCCGCGCCATAACCTCAACGGACCCGCGTCGCGTCGTAAGGCGGATCAAGCCACCCGGTTCTACGCCCAAGCGGCGCAAGGTTTTTGGATGAAGCGAGCAATTCGCCTCGGGCTCGACCGCATCCAGCACGCTTGCGCGCCGCGTCATAGACCCTGTGTGCCAGTGTTCCAACTGACGGCCAGTTGTGAGGATCATAGGATAGTCTGTATCCGGCGCCTCATCGGGCGGAATGACCGAAGCCGGGGTAAAGCGGGCGCGACCATCCGTGCGCGGAAACCCGTCACCGAACACGATAGCCTGCCCCGGATCCTCGGGCGACAAGGACGGGTAGGTCACCGCGTTTTCGCCGGTCAAACGATCCCATGTGATGTTGTTGAGCGACTTCATGTTCAACTTCATCTCGGCAAAGACATCCGCCGGGGACTGGTACTGCCACCCCAAACCCAGACGTTTGGCCAATTCAACCTCGATCCACCAGTCCTCTTTGGCCTCCCCGGGTGGTTGAACGGCTTGGCGTCCCATCTGCACCTGTCGATTGGTATTGGTCACTGTGCCCGATTTCTCAAAGAATGCAGACGCCGGGAGGATCACATCAGCATAATTGGCAGTTTCAGTCAGGAAGATATCCTGCACCACCAGATGATCCAGCTTGGCAAGGGCATCGCGCGCATGTTCAACATCCGGGTCCGACATGGCGGGGTTTTCACCCAAAACATACATCGCTTTGATGTCGCCTGCATGCACAGCATCCATGATTTCCGTGACCGTCAGACCTTTTTCGTTCGAGAAATCGCCCGACCCCCAAACATCCGTGAACGCCGAACGGACGCCATCATCCGTGACGGTCTGATAATCGGGCAGGAACATCGGAATCAGACCGGCATCCGAGGCACCTTGCACATTGTTTTGTCCGCGTAGCGGATGAAGTCCTGTGCCGGGACGCCCCACATGCCCGCACATCAATGCGAGTGAAATCAGGCAACGGGAATTGTCCGTGCCATGAATGTGCTGGGACACGCCCATGCCCCAAAAAATCATCCCGGATTTGGCCGTTGCAAAGTCACGGGCCACAGCGCGCAGTGTGTCTGCGTCAATCCCACAGATCTCGGACATCAGCTCTGGAGTGAAACCCGCAAGATGCGTCTTCTCGGCCTCCCAGTTCTCGGTATACGCGTCGATGTACTGTTGATCGTAGAGGCCCTCTTCCACGATCACGTTCATGATCGCATTTAGCATCGACACATCCGCGCCGGGGCGGAATTGCAGCATGTGGGTCGCGAAGCGCTTGAGCGCCTGACCGCGCGGATCCATCACGATCAGTTTGCCACCAC
>CAYODE010000204.1:0-6369 GCA_964402685.1 uncultured Aestuariivita sp. | reverse complement strand
CCCTGACTAAGATCAAGGTAATACCCCTTGTCCTGAACAAAGCTGATTTCTTCGCCACCCAGTCCGGCTCCGTCGAAGGCTAAGGAATCCAACAAGGGCCTGCTCGCTTTGAACCCAGTCGTCGACATGTTGGCGATATTGTTTGCGGTCGAATCCAAACTGCGCTCCAGAACGGTCGCCGATGACAAGGACACATAGTTTGCGCTGCTCATGTGATCTCCCGGTTCCCCAAGGAATTCCACCGTTGTCTTTATTACTAGGCTATTGAAAGAATAGTTGCAAGTAATATAAAAATACTACAAGTGCAAATACAAGAATTAAGGCGGCTTTAACCTTGCTTAAATCTATAACAGCCAGCGCTACAATTCTTACAGTTTTGATGTCCTCCTCGCTTTACGCAGAGGCCGAGAAGCCAATCCCAGGCGGCGAAGAAACTTCCATGGCACCCATGGCGGAGACCTCGGCGGAAGAGATTGTACTGTTGCCGAGTATGGATTTCAGGCGCTGGCCAGATGATGCCTTTTTCGAAGCCAAAATGAGCCTCACTGACGCATTGAGTTCGGCGCATGCGGACGAACGTGGCGCGGTGATGCTGGATCTAGCCGAACTTCACCTAGGGCAAATGCTGACCGTCGAAGCTCAAAGCTTTGTCGAAGCGGCTAAAAGCAGCGGGTGGATGGAAACGGATCGCTATACAGCTTTGCACGACGCCGTGAAGCTTCTCATGTCGGATCCTGTTGAGAACATCGAAACATCGCCCTTGGTTACCGAAGACAGGCCAGACCGGAGTTTATGGCTTAGCCTAAATGGGATCGCGACCGGTGATCCGATCGTGCTTAGCCAAAACCTGCAAGGCGCGCTGGTGGGCCTGTCATATCAAAATGGTCCGGTGGCACGTACTTTGCTACCGCTTGTTGCTGAGGCGGCGGTCAATTTGAAGGATACTCCAGTCTCCGAAGCGGCGCTGGCCGTCATGGCAACGGTTCCGGCCATCGCAGATAGCCCAACGGGCCAGTACCTTCTGGGCAGACATCAAGCCAACATCGGAAACGAAAAATCGGCTCTGGAGGCTTTTTTCGAAGCGTCGCAAGGCTGGGACCGGTACGCCGCGCGAGCCCGCATAGCAATTGCAGACCTGGCGTTGAAAGAGGCCAGCGCCGGTGCGTTGCTAGCCGCGCGCGATGTTCTTGCCGTCGGTTCGGGTGCATGGCGCGGGGACGCGTTTGAGGTCGCGACACTGGAGCGCACAGCCGAGGTCAACGGGATGCTTGGCGAACATGTCACCGCACTGCTGGCCTATCGTCGGATCCTCACAAGGTATCCTGATAGTCCAAGTGCAGAAACTGCGCTGCTTAAGGCGGGAACACATCTTGAGACGGTGTACCGGCAAGGCGCAAATGGCGAAATCGATCTGGCGGAGTGGTTCGAACTGCATCAAATCCTTCTCCCCACATACCGGTACTTGCCGCAATTCCCTCGGTTTAATGAGATGCTGGCCGATGCGGTGTTTGAGATGGGCGGTACGTACCTCGCATCCGCAGAGTATCGGCAAACACTTGGCATTTATGAGAACTGGGATCTTACGCTGGGACGAGAGGCGCCAGCCGAAGACGTGGACCGCGTTCGGTACAAACTGGCGAAATCTCTCAAGCGTGCACAGGACTGGCGCGGTACTCTGGATGTCTTGGACGAGGTTGATTTGACCTCAGACGCTGAGATGAGAGACAGGGTCAACAAAATGCGCGTAAAGGCGCTGAAAGAACTTGGAGATAACGACAAACTGTTGCGCACCTTTGTATCCGAACCTGACTCTGAAAGTCTGCGCAGTTGGAGCCAGGCGTTGTTTGTTCAACAAGATTGGGAAGGTGCAAAGGCTCAATACATGCGGCTCCTGGAAACATATCCTGACGAGTTCCAGATTAGAGACGCCTCATATCTGTTGATTATTGCGCACCGCACTGAAGACGACGAACTTGGGCGCAAGGTTGCGATGTCCTTCCCGCAACTTACAGAGTCAGAAGGTATTTCAAGTCTCGCCAACCGGTTCCTTCAAGAACCGACCCCGCTCTTGCCTTTGCGGGACCAGATGACATCCGACAGATTGCAAAGTGCCAGCGACGTGATGACCATTCTTGAAAGCTCTGGTTTTTAAGAAACGTGTTAACGAAACAAGGTCAATCGCATGGGTGCAACAATGCAACACCGGAATCCAAAGATACTCTTGGGCGCCGGTAAGAGCCAATCCTCGCAAACCTTTAATATTCCTTTAATGCTACACACCATAATCTTTCGGTGAGAGCAGGAAAAACAACCGGAAATAGAAAAAAATGAGCATCAATGCTTATCGGAAGACTATTGCCAATACGGAATCTCCGCGGCAAATCGAACGTCGTCTGTTGTCGGAAGCCACTTCGAAACTTCTGGAACACATAGACTACGACACGTTGCAGGATGGTGAAAGCAAACTGGCTGCTTTGGGCAACGGCCTAAGCGACGCGATTCATACCAATGTGCGTCTATGGCGCGCGTTGATGTACGATCTCATGGAAAAAGAAAACGCGCTTCCCCCTCAGTTGCGGGCGAGCCTGATCTCTCTGGCGATTTGGGTGGAAAGACACTCGAACGGGGTCCTGTCCGGGCGGCAAAAAATTGGTCCTCTGATTGATATCAACCGGAGCATCGCGCGCGGACTAGGCGGGGACAGCGGGCAAAACGGGGAGTAAGGGAATGGGGCTGAAGTTAACTCTGAAGCCGAATGAAAAGGTCATTGTGAATGGCTGTGTCATTCGGAATGCAGATCGCAGGCAAACACTGACAATTGAGAACCGGGCCGACGTTATTCGCGGTGTCGATCTTTTGGATGAATCCGAGGCGGCGACCCCGACGAAGGAAGTCTATTTTCTTGTCCAAACGGCGATGCTGCAGCCGAAGCTTAGGGACAATCTCACCCCTGTGATCCAAAAGCGGCTAGGGCGGCTTGTTCCCGTGTTCAACGTCGAAATCGGTGGGCATCTGATAGAAGCGGCCAACCACGTATCAGGGCGCAACTATTATAATGCGCTCAAGGCAATTCAGCCGGTCATGAGCTATGAAGAAGAACTGTTGACGCTCTTTGGGGATCAACCGGGCGGCACCGTCGCTGCGGAGTAGGGTAATCGGATGCTTGTCAGTATTGCAGGTTTGAACAGCCAATTGGGATTGCGTCTCACCGACACGACGCGACCGCAGCAGCTGGCGCAATTGCAACGTGAACCGATAAACCAGAGAGCGGTAGACGCTTTTCTTAAAGGCATTGGCTCGATTTCAACGCCTAAGGAGCTGACGGACAATTTCGAAGTCTACAGTTTTGTTATGCGTGCATTTGACCTCGAGGATCAGATTTTCGGTAGGGGTTTGATGCGCAAAATGCTCGAAAGTGATCCCGACGACGATACCTCGCTGGTCAATAGGCTGACGGACTCCAGATTTCGGGAGATCCACAGCGCTTTGGGATTCACTAAGTCGGGCGAAGAAAAACCCGATTTCACTGATCCCGCGTGGCAGCAGGCCGTTATCAACAAATTCTTCAATCAGGCCTTCGAGAATGGTGTCGACGAACAGAACCTGACCGTCGGAACCGTCCTGAAATTCAGACGCGAAGTGTCAGATATCAATAACTGGTTTGACGTGCTGAGAGACCGAGAACTGTCTTCTTTTTTTCGAACGGCGCTTGGGTTGCCCGAACAGATGGCGGGCATCGATGTCGATAAACAAAAGAAGATTTTTGAAAGCAAACTGGACCTCAGAACCCTGCTTGATCCAAAAGTTCAGGATCAACTGATTAACCGATACATGGCCATCGCAGATATTCAAAGCCCGCCGTCAGCCGCATCAAGTACAGCGCTGTCCGTACTGCAATCGACTGGCGGCCTGGGCGTTATCGTGTCATTGAACGTCCCGCCGGTATCGATTTCTGCATCGTCGCTGTTTCGATAACGGTTCGACCAGGCGGCTTTAGATCATCTCTTCTTCTTCGCCGGCTTCTTCCAGCGTGATCTCACCTTCTTTGGAAAGACGCAACGCCACGTCAACCAGTTCTGATTGAGCTTGTTTCACGTCTTTAGCCTTCAACGGCCCCATGGAATTCATCTCTTCCTGTAGCATGTCGCGGGACCGAGCGGGCAAGGACCCCAAGAAGTGTTCTCGGACGTCTTTTTGCGCGCCGCGCAATGCGTAGGGCAGCGTCGTACCGCTGACTTCGCGGATGATTTTTGCCAACTGGGTTGCATCAAAGCGAATGAAATCATCAAAGACAAACATCTTTTGTTTGATGGATTTCAAGCGGTCCGGAGCATTCTTCTCTAGAACCTGCGCGATCTCTTGAAACAAGTCCCGATCAATCTTGTTGAAGACCGAAACGAGGCGTTTTTCCGTTGCAGCGTCGGCGTCTTGCCCGACCTTCGCCAAGATCTCTCGCCTGAGACTTTCTTCCAAAGTGCGCACGGATTCACGTGGCAATTCTTCCATCGTCAAAATCCGCTCGACGATCAGGACGCTTCGCTCGCGACCAAGAAGCGGAAGGATCTTTGCAGTTGCTTCTGGATCGAGTCGAGACAAGATCGCAGCCACGGTTTGATCCCTTTCTTTGCGCAAGAACTGCGCAAGCACCTTCTCATCCAGTTTCGACAGATCGCCCCACAGGTCGCCGGTTGCGTTCTTTTCCTCGATCTCTGCAAGTATTTGTTCGACACGATCTTCTGGTAGGAAAGATCCCAGCAATGAACGGGCCGTGCGGATTGATCCAAAGATGCCGCCGTAATCGCTCAGTTTGACTCCGAACTCGTCCATGATCTCTTCGACAAGCTCAGACTGGACCTCGCCCATCGTGGAAATCGCGCGCGTGATTTTCCGGATCTCGTTTTCTTCGAGGCGTTGCATCAACATGCCGCCACGCTCTTCTCCAAGACACAGAAACAGGATCGCCGACTTTTCGGCGCCGGTGAAGCGGCGAATGCGCGGTAATGGGACAAACTGCGTCATCGATGCCTGTATGCTTATCTAGTTCTTGTTATTCTTCATTTATCCATGAATAGCCTGATTTATTCATGGCAATCAAGGGAAACAGCATCGCTACAAGGTCGAAAAGACAGAGTAACTCTCCATCAGGGAGCCAGCGAGCAGATACCACCCGTCGATCAATACGAAAAAGATGATCTTGAATGGCAGCGAAACGATCACTGGAGGCAGCATGATCATACCGGCACTCATCAAAACAGACGCGACGATCAGGTCGATCGCAATGAAGGGGAGGTACAACAAGAACCCAATTGTGAAGGCCCGCCGCAGTTCTGAAATCATAAAGGCCGGAATGAGTTCGCGCCAGCCAATTTCGGTTGGATCTTCGGGGATAACGTCGGGGTTTTCATCCCCGGCAATATCCCGAAACAGAGCAAGGTCTTTTTCTCGGACATTTGCCAACATGAAGTTGCGGAAAGGCTCTCCAATGCGGCCCACCGCCTGTTCTTCGGTGATCGTGTTTTCAAGAAGCGGCTGAAGCCCACCTTCCCACGCATCATCGAAAACAGGCTGCATGACGAAAAACGTCATGAACAAAGCCATAGCGTTCAGCACGATATTTGGCGGCGTTTGGTTCAACCCTAAAGCGGACCGCAAAAGCGAAAATACAATGACAAAGCGAGTAAACGACGTGGCCATCACCAAAAGTCCAGGCGCAACGCTCAGGACAGTAATCAGTGCAAACAATTGGATCAGGCGACCAGATAAACTGGCGCCTTCATCTGATCCTGGTTCGGTCCCACCGAATTGGCTGGAAAGATCGCGTATCAGCTCGCCGATATCGGACTCCTGAGCGGACAATGCCGTCGCCGAGATGGCGACGAATAAGCCCGTCCAAGCAATGAGTGATAAGCGCCTAGGCATGGTTGATTTAGTCGGCAGGACTGAAGTCTTTGACGATCTCTCGTAGCGCGACCCCGATCATTTCGCCTTCGATCTTCACAAGATCACCACGTGCGACCAGCCTGTCATTGATCATGATATCGACAGGATCTCCGACTTTGCGATCCAGTTCGATGACAGAACCCCGCGTGAGGTTCAGAAGTTCGGAAACCGACAAACGGTTGTGTCCCAAAACCACTCGCACGTCCAGTTTGACATTAAAAAGAGCGTCTACGTTCTTAACTTCGCCAGTACCGCCGGCACCGGGGGCTCCCAAAAGGGCCTCCTCGGCGGCTTTGGCCTGCTCTGCGGTTGGTTGTGCTTCGACTTCCGCGTTTTCTGTCGCTGTGTCTGTTTCAGTGTCAGTATCAGACATTATGGCATGCTCTCCAGTTGCGCCCTAAGCTCTACGATGGCTTCTTTCAGCGTGTT
>CAYODE010000203.1:0-6401 GCA_964402685.1 uncultured Aestuariivita sp. | reverse complement strand
GCGGCCCTAACCGGCCTTTTAGCTTGTGTTTCAATGCTGCAGTGCAGCTGCCCAAAAGCGGACTTTGCATCCGCTTAGGTATGGTTTGAAGCAAGGATAGCTAGCCTGAACGCGCTCTCAGCCACTCGAACTTGTTGTTGCCGATCCGGTTTGCTTGCGACGATAGTTTATTTTGGAGATCAATTGAGTAGAGCTCTTTGAGTTCCGATATCCAACGATAAGGTTTCCCCGCAACATCCACAAAAGACCGATTTGTACCGTCAACAACTGTCCGGACATCACCAGTGGTTCCAGACGCCACAAAGGATGCCATTTGGAGTTCGGATACTTTGTACCTGGTCATTAGATACACAAATCTACCACCTACTTTGACAACAAAGGAAAACTTCTTCGTCGGCTCAACTTCAACTAGCTCCACGAAGGGGAAACGGTTTGGATTTGCTGGATCAGCACTTAAACGCACTGAATCGCAAATAGGCTGCACGCAAATTAGGTAACCTGAGCTTCCATCTTGTCCGTTCTCAACTTGCACAATGACGCCGGACTTCAGTTGATACTGATCAGATACAGCTCTTGGGTAGTTACTCATAAGATCGATACTTGAAAGCGCAGCGTATTGCGCATCATCGACGCTTGCGAATTCCATCGGGTTTCGGCCATCTGAGAATGTCTTTTCTGCCTTCTCGGGCGTAAGGTTGAAGACGTCTTGAGCAGTGTTGAGAAAGTCTGAGTGATTGGGTTCGGAAACTAGAACTTTGAACTGCTCTGACGTTGCATCAACTTCTAGTTTGTTGTGACGCAACTTTACTCCATCATCAGATAACAAGTGATCGGCTACAGCTTGAGCCGACGCAGTTTCTCGAAGCATATTGGAACCATGCAAGGCATCAGAGAAGTCATTCACGATTAGGCCAACAACGAACTCGGCAAACGCATCTTGAGCTGCGGGAAACTCCAGTTTGCTGGAACGTTTAGCCAAAAGGTGAGACGCAACTGCAGGGTCCACACTCTTGTTGAAACGATAGAGATGTTCGAAAGTTCGGTTCCTGAGCTCCGCGACGCCCGCCATGACAGCTCGCGGAAGAAGTCCGTTCAAAAAATTTGCGAAGTCCAACAAAACGGCTTTCGCTAGCGCACTTTCCTCAGTGACTGTTTTGGATTGATACAGGATGCGCCAAAGGGAAGGACCATTGTCTTCTCTTATCTCGACAGAGTCATCGTTTGGGACCAGCGATATTCCCGCCGGGACAGACAACTCGTTGCTTAGCTTCCCAATGACACCCGCCATGGGCTTATCTGTGTAGATAACAATGTATCTAAGGCGCCGCTTTCCTTCCAAATCCTGTTTCAAACGATCATTCAAAAACTTCACGGCAGTTGTGCCTACCGCCTCGGTATCGTCCAGCTTCCAATCCAAAATGATTAGATCAGCCTTGTCGCTTGAGTTAGGAAACGTTGAATGGTCCTCGCTCCATCGATAAGTCGCGCAAACGAGACCGAGATCAGAAAAACCGTCGACTACTTTCTCTGCGTCAATCTTGCTCTCGGATGATTGACTTGGCTTGGCGGCTAGATCGGAGGCGCTACCGATTTCAAACTCGCTAGGTTCAGTTAGTTCGTCTGCCGCCTGCTCTACGGGCTGCCCCCAAAAAAGCTCATCGTCGATTAACACGGCTGCGTTTAAGAACTCTCGCGGAACACCCAACAAATCGTCTTCAGTCACTAGGGTGCCTCCTTGGGGAAAATCTCAAATCTCGCGCCAGATGACACGTCCACAATCAATCGAATATCGAGGTCCTCTTTGTTAAGCGAGGTTTTGACTATGTATAGCCCCATGCCCTGTCCCCCGTACTTTTTTGAATAACCGAACTCAAACACAAGCTCTCTATCCATCGCAGAGATCCCAGGCCCATTGTCTGACAGGAGAAACCCTTCGGCCGTGGCGTCTAGTTTTATCAACCGCGAGCCATCCTTCTTCGACAGCCAGTGGATTGCATTATCGACAAGATTTACAAAGACGGGGAGGATCACTGATGCAAAGCTATCTAAGCTTTGACCAGCACCCTTTCGCGTAACCTCAAACTTTACGCCATGGCGATCAAATCTCTCGCCAAAGAGCTCCTCGATAAATTCTGCGATCTGCTGCCCAGTAATCTTGGTCTTTCTGCGTCTGAGTCTTCGATCTAGTGGAGTGAAAAGGCTGAGATAGTTATCGAGATGATCAAATCCATCCCGAATATCATCATAGATCTCACGCAAGCCTGAGTTCTTATCGGCCCACCTCTGCATTGATTTTAGCGATCGCCTGACCCCTCGTACGTTAGACTCGAACTCATGCTGCACGATGCTTACAGCCATACCCAGTTGAGCAAGCTCGAGTGTTTGAGAGTAGTCTTCCCGCATTACTTCAAGTTGTGTCTCCAATGCCGCCATTGTCTCATCTGAGAAGACATCATTCTCGGTTTCGTCACCCGGAACACGTTCGAGGCGCTTTCTGATCGCAGCCAATCGGTTCTCAAACTTCTTTCTGGCGCCAAGGAGTTTCTCCTCGAGTGTGTTTCGAAGATCATCAAGTTCCTCTGACGTGGCGCTTTCGAACCGGAAAGAGGAGACAGCCAGGTCGATGTCATCCTTAGTCTCTTGTAAAATGACCCTAGCTTCCGAGAGCTCATTATTGACAAATTTATCCGCTTTGCTAAGCGCTTCTTGGGTCGATTTACGCTGCGCAAGCAACGCCTTCTTTGAAAAATCCTCTGACGCGGACAAAGACGCGGTCAGTCTCATTCGAGAGTCTAAGTGCACCTTTGCGCTTTCCGCCAGTTGGCCGATTGTCTTTCTGGCTTCTATTCTCCTGCGATCGTACTCAGTCTGGATATCTTGCGAAAAAGACCTTTGGTATTGCTCCCACTGTCGTGCAAGGGATTTCGTCAAACCAGCACTAGAGGGGCGCGAGATCCGGTATTTATCAAGGAAGCTTTGGAACTGCTGTAGCATTTCAGCTTCGATATGGATTATCTGTTCCGCTACACCTTCAAGGTCTTGATCTTGAAGTAGATTAGAAACTCGCGCCTGCGCGCCACTAAGAATATCTTCGAGCTCCTGGACATGACGAGCTTCAGATACATTGTCAAAGTACTTTGACAGCTCGCTCGACAGTTTGGCGCGTAAGGATTTGACTGATCTTTGCCTCTTCTGAAGCAGTGTATATTCTTTCTGCAGGGCCTCTCGCTCTAAGGCCCACTCCTCAGCAAAAGCACCATCTTCACGGAAGTACCTCGCGGCAAGCTCTTCAAAGAACTTCATCAACTGTTCCCGGAACTGCCGATACGCTTTGTTACTTTGGAAACCCTCGCGACCAGCCTTTTCTTTCAACGCGCTGTTGCCTTGAGCACTGATGTTAATTGCGCCAAACATACGCCTGTACGAGAAGAAGTAGTAAGATGCACTTAGTGTGCGGCGGCGTTCAATTTCTAAGAAATCGTAATCGGAATTACCATAAGGAAGCACCCGGATACCGTTTTTATAGATATAGAGACCACCAATTTGATCCAGCTTTCGAAGCAGAGGCTCGTGCAACCCTAATGGTATCTTGCTGTCCCGCTTGTTACCCTGAACATAGGCAAATGAGATGTCAAAAGCGCCGCACGACCTCTCGAGGCCTGCTGGAAAAAGTGGAATTTCGATTTCACGAAAGTCGCTTCCGTATATGGAAAGCCGACCCTTGAAGTTACCTCGTTCGTCGAACCGACCCTCTACTCGATGATCCGCCAATTCAAATTCTGAATCAGTGAAGAACTGCTGCTCTCCAATGCGATCAATAACCTGTCCGTCTATCAGATGGTCTCTAAATGTCGCAGTCATTGGTGAGTGTGCACTTTCTCCAAGTTGGTTAGAAAATCCCAGAAGCATCCGCTCAAGGTTTGTTGCGCCATTCGATTGAGGTTCATCAATATCAGCTTCTAACTCATCTCCCACTGGGTGGACGATGAAGTGTGTTCCTGAGCCGTCGGCCTGCAAAGATGGTCCGCTCTGCAAGCCGAAGAGTTGATCTATGGGCAATGTCCAAGATTTCAGATCATGCTGGATGCCTGCAACAAATGTTGATGCGAGTAGACTAGAAGACAAGGCTTCCAATGAGAGAACAAGTTCGTCTCTCATCGACGATACCAAGTCACCACATACTTCTTTGGCATTCTTTAGCGAACGCAATGGGACGGTGATCTCATCAAGATCAACTCCGGGTATCTCAAAGAGACCCCAGTGAATCAAACATGCGACTAAGTTGCGATCGTCGCCACTGTGCGCTCGAGTCAGTATCAAGACAATCGGGCCAATTGTTGCAATGGCCAACCGACCGATCCCTTTTTCTCCCATCGTAGGCCGGATATTGGCACCGGCCTTATCGGGAGGTGCCAAATTACCTTCAATCTGAAGTTTGCTTTCAGTCCCGATGGTCAGCCAACGGTTTTCGAAGTCTGACTTCGACATTCCGACGCCATCATCTCTAATCAATAGTATGCGGCTCTTCCGAAAAAAGTCGACGGTTACTTCGTCAGCATAAGCGTCGTAGGCATTCTTAAAAAGCTCGTGTAGTGCAGTGGGTATCCCAGCGATCTGCTGTTTTCCCAACATGTCGAGTGTTCTCGCCCTGGCTTTAAACTTAGCCATCTCGTGAGAACCTGTAGTGTTCCAGGATTTGGCTACCTAAGGCCTCTGCAAAGCGAACGGGTACAGCATTGCCGACCTGCTTTGCAGTTTGAATTAGTGTTCCAACAAAGACAAAGTCATCCGGGAAAGTCTGAAGCGACGCAGCTTCTCGTACAGAAATCGCTCGATGTTGCGTTGGATGACCGAAACGCCCGTTTGATATCGAAACGCATTTGGTCGTAAGCGTTTTTGCCGGCTCTGACCCGTTGAGACGTCCGTATGTATCCGTATAACCGGTTTTCCTCTTGTGGCACTCGAGTAGTAGTTCGTCGGGCCAGTCTCTCCTGTCTCCTCCTTCAGGAGTGTGACGAAGTCTTTTCAGATTCAGCTCTGATACTTGTGCCGTTTGATGGTTAGGTACTTCGTTATTCGTTTGCCCGGCTTCAATTGGCGGATATGAGGATATGGCATCATTAACTGTCACATACTTCAGGAGGTCTTCAGTCTCGCCATGCGTCTGTTTGGGCAAGGAAACTGAACCTAGCCGCGACGCAATCAGCACTAACCTCCGACGAGACTGTGGGACCCCATAATCCTTCGCGTCTTTGATATCGAAGTCGACTTCATAACCGCTGCCTTCAAGCAACTCTATGAACCTCGAAAAAGGACCTTTCTCGACTTTCTGCATGCCTGGTACATTCTCCAATAGAACGTACTCTGGGCGAAAATAGCTCACAAACTCATGAAGCTCGTCCAAAAGGACAACTCTACTATCAGCATTTTCTTTGTGCCGGTTCTGCTTTGAGAACGGCTGACAAGGTGCACACGCTGCAAAAAGCAATGGACGAGAAAATTCTCCAATGCTTCGGCCCAATTTTGAGCACGTAAGTGTGGTAATATCTTCGTTTAACGACTTCGCCTCAGGAAAATTGATCTTGAAGGTCTCCAAGGCGACGCTGTCACAGTCGATGCCTGCAACTATGTTCATACCGGCGTTTTTGAGACCAGCGCTGGTACCTCCACATCCACAAAAGAAATCAATTACAGAAATTGCCACGCTCATTCCCGTGTACTTAGCCGCCGCGTCGGCACACGCAAAAAGATCGCTGTCAATGTCAAAGTGCACCGTTTGGTTGGAAAGTGCCACATGAACGAACACAGTGCCAGTAAAATCTGATGTTGCACATTGACGTTAAAGCATTGACCCATATAAGTTTGTTAGTCTTGTGTTGATGCTTGGACACTCTCTTTGAGATGATCTAGACGTAATTTCTTCAGATTTGAACACGTGTTAACGGCATCCAGTCAGCGGACTGGTGCGGAGGCAAGCCACGCTGGACCAGCCAATCATTGCCTACCAAATTGGTTGAACGTCTGCTTTCCTTTTCTCGTAGAACTCCGTGTGCACTCGCAGCGAACGACCGCTCTCCGCCCTGGTGGTCGAGGTATGCATTTGCAACATTCCACCGCCCTTTGAACCGGTTCATACAACTGGCTCACTTTGCCACTTTATGCTCGAACGACTTGGCCTCTCGGAGCCCAAAGCCGTCTGCTCTGGCCGTCATTGTCAAACGTCCATGCCCTACAGCCTTCGACTCAAATAGCCGCTCGAGGAGTTGCCGCTTCTCAAACGCATTTGATGCTCGGTAGATGCCTTCGAGATCCTGCATGAAGCCAACCAACTCGCTGAGACTACCCCGCTCCGAGCGTGCTTTTGCCAGAGCATGGCGCTCTTCATCAATCTGAGCGAGTTG
>CAYODE010000202.1:3450-6434 GCA_964402685.1 uncultured Aestuariivita sp. | reverse complement strand
AATCCTGGGTAAGCTGATTGGCGGCGCTTTGGTTGGCACCTTTCTGGGCGTGTTTCTCGCCTACGGTTTTGTCGGCCCATTCGCCGGTAAGGTCAGATCGGTTGTCGAAGAGGATCAGCATTTCTACCAACTGATCCGGGAAGTTCTGGTCGCAAACCTGCACAACCATGCCACAAACATCTGCATTGAGGTCGGACGCCAGAACACGCCCATGCACAGCCGACCAACATTTGCAGAACTTGAAGATGCGATCAAAGCGTTGAAACAGGAAGCAGCGTGAAACAGCTTTTTTTTGCAGCACTTTTTGCCATTGGTTTAACGGGCGCGCCTGCTGCAGCCGTGGTGGTGCGCACCGGCGATCATGAGACCTTCACGCGCGTCGTCGTGGCACTGCCGCCTGATGTCACTTGGGAAGTGCGTCGCAATGGTGACGTAATAGCGGTGGACTTGCCTGATTTGCGATCCGAGCTGGATATCTCATCAGTTTTTGAACGCATCGGGCGGGATCGCATTTCCGATATCTCTGTAGACACAGCAACGCTTCGGGTAAGTCTGAGTTGTCGCTGCTGGGTCGAGAGTTTTGTCACGGAACCTCGGCTGCTTGTCATCGACGTATTGGACGGTGATGCGAATGCTACTCGTGCAAATGAAAGTCTTGTGAGGACGTTTCCTCCTGAACCCTTAGTCGCAAGGAGCGCCTCCTTGGCCGGAGCGGATGAATCCGCGTCCTTCGAAGATCGCGGGCTGGAAGACACCGCGATGCGGGCTGGGCCTTTGGCGGCTAGATCGGCCACGGGTACAGTCGTTGCTAAGTCGCCGGAGGTGTTTTCTGGCAGAGCCTTCCTCGAAGACTATGGTGATGCCGTGCGGAGAGATCAGGCAAATAACGTCAACCTCGCCGACGGGCTCGGCGCGGCGTTGAAACAATCACTGGCCCAAGCCGGTTATGACGGAATTCTGGACGTGGAAGACGACATAGACGTTCAAGTGGGAGCTTCCACAGCCTGGCAGATCCGGCCAGTTTTGGGAGACCCAACAGACGTGCCTCGCCCGAAGGATAAGCAGGTCACTCAAGAAAAAGATGTTCGCTTGAACTGCGTCACAGACAACGAAATAGACTTGACGACTTGGACAAACAGCGACGACTTTTTGACGGAGCTCGCCGCCGCTCAGGACAAACTGTTTGAACCGGACGGCCGGCGTGATCCAGAGGCAGCCGTGTCTCTTGCGAAAGTCTATCTGCGTTTTGGTCTGCCGAGCGAAGCGTTTGACCTGTTACCTGACCACAACGCGATTGGCCAAAAATACTGGTTGGCAAAAGCGGTCGCTGAAGTCATGGCTAATCGTCGCGACGCGGCAGCGAACCAACTGGCCAAGTATGTGTCTTGTTCGTCCGACATTCTATTTTGGACGTTTATGGCCGATCCCGCAGGCGCGGATCTGGCACAAGTGGACAGCCAAGTGCTTTTGCGTGGTTTTCTAAGACTGCCGCGTGAGGTCCAGTCCATCATGTCGTCGAGGTTTCGGAACACGCTTCGTCTTTCCGGCCTGGCAGACTTGGCTGAAGAAGTGCGGTTGGCGTCGATTTCAATTCCAATACGCCGCACACTTCCTGAGCCAGAGAGCGTTGCCGTTGTCTTAAATGCGCAGGCAGCTACGCTGGCAGACGATAAAGATGCCACGCAAAATAATGATGCTCCGATGTTTGGAGCGATCGAAGTCGTTTCTACCGCATGGGCGAATGATGGAAATCTCGAACCTGGCGTCGTCGAAACGATCGCAAGCTACGCCTTCGAACAAAGATCAACTGCGATTTCCCCCACCTTGAACCTCACTCTGCTCCGCGCATACCTGTTGTCGAACTTGTTCGACGAGGCGTTTTCGCTTCTTAGGCAATCCGATTTTGGCGATTTACGGCAGGACGCTGAAGACAGCTTTGCATACCAGATGGAGCAAAGACTGACTGGGTTTGACCTGGTCAAGTTTCGGTACTTAATGCGAGAGAGGGGTCCTTCACCAGAGCGTGACGAAGAGGCAGCGTCGATGGACCTTATTGCGCAAGCATTGGGAAGTCAGCTTGCGGCTATGCCACAGTCTGTACGCACCCCGATTAGGAACGAACCGACGGTTGGTGAGCCAAGCGTCGAGAGTGGTGCGATTGAGGACACTCCGGAGCTTGCGCGCGGAGTGGAGATTTTGGGCAACAGCGCCACTCTGCGAGAAGGTATTCAAAACGCACTTTTTGCCGATTAGGTAAGCAATGGCAGGGCTTTTTTGTGCAAATTAACGGGGCGGAAACTAACGCGGCCTATCACCTGGAAACAAGGTGAAATTTTCAAGGCTACGTCGATGTTAAGTGGGTTTGCTCCAAGCTCTAAGTCTCTCATGGCACTTGGGCTTATGGCCATCATTGTGATGATGGTTTTGCCTGTGCCGACCTGGCTTCTGGACCTTGGACTTGCAGCTTCCTTTTCCCTCGCCATCTTGGTCTTTACCGTTATTCTGTTCATCGAAAAACCACTGGATTTCTCCAGTTTTCCGACCGTGCTTCTGACTGCGCTGGTCCTGCGTTTGTCGCTGAACATTTCTTCTACGCGCCTCATCATCAGTGAGGGTCACACCGGGACAGATGCGGCCGGAAATGTGATCGACGGTTTTGCGCAGTTCATTATGGGCGGCAATGTTTTCCTGGGGTTGGTGATTTTTACGGTTCTTTTGATCGTGAATTTCATGGTGATCACCAAAGGTGCGTCGAGGATGGCCGAAGTCGGCGCGCGTTTTGCCTTGGATGGCATGCCGGGCAAACAGCTGGCAATTGACAGCGATATGGCCGCCGGCGCACTGGACCATCAATCTGCCAAGGAAAGGCGCGCGGAAGAACAGCAAGAAACCACGTTTTTCGGATCGCTGGACGGGGCGTCCAAGTTTGTAAAAGGCGACGCGATTGCCGGATTACTGATCACTTTGCTGAACCTTGTAGTCGG
>CAYODE010000202.1:0-3440 GCA_964402685.1 uncultured Aestuariivita sp. | reverse complement strand
GGGCGTTTTTGTCCACGACTTACCGGTTGGCGCGGCGTTTGAAACTTACGCGATCCTGACTGTTGGCGATGGCCTTGTTACACAGATACCCGCGGTCATTATCTCCATCGCGTCGGCTCTGCTTTTGGCGCGAGGCGGCGAAAGAAAAGCCACTGATTCTGCCATTGTCGATCAGCTCGGTCGGCATCCCGAACCCTTGGGCGCCGTTGCTTTCCTGCTGGCTCTGTTCGCGCTGGTTCCGGGACTGCCGTTTTTGCCCTTTGTTCTTGCGGCAGCCTCCTTGGGGGTTGCCGCCTATCTCTTGTATCGCAGAAAGCGTGCCTCGGAAGCCTCTGAACGCGGTCACGTCGAAGCGCCGCCACCGTCGGCCTCTCCGATTGGTGATGTATTGGACTTGGATGATTTGCATGTCGAATTCGCATCGGATCTCGTGTCCATGGTGCTGGATCCTGGAACCGGGCTGGAAGCGCGTATCGATAATATGAGGCTGCACGTAGCTTCCACATTCGGCCTTATCTTGCCAGAAATCCGATTGACAGACGATCCATCACTGTCGTTGGGGTCTTATGTTTTGCGCATCCATGGGGTCGAACATGAGCGTGGCGTTTTGCACCCTGATCTTGTTTTGGCGCTGATGCCTGAGGACGACGCAAACATGCCTGATGGTGCAGATGTCGTTGAACCTGTCTATGGCGCGCCGGCCCGGTGGATCCAAGCAAATCAGAGGGAAGAAGCGGCCCTGTCAGGTGTTACCATTGTCACCCCGGGCGAAATTTTGGCGACGCACTTGCTTGAGGTCGTCAAAAAGAACCTGAGCCGATTGCTGACGCTCAAGTCTTTACGCCGGATTTTGTCGGAGTTGACCAAAACCTCCGATCCGGCGCGGGCGGAGGCAAACCGCAAATTCCTTGATGAATTGATCCCCGACAAGGTATCGATTGATGCCTTGCACTCCGTGCTGCGTTTGCTGTTGGAGGAACAGGTCTCAATCCGAAACATGTCTCTGATCCTTGAGGCTATTGCCGAGGCGCGCGTATTTACCACGCAACCTGAGACGATCTGCGAACACGTGCGTCAGCGGATGGGGTTCCAACTGATTTCTGGGCTGCGGCGGGAGGACGGCTCGATCCCTCTCATCCAGCTTGCCGGAGAATGGGAGGACCAATTCGCAACCTACCAGATTGAAAGTGACCGCGGTGGATTTGACGTAGCCCTCCCTCCGGACGATTTTAACAGACTGGCGGCGCGCGTGACTGAACGTGTGAACGAGGTGACCGAACAAGGTGTGTTCCCTGCGGTGGTCACCAGCACGCGTCGGCGACGGTTCTTACAAACGGTCATGAAATCTGTCGGATTGACCACACCCGTTCTGTCGTTCGAGGAAATCGGGCTTGAGGCTCGGCCAGCCCTTGTCGGCGTGGTGCAAGCGTGATTGCCGCCCTGGCCGAGTTAATGGGCCTGGCCGAAGCGGTGATCTGGCATGTTTTTGCAGTTTTCCTGCGGGTCGGGGCACTGGTCTCCCTGCTCCCTGGGGTTGGGGAAACCATGGTGCCCGTCCGGTTCAAACTAGCCGTTGGGGCGGGATTTACCATCATCATCGCATCAGCCCTGGATCCGGTTGCGCAACCTCAGTCTGTCAGGGAGGTTGCGTATTTCTTTACTGCCGAAGCTGTCACTGGGCTTGCGCTGGGCGTAGGGCTGCGGCTGTTCGTAATGGCGTTGCAAACGGCTGGGGCCATTGCCGCAAATGCCACATCACTGGCCCAGATTCTGGGAGGCGCTTCAGTGGAGCCATTCCCGGCGATCAGTTTCATCCTTGTGCTGTCTGGCTTGGCTTTGGCGATGATCCTGGATTTACACATATACGCCGTGCATTTCATGCTGCTGACATATGCTTTGTTTCCAATGGGTCAGTTTCCAAACGCACTTATCCTTTCAAGTTGGGGCATAGCGCAGGTATCCCACGCATTCGCTCTGGCCTTCGCTGTGTCCGCCCCCTTTGTGATCGCATCGCTGCTCTATAACCTCGCACTTGGAGCGATCAACCGCGCCATGCCACAGTTGATGGTGGCGTTTGTTGGTGCACCGGTCATCACCTTTGGCGGTTTGGCGATCCTTTTTCTTGCTGCACCCGTCATGCTATTGATCTGGAGCGAACAATTTTTTGGTTTCATGTCTGACCCAATGGCGCCCACCCGATGAGCGCGCCAGATGAAGACGCAGAAAAGTCGTTCGAGGCCAGTCCGCAAAAGCTGCAAAAAGCGCGTGAGAGGGGTGAGGTTCCTCGATCGTCCGATTTGTTCACAGCGGCGGGGTATTTCGGGCTGATCGTCGCGTGCCTCGCATCGGGTGGCTGGGCGGTTGAGACCTTGGGAACTGCACTTACCACACTACTCGAACAACCACATACATTGGCAGCGAATTTCTTTTCGGGGTCCGCTGCTGCGCCCGTAGGTGGCCTCTTGCAACGCCTTGCCTTGGGAACGAGCCCATTGTTCGGCCTGCCGCTGTTGTTTGTCGCACTGATGATCATTGCCCAAAGGGCCTTACTTTTCACGCCATCCAAACTGGCGCCAAAGCTTTCGCGGATCTCACTTGTTTCGAATTTCAAGAACAAGTTTGGGCGCACCGGCCTTTTTGAGTTTTCAAAAAGTGCTGCAAAGCTCTTTGTGTTTTCGGCAGTTTTGGGTGCGTTCCTGATCCTGAGACTGGAAGATATTCTGGCCACAATGCACAGCGATCCGGGCCTGATCACACGGCACATGGCGCAGCTTTGCCTGGTGTTCTTTTTTGTCATCTTTGGCGTCGCGCTGTTCATCGGAGCGATCGACTGGACCTGGCAATATGTCGAGCATTTGCGCCAGAACCGCATGACGCGGCAGGAACTGATGGACGAGACCAAGGATTCCGAAGGGGATCCGCATCTCAAGAACGAACGACGCCAGCGCGGTCAGTCTATAGCCTCGAACAGGATGATGGCGGATGTTCCGGCATCCGATGTGGTGATCGTGAACCCAACCCATTACGCGGTCGCGCTGAAATGGTCGCGTGAACCGGGATCTGCTCCAATCTGTGTTGCCAAAGGGGTTGATGAGGCTGCCGCTGCTATTCGATCCGTCGCAGCAGAAGCAGGCGTGCCGATACATTCCGATCCGCCTACCGCGCGCGCCTTGCATGCGACAGTGGAGATCGGCGCGCAGATTTTGGAAGAGCATTTCCAACCCGTCGCAATCGCAATTCGCTTTGCCGAAGACATGCGCCACCGGGCAAGGAACGGTTTGTGATGGAGACAGCGGCCCTGAACGAATTGGTATCTGTCGTTCACGCACAGCTTCTTGATCGACAAAAGCGGGCAAAGCCTGGTCTGGACGCGATCAGAAAGCTGCGCGCACAACTTGCTGAGATCGATAATCTGGACCACAAATCCCGATCCTCCGCGG
>CAYODE010000201.1:0-6456 GCA_964402685.1 uncultured Aestuariivita sp. | reverse complement strand
GCGCAAACGAGGCTTCGGTCGCCAAGTAGGCTTCAGGCGAAACAGGCAGATGATCAATGATCCAAAGCGCACCGTCCTGGTTAAGAACCTCGAAGCGGTTCGTCCCCGATGGCAGCTTCCCACTCGCCATAAGGTGCAGATAGCGGTTGAGCTGTTCAATCGAATGCCGGAATGAGGAGGAGGTGTGCACGATTTGACCGACAACCGATATGGTTTCGAGCCGCGTTTCAAGCGTGTGACGCAGCAACAACGACGTATCTCCCGTTTGCGCGATTGCTGCACCAATCATCGTCCGATAGGCAGCCTCGGGGATTCGATTGTCTTGGTCTGATAAGTCCGCCTCAGTCAGGCCACTAGCGGCAAGTAAATCATCGCGGCTTACGCCCTCATTGCAGGCATAGTCAGCAAAACTTGCCGCAAACCCAGCCGCCATCGTTTGTTCTGTCATCGATTGGGCTCCTATCAAGAGGCCGTCTCACACTAGGCCCTTGAACCGGCCTTACTCAAGAAGGCCGGTTCAAGTCGGCGCCTACCTAGATCATTGCACTGCGAGCCAGTCCAAAATCACCCTTGTCGTCTCTTGCGGCAGTTCCTGCTGGATCCAATGCCCGCAATCGAGGCTTACAACGTCAACACCCAGCACAAATTCCGGAAGGCTCTCTGATTGTGGGATCAAATCCTGTTTGCCATAGATCATCAGTGCAGGTTTGCGGATGATCGGGTCAACATCCGCTAGGATGTGCCAGTTGCGATCCATGTTTCGGTACCAGTTGATGCTGCCTGTAATTCCATTCTGTTCGAAACCCGTGGCAAAGACAGCGCGATCCGCATCGTTCATCACCGGTTCGCCAGCTACATCCTCTGCTTGTGCAAGATTGATCATCATCATCCCGGGCTCCGGAGGGATCAGAGGAACATTCTTGCGAAACAAATTGCTTAAGAAGCGGTTTACGTTTGCGTCCAGAACGGCATCCGCGACGCCGGGCTGGCGGTTGAAGTGAACAAAGTAATTATCGGGGCCAAAGAATGCCTCCATCATCTCGATCCACGGCAAATCGCCACGTACCTGATAGGGCAGCGCCAGGTTGATGATCGACTTCACGCGTGATGGGTGTAAGAGCGCCATGTTCCAGACGACATTCGCCCCCCAGTCGTGACCGACAAAGATCGCGTTGTCATAGCCGAAATAGTCAAGCAACGCTGTCAGATCACCAGTCAGCTTCAAGATATCGTAGTCCGTCACATCCGCGGGGCAGGACGAATTCCCGTAGCCGCGCTGGTTGGGAACTATGACGTGATAGCCCGCCGCCGCTAAGGCAGGCATCTGATGGCGCCAGGAATAGGCGTGCTCTGGCCAGCCGTGGCACAGGACAATCGGATTCCCTTTGTTCTCCTGTCCGGCTTCAAAAACTTCGAGGGTCACGCCATTGACGTCCACGAATGTGGGTGCGGGGAAATTGTTGGTGTCTAACACTGCTTTGTTTCCTTGAATGTGTGTGATCAGCAATGTCGTAGATCAAAAAGGTATCACAGACTGACACCTTTTATGGTATGGTTTCTCGATGAAAGGCAGAGCACGACAAGACGCTATTGTCCGCACCCTACGACGCTCAGGATCGGCGACGATTTCGGAGCTGGCCCAAGAGGTTGGGGCGTCGCGCAGTACTATCCTGCGAGACATCGCCGCGCTACGGGATGAAGGGTTCCTGATTGATACCGAACAAGGGCGGGGCGGCGGCGTGTCGATGGATACTCGTTCAGTGCAAACCGCCGCGCGCCTGACCGTAACCGAAGTGTTCGCACTGGTGATCAGCGTGGCAAGTATGCAGGCGGCAGGTCAGCTTCCGTTTTCAGGACTGGCCAACGCAGGACTGGCCAAGATCGAGAAAGCCTTACCGCCCGACAAGCTGCGCGATTTGCGACGCCTGCTGGAGTGCCTCTACGTTGGGCCGCTGGCCCCGCAAGTTGACATTTCAGACGTCACGGGGGCCGATCCAGTGCTGCTGGCAGTGTTCGAGGTGGCATTTCTTGACAGACATTGCCTGCGTTTCCGTTATCGCGATGCAAAGGGTTCAACCTCCGAACGAGAAGTCGAGCCGCAGGCCATGCTTGTCTTGCCGCCGCTTTGGTATTTGGTTGCTTGGGACCCAAAACGCCAAGACTTCCGCCATTTCCGAATGGACCGAATTAGGTCGCCTGAACGTTTGACAGGGTCAACGTTTCGCAAGAGACACGTCATGTTCGATGACGGTGTTCATCAGGTGCGCTATGCATAGCATTGGGCTGCATTCACTTCAGGCGTGATTTTGGAAGATAACGGTTGGCCGCCTCACTTCCCAACGAAATCCGCACGCCGTTCCAGCAACGCAGCGCTCAAATAGTCGACAAGCAATCGTGCGCGTTTCACTCGACGCAGATCGCCGTGTAGCAAGACCCAGGTGGAGCGCCGCTGGTCGATCTCTGTTCCGGGGACGCGTTGAAGCTCCGGGAAGACAGATTGTACCCAACTGGCGATAAAGGTCATGCCGGCACCAGCGCGTGCCAAGTGTAAGTGCATTTGCGGATCAGCCACAGTGTGCCGTACGTCCGCCCTGGGAAAGGGACTAGCGTCGATCATTGCCTGGAGTTCAGGGTAGTCGCCATACCCAATCCACGTAAGTCCTGAGCCCTTCGGTCCCGCCTGTGGGAAGGTATTGTCGATGTAGTTACGTGAGGCAAAAACCCCGATGGATAAGGGAAACAGCTTCCGCCCGACGGCATCTTCCTCGACTTCGACGACGTGACGTATTGAAATATCTGTCTCGTCCTTGGCAATAGAATCTATGAAGTAAGACAGTTTCAGTTCGATTTCGATCTCCGGGTAAAGATCCGCAAACTCGGCCAAAACTGGTGCCAGCATGTAATGCGCAGTCAGCGGGTCGACCGATAGGCGTATCCGGCCTGCCGCTTCGCGGTCGAGGCCTTTGACAGCGCTGAAACCTTTAAGCAGGGCCGCTTCCGCCTCTAACGCTTGCGGCAACAAACGCCGCCCTGCCGCAGTCAGTGTCAAACCACCCGCATTGCGGCGAAACAGCATTGTGCCAAGTTGAGCTTCCAACCCCTCGATTTGGCGCCGGACAGTCGCGTGAGTACCTTCCACCTGCTCGGCCCCTGCGCGCAGGGAGCCTGATCGTGCGACAGCAAGAAAAGCGGGGAGTGATTTCCAGTCCATGGCCAAGTGTATCGTTTACGATCCAACGTGGTTCATCTTGGTCAATTTTGGGAATGAAATAAATCCAGTATCTCGAACTCAGTTCAGAATTGGAGATCATCATGGAAACGACTTTTAATGCATGGGATGTCACCCGCTATGGCGGCCCTGACGTTCTCAAGCCAATTACCCGACCCGTAACGGCACCAACGGCCAACCAAGTCTTGATACGCATCCGAGCTTCGGCCGTGTCGCGAGCGGATGGGTTGATGCGCGCAGGACAACCTAAATTCGCGCGCCTGTTTTTGGGGCTTAAACGCCCGAGGGCCGGGTTGTCAGGCACTTGTTTCGCCGGCGACATCATCTCAGTTGGTGATAATGTGACAGAATTCCGTGTTGGTGACGCTATCTTTGGTGAAGCCGGGCTGCAATTTGGTGCAAATGCGTCCCACATTTGCTTGGATCAGAAAGGCAGCCTTCTGAAAAAGCCAGATAGTGTGAGCTACGAAGAGGCTGCCACCCTATTTGATGGTGCGATGACCTCTTGGCACTTCTTGACCCACATCGCAGATGTTCAACCTGGTGATGATGTACTGATCCTGGGTGGATCAGGCAGCCTTGGAACGGCGGCGATTCAGTTCGCGAAGGCTATGGGCGCTACGGTCACTGCCACCGCCAGTGACCGCAATGCGGAGCTGCTTCGGTCGCTGGGTGCGGATCACGCCGTTGACTACAAGGTCAAAGATCCACTGAAAAATGGTATCGCATACGATGTCGTCTTTGACACGCTTGGCATTTCATCGTTCGGTGCTGCGAAATCCGCGTTGAAGAAAGATGGTCAGTTCATCTGTCCGGTACTGGGCCTGAAGCTCCTGCGCGATATCATCTTGACGCGTTTGTTTGGCAGCAAGAAAGCAAAGTTTGCAGCCGCAGGCATGTCGAAACCGGCGGTGCATCGCGAAGAACTCGCCCAGGTGCTGGCGCTCGTCGCAAAGAACCAGTTCGCGCCGGTCATGGATCGAACTTACCCGCTGGCCGATCTTGTCGAAGCGCACGCCTACGTCGAAACCGGCCGCAAACGCGGCAATGTCGTTGTAGTTTGAATCTGGCCCCCATCGCGCTTTACATAAATGACCGCTTTGGGCGCGGCACCGATCAACGTCGCACGAGGTACAGACATCCGCTTTTAGATGGCGAACGGCAAACCGTTCGCCAACGTTGCTCAGATGTCTATACGCTCAGCGATACTCCGAGCGTCTTCGAGTTCAACGCCAAGGTACCTAACGGTACTGTCGACCTTTGTGTGACCAAGCGGTAGTCGGACGGCGCGAAGGTTGCCGGTCTTACGATAGATCTCCGCTGCCTTTGTCCGGCGGAGCGAATGGGTTCCATATCCGCCAGGATCTAGCCCGATCGCAGTGACCCAGTCACGAACCAACCGACCGTATTGACGGGTCGAGATGTATGGCCGGTCATGGAGCCGGCTTGGGAACATGAATGGACACGCGAACATCTCGGGTGATTTTACCCAGGTCAAGACGGTTTCACGCGTGTTTTCAGTCAGTTCAAACTGGACCGGGCGCTTTGTCTTGCTTTGATTGACCGACACGCGTTCTCGCAGACGATCACCCTTGAACAGATCAGACACAGCCAATTTGACGAGATCACATCCGCGCAACTTCCTGTCGATGGCAACTTTGAACAGAGCCAGATCACGCGGAAAACCTGCCAGTTCGAGCCGCGCCGGATCGCCCAGACCTGTTTTGGCAGCAAGGGCCGTTTTTGACCTATGATCTGCCCCTTGTTCCAGGCTCTGCGTTTCGGGGTGGTTGCGGGAGGTTGGACTCGTGGCATGAACTGCCCTCCGATCCTCCCTCGGCACCCAATCATCAGCACCGCGCTGACTCGCCGATCCTACAGCATGGTTGAAGGGCCTGTATCAGAGATGACCGATAGCGGTCGTTGCCGCACAAGCTTTGGGCGGCTCAGAGCCAAATTTGACCGGTGCGACGCGGGCTCGAAAGACCATTAAGAGACGTCCGGCAGCGCCAAGCGCATTTCAGACTGAACAATGAAGCGGTGAGCCCCAAGCTCTTGCAAAAGGGAACACAGCCCATTGTCATCGGAATCGACATTGACCAATGTCAGCGACCCTACCGTGCCTGCTGCTGCGAGCAAGTCTTCCAAAGCCGAGGTGTCGCTGGCGGCAATCTGATGCACTAGGCCGCCTGCGCCGATGATTGCTCCACCTTTTTCGTGTTGGAAACACGTCAGTTGTAGGGCGGAAATGGTGTCCGTTGCGTTTTGCCAAGTTGGCTCCCAGGTCGAAGACCTCTGAATAATATTCGCAACGGTTTCAAAATCCGATAGTGTGCACGAGGAAAGATCAGGAAATGGATGACTTAACCGATAGCAATTGAGCTTTCTGGTCACATCAAATCCTAGCTTCCGATACAGACGTTCAGCGCTTGTGTTTCCCTCGATGACCTCAAGCCAGAAGCTTTCTATTCCGACGTGCTTCGCCGCACCTATCGCCTCTATGCCGAGGCGGGACGCCAACCCCCGGCCCCTGTGAGCAATCCGAGTTCCACTACCGATCAGATACCGTTCGGTGCTCCGCGTCGCGACGTTCCAAAACCCGATGACTTCGTTATCTTCAAGGGCGACAAAGGACGCCTCAGGGTCAAAACCTCTGGAGCTCAGCGTCGTTTTGAACGTATCAGCATCTGGTTGCATAGGAGCGATATAGTCAGAAAACGCGGCAAGCATGGCGCTATGCAGAGCGTCCAAGTCGACCCCTGATCCGGCAAATGAAGCAATGCGAGTCATTTTGTACCTTCTCGCCCCCTGGTTGCACAAAAGGCCAAAGAACCGCTTTTTGATCGACATGCAAGCCGTTGCGGGTTTTCCTTAACAATCAGGCATTGCAGGGCTCCAAGCTACGATCAGGATTGTTTCAATGAGACCCTAACTGCCTTGCGGCGAACGGTGACTTTGACCGCAGACTTTGAGTTGCAGCCTCAATCTTCGTTGTGCGGTGAACGAATGGCAGCGATCTCTGCCGCTATGCGCCGTCGTGAACAAAGCATCTGCAGCAAATCTCGTGCTGCGAGCGCACGCAGCGTAAAATCGATGGCCGAGTTGGGCTCTCTGCTGGCCTCCGATGGGGTGTAGCATCTTGGCTCTTTTGCTTCACGACTACCGCCACTCACGGCCCGTAGCGGTCACTCGTCACGTCTAGAGTTGCTGCGACGCGGCTTCCCCAA
>CAYODE010000200.1:0-6466 GCA_964402685.1 uncultured Aestuariivita sp. | reverse complement strand
GGGATCAGCACATCCGTCCCTTCGGCGATCATTGGGCGGCCTTGCTCTTCGAACAAACGTTTCACGTCGTCGGCTTTGTCCGCATCGCCATAGGCTTCAAGGATCTGTCCGGGTTCAAACGTCATGGAGTGCACGCCCGTTACGCGTTCTTTCAGCCCGTACTTCCCAATCTGATGGTGAAACCACGGAATAAAGCGGGGGTTGATTGTGACGATGCCCAAACGTTGCCCCATTTGGCAGCACCAGAGCATGGTGGCCTCCCCCAATCCGATCACCGGGATGTCCACAACGGACCGCGCCTCGTACAGCCCCGCATCCTGAAAGTGGCCAACGATAAACGCGTCATACCCTTCGCGTTCGGCGCGTACGGCATTGCAGATCATCTCGCGTGCACAACGCCACTCCATCAGCGGATGGGCATAACTGTCAAACGGGGTGATCCCACGAATATCGACCTGCGTGTCGGGAGAGGAAACGGCCTGAAGATGGGGGCCCAGCATGTCCCAATAGGACGCCCCATTTTCGTAATCGACATAGGATTGGTACCAGATTTTCATGTCGCTCCCCCTATTTGGCCAGTCACACCGATTTCAATTACCCGGCGAAGGATCGAATGGTCTGCAACGCGCCCTCCAGCGCTTTGCCCTCTTCATCCTTCAATGCGGCATCCCGCAACCGACGCGCCCAGTCCGCAGCATCCTCGCGCCCGGCGACCAACGCGATACCCGCCATCACCCTGTCAAACTTGGACAAGCCGCGCGCGTGCGTATCGGAATAGCCCTTGATCAAACGCCGACACCGCAACACTTCAACCGCCAGCGCGTAATCCTGTGCGAGGTAGCGGTCCACGTCCGCCAGCCAGGCGTCCATGTGATTAACCTCAACCGCATGGCGCCGCGTTTTAAGGCGCCATTTCCGCAGACCGCCAATAATGTAGAGCGGTACAAACCCCCGCAGAGTGTCGGTGCGTATGCGACGCCCTTTGTTGAACCAGCGATCCAGTCGCGCCATCCATTTTTCTGAATTCTCGATCCTTTCGCCCAGTTGCGCCGGCAGCAATCCCGCGATCTCTTCTGCACGCGGGTGGAAGAATTCAGTCAATTGCAGGATCTGGGCGTCGCTCTTACCCATTTCCACATCGATGCGGCGCCCGCGCGCACCACGTGTCTTGCGATCCGCCACACGGATCACATCGTCATAGGCCATGGCGTTGGCAATGTATTTGGCGGCTTCCCGCGTTAACTCATTTTCACTCTCTGGCCCATCCTTTGCTGCCATGCTTTCGAGACGCGTCAGGTAGTTGGCTCCATATGCCACATCCTGAAAGTCGACGACCTTGCGCAACCCGACCTCTGCCATGTCATGCACAGCTTCCGGCAGAGCACGAACGCGGGTGAGTAGGTCACTCCAGTCCTTTTGCGCCGCGTCCGGTCCGGACAGGGTGAGTATGGCTGTCGGTGCCTGCGTCTGATTTTCCGCTTCGGAACCCACAGCAGAGACAGACGCGAGCCCCGCTTCAAACGCACGCAAACTGGCTTCGACCGCTTTCCCTGAAGCGCGGATCGCCTCTCGGAACTGCTCGGTTTCAAAGGGTAGAACTTTAGAGCCTGCCAGCGCACCAAACAGGCTGGCCGATATGACCGAGCCCTGATCCACGGCGAGTTTTTCCATGTCCGCGATCAACAAGCGCTGTGCAGCGATCTCGGCTGCGGCTAGAACCTCTTCGGCACTGGCTATCCCATTACCGGGTTCCATCTTTTCAGACACTGCCAAAGCACGGTGGGTTGAGGCAATCAGAGTTGTCCGATCCGGGGTCACAAACCCCCGTTGAATGGCGCGACCCGCCTCCATCAATTCCGCTGCAACCAGCACGTCGACATCGCCCCCTGCAGGCGCAAGGGAAAAGACGGGGGCGTCTGCCCCCTCAGGGCCGATTTCGACATAGTAGATCGTCGCACCGGTTCGTTGCGCTACACCCGCAACAGATGTCGCTTGCACCGCCCGTCCAGACGCGCGCGCCACGGCCTCGACCCAATTGGTCAGAACCCCTCCGCCCTGCCCGCCAACCGCCATAATCACGACTTTTAGGATGGCCTGCGCGGCATCGTCCCCCTGCGGTGCAAAAAGCATCTCATGCTTGGTCATTGCGCCGCCTCCTCAAACAAAAGCTGCTTGGCGGCGCGTCTTTCCTGAAACCACCCGATCACACTGCGTCTAAACCGCGCTCTACGCGCCTCCCACCCGGTCGGATTGTGGACGACGTCGGCGCGATAGAACGAGGGGCAAAGCACGGCTGCATCTGCGACCTCTCCGCAGTTGCCACACCCGACGCAGGTATGGTCGATCCACGCGACGGGATCATCGCGTAACGGGTCATCTAACGTTTTCAATGACAAAGACGGGCAACCTGACAGTCGGATGCAGGCGTGATCGCCGGTGCAGATATCTTCGTCCACACCAAATCGCGGAGCTTCAACACGGCGCCCATCAGTGATGGCTTTCTTGCGCACTGGCTTCTCACGCCGCTGTTTGTTCAGCATACATTCCGAGGAGGCCACGATGACCTTGGGCCCAGCGTAATCCGTGGTCAGCGCCTCTTTGATCGTGTCCCGCATCTTGCTGACGTCATAGGTGTGATCAATCTGACGGATCCATTTCACGCCAACCCCTTCTAAAGCCTTGGAGATGGGGTTGTTCGTGGCCTTCGTCGGGTTTTGTGCCCGCGACGACATCAGATCCTGCCCACCGGTAGCAGCCGAATAGTAGTTGTCCACGATGATTGCGACGCTGTCGGACTGGTTATACACCATATTCCCGATCGAACTGCTCAGACCATTGTGCCAAAAGCCACCATCCCCGAGAAACGACACCGCGCGCCGTTCCCCGCCCCCGTCAAAGGCTGCATTGGAGGCAGGACCAAGCCCATAGCCCATGGTCGAACCACCGATCTCGAACGGAGGAAGCGATCCGAACAAATGGCATCCGATATCCCCGGTGATCTGGTGCTTGCCCAATTCACCTTCGACCAGTTTCATGGCCGCAAAGATCGGACGTTCCGGACAGCCCGTGCAAAACCCCGGCGGGCGGATCGGAACCGTTTCAGAAAGGTCCGGGATCTCTGGCGGGGGCGCATTGGGTGCCCGAACCTGCCCCGGCAAAAACTCCGGTGCAGATTGCTTGAGAAAGGTCGTAACCGAGTCCAGCATGACCTGCCCGGTGTATTCGCCCGCCATTGGGAAGATATCCTTCCCATGAAGTTTGGTTTTCAGGTCCGACCGCAGCAGATGTGTGGCTAGGTTCTGTTCGATAAACTCGGGTTGCCCCTCTTCAATGACAAGCAGTGCATCTTTGCCACGGGCAAACTCCAGAAACTCATCCTGCACCAGCGGATAAGTCACGTTGAGGCAATAGATCGGGATGGCAGAGCGCCCTTCGATATCGGCCAACCCAAGGCGTTGCAGTGCGCGGATCACGCCATTGAACATACCGCCTTGAACCACAATACCGACGGGCGCGTTCTCGGGGCCGAACATCTCGTTCATGCCGTTCTCGCGAATGAAGGCTTCAGCCGCAGGCCACCGATTGTCGATCTTGTCATGCTCTTGCTTGTAGGAGAACGGTGGAAGAACAACGCGTTCAAAATTGCTCTGCGGGTTCGACAGTGCATCGCGAACCGAGAGCGGCGGGATGACGTTGTCTTCGGTTTCAAACTGTCCGGTGACATGGCACGAGCGAATACGCACCATCAGCATGACTGGACTGTTTGATGCCTCAGACAGCTCAAACCCCTGTTTCACTGCGGAAACGATTGACGGCAAATTGGGGCGTGGATCCAGCAACCAGAACTGCGATTTCATCGCAAAACCATGACTGCGCTCCTGCATGATTGAGGAGCCTTCCCCGTAATCTTCACCGACAATGATCAAGGCCCCGCCGGTCACGCCCGAAGACGACAGGTTCGCCAGCGCGTCCGAGGCGACGTTCACACCAACGGGCCCCTTGAACGTCACTGCCCCGCGAATGGGATAATGGACCGAGGCTGCCAACATCGCGGCCGCTGCGGCCTCCGACGCGTTGGCTTCATATCGTACGCCGAGATCGGTCAGCAGCTCTTCTGCGTCCGCCAAAACATCCATCAGATGCGAAATCGGGGCCCCTTGGTAGCCGCCGACATAACCGACACCCGATTCCAGAAGCGCCTTGGTGATGGCCAAAATTCCCTCACCCGTAAAGGTCTCCCCGTTACCTAGCTTCAAGTCTTCGACTTCACGTTTGAACGATCTTTCGGCCATTCACACTGCCTCTAACTGGTTAAATGTTATGTTTGCGAATGTTGTTCAGCATCTTTTGCAGCGTGCTGATGAACGCGTGTTGCTCGGCCTCGGGAATGCCCTCGAACATGGCGTCATGCCCATCGATCATGCGGGGCCAGAGCCTGTCGAATGCGGCGCGCCCATGTTCAGTCAGCTTAACCCTGCTGGCGCGTTGATCGCTTGGGTCGGCCTCTCGACGCACCAGACCATCCTCAGCCAGGGCATCTAGTGCGCGCGATAGCGTGGATTGCTCGACAACCGCATAGACGCCCAGATCCCCGATATGCAGGCCGTTCCGAACCGACAGAATGGCCAAGGCCCGCATCTTGGCCGTGCTCAACCCAAGCGCGGCCATCTCGGACCTAAGGTTTTCATTGTATCGGCCCATAATGCGGTTCATCAGATACGGGGCGTAGTTATCCAGCCCAATGTCCTCGAACGACACACGCGGTTCTTCGTCAGTCGCCGGGACGTCAGCAGGTTTCGTCATGTTGTGTACTCTTCGCTGGAGGGGTTGCGGCAGCGCTTCCGAATTTATATGCAAATGCAAGTAATCTGTCCAGCGCTGGACGTTCCTTTTTCACCATGCCATCCCGACACCGATCGACAAAGGAAAAGCTGTGATGACCATTCGCCTTGTTGCGTTGCGCCAACCCCCTCCCCCTGTGATGGACGCTTTGCAAGATTTCCAGATCGACGTTATCGCTGATCCAGAGGCAGATTGGTCGGTGGAGGCCCCAGACCAGGTACGCGGTTTGATCAATTTCGCAGGCCCGCTTGGCCAAGGCGTTTTGGACAGGTTTCCCAATCTTGAGATCATTTCCCATATGGGTGTCGGATATGACGGCGTTGACGTGGATGCTGCGATCGAACGTGGGATCGTGATTACGCACACACGCGATGTCCTCAACGCCGACGTTGCGAATTTCGCGTTTCTGATGCTTCTTGCAGCCAGCCGGGAATACGTCCGTCAGGACACACATGTTCGATCTGGCGCATGGGAGAGCGGACAAACACCGCTGACCTGGTCGCTAGAGGGGAAAACGGTTGGGATTGTAGGTCTTGGACGCATTGGCCGAAATCTCGCGGCAAAGCTCGAAGCATTTAATGTCACCGTTCTCTATCATGGTCGAACCCGGCAGGACGTCCCTTACGAGTTCTGTCCAGACCTGGTCGACATGGCGCGAAGATGCAGGGCCATCGTGCTCCTTCTGCCCGGAGGCGAAGGCACGGATCACTTAATAACTACAGACATTTTGTCAGCCTTGGGCCCAGAAGGCGGACTAGTCAACGCGGCGCGTGGATCTGTTGTGGACCAGGACGCGCTGATCTCTGCATTACAGACCGGTGAACTGGGTTGGGCCGCCTTGGATGTGTTTGTAGATGAACCTCATGTCCCACAGATTCTGCGAGATATGCCCAATGTTCTGCTCAGCCCGCACGCGGCGAGCGCGACCGTCGAGACGCGCGGCGCAATGTTCGATCTGGTGGCGCATAACCTGCGGAGTTATTTCGAAACCGGAAGAACGCTAACCCCAATCCCTGAATGCCAGAGTTGAATGCCTGCGTTATGGCTCCAACCGGGCGAGGAGTTGTTTTAAGACCGGTTTGATCGCAGCGGCCTCTTCGCTTGATAAACGACTTAACAGCTCTTCTTCATGTGCCTGGGCGTCAGCCACAAGGTCTGTCGCAAGCCCATGCCCCTCATCTGTCAGAAACACGCGCACGCGCCTTGCATCCACCGGATCCGGGCGGCGCCTCACCCAACCACGCTGCTCCATCTGATCCACGATTTTGGTCAGATGCGACTGCTCAAGCAACGAAATCCGCGCCAGAGTTGTGATCATCGCCCCGTCTTCATCGTTCAACGTGGCCAGCACGCGCCATTCCGGGACACGCAAGCCCTTACTTCGTACATGGCTGTGGAACTGACCACTGGCGTGGTGACTGACCGAGGCCAGCAGATACAGCAGGTAATTGTCAACAAAGCTGCCTTGGTCAGTCTGTGATGGCGGTGGCGTAATATCGTCAGGCATGGGCCGATCATAACCGAAAATTTCTCTTGACCAATATTATATGAAATTTCATGTTATTGCCAACAGGGAGAGGTCCTTAATGACACAATCGCTGGTGATAACGGCGATCCGCGATGA
>CAYODE010000199.1:0-6515 GCA_964402685.1 uncultured Aestuariivita sp. | reverse complement strand
CCTCTACCGAGCATCAAATGCGTTTGAGAAGCGGCAACTCCTCGAGCGGCTATTTAAGCTGAAGGCTGTAGGGGATGGATGTTTGACAATGACGGCCAGAGCAGACGGCTTTGGGCTCCGAGAGGCCAAGTCGTTCGAGCATAAAGTGGCAAAGTGAGCCAGTGGTATGAACCGGTTCAAAGGGCGGTGGAATGTTGCAAACGCATACTTCGACCACCAGGGCGGAAAGCGGAAGTACGCCGCAAGTGCGACAATAATAAGCGTCAGCTGCAAAGCGGACGTTAGTGCACCCCCGTAATTCACAACCGACCGTGGAGTTCGCCTGCTATAAGTTCATTCTCCCGCCAGACCTAGGTCATATCCGATAACGCACAGAACTCGAACCGTGAAAGCAATTCCCGGAACTGACAAAAGGGAGAAGCCGGCCACATAAAATGTCAGTACCGTGTACACCATACGCCTCGAGGTGTGCCTGTCCTGCACGTTGTAGAAGCTCCGGAGGACATCAATCTTGATCTGATTGTCGTCGTCCTTCTTGAGAGCATCTGATGCTGTCTTGAGGCTCTTCTCTCTATTCAGCCATGGCGCTCTTTGATCGAACGAGGAAGCTACCTGCGGCCTTCTTGACGCTATGGTTGCATACATTGAGCGCAGGTTTCTTGCGGAGACGTTGTCTAGGTTCTCGATGACATACTCATTAATGTCCTTTGCACGCTTAACTATCGCGGGCGCGAAAACGCGATAAAGGATGGTACCCACACCTAGTAGCAACAATCCCATATAGACGATGTTCAGCCGCATCGAAAACTCGAACCAAGGGGTACATGTGCCGGGTGCCACGTGCTGATCTAGCAATCCACCGAGCCCGCCCAGATACTCCTCAATCTGCGCATGGTACAAAATCATGTAACCCACAAACGGCGCACTCATAGTAATGGATGCTGGCAAACTCTGGCCAAATCCTCTCAGGAGATGCCAGTTTATTGTCCGAACGCTCCAGGGTTCAGGTGTCCAAGTTGTGCGAGAAGACTCTTTTTGGGACATTGGTAGCCCAACCCTAAGCGCCAGTAATGCGCAATGTGCGATTTTGGTGAGTATAGAATTCACCGACAGTTATCTCAGGCTTATCTAACTCTGGGGCAATCATCGAGGTAGCGATAATAATTTGGTTTGAAGATTTTGCCGCTTTCGACTTCTCATGAAGTAGTCTTTGAAAGTTCCTGCTCCTCTCCGGCTCCATACCTTTATCTTCCACTGTATCCATCAACAGAAAGCGCGGATGGGAGAATGACGGCTGATTGGCCGCGGCAACAGCAAACGAGGCAATGAAGCTATTGCGAAGATAAACCATAGAACTTGCAGAGAAAAACGACTCGCCATTTACACTTATTCGATCGCCGTCGAAATCAAAATCGACCTTGTCAGCGTTCTTGAATGTCGACTGACGCTCAAGGTCGCGTCTTAAAAAGTCGAGGACTTCGAGCTCAATCGACCTTCGCGCTTTCGAGACTTGATCACGATCACGCTTCTCCGCGGTCTCGATCACGGATCGAACATCATCGATCTTGCGTTGAAGTTCATCTCGCTGGTTTTGGGCTTCTTTCAATTCAGCGACCGCAGATTTGCGAGTCGCCAACTCTTCAAGCTTACGCTGAGCATAGCCCGCTTCTCGATTCAGAGACCGCAGTCTTGTTCGGAGCTCTGTTGTTGGGCTGCGGAGGGAGACCGTATAGTGACGACCTGCTTGCTCCCATAGCTCTGTGATCGTCGTTAACTTCGCCTTCAAGTCTGAAATCTGACGCTGCCTGCCAGCCTGAAGATCAAGTGAGTTTTGCTTCTGCCGAGCATACTCATTGATCAATCGCAGGGCGCGTTCCTTAACTTGGCTTTCATCAGAAGCTTGTTTGCACAGTGTGCAGGCGCCTTCTACCTCAGTGCCCTGGACAGGAGCGAAACACGCCGGGCAGAAGTCAAATTTCAGCGCATTCAACTCGTCAACGACCAACTTAGATTCGTGTAAGGCTTGAAGCTTTTTGGTCAAAGAGGCGATGAACTCCGCAGAGTCCGAAGCCTCTAGCTCAAGGAAATCCAATTCCTCGTTCAACTTGCCGATCTGTGTTTGGAGCTCCTTCACTCTCGCATAAGTGGTTTCTTGATCGTTCAACGAAAGCCGATCTTCAAACTGTGCTGAAAAGACCTGTTCCTCCGTCTGTTCGATCTGGCTGTTCAGACCGTCCAGTTCCTTTTGGAGGCGCAAGTATTCCTGATCAATCCAATCCTCGGTCAAAGGATGACCGTCGCGCCCGTGAAGTCTGATCAGTGTCGAAATCCTTGAAACGACATCCTTCATATCAGCTTCGTAAGTCTTCAGATTCAGCCTAGCTGTATAATAATCGTCGCTAAAGGCGCCGAGTAGAAGATGTCCGACAGTCTGCCGCGTGATCGCATCGTCAAACGGCTGACCACGAAACAGCTTTTCGACCGAGCTAAGCTGGTCCGAGTAGAGAAGACGCAAGACTTGGTTCATCGTGATCTTGGTGTTGGCTTCGCCATATTGCACTTCGGGCAGGCTAAGAAGACGGAACATCACTTGAGAGAAGCTTTCGGACTTACCTCGTCGGAAGGAGTACCGCTCCCAACCAGCCCCGCTGCTTTCCAGTGCCTCCGAGCTTGGGCCAAAAAAGATCCGCATGGGTTGTGAGGACTTTTGTTCGACGTCCCTCTGCAGAGTGACATCTTTCCCGTTTAGTTTGACCCCCATCGTAATGGTGTCACACAGAAGTGCCGACTCCCGCCATTGGTGCTCCAAAAGGTCACCACCCAGACCGTAGAATATGAAATCCATAATTGTGGATTTACCAGAGCTGTTCTCGCCCCGAATAATGTTCAGCCCCGTGTGAAATGCTTCTGAAAAGACGAGTTGACCTCGACGAAATATCGACAGGTCGACAACTTCTAGGTTCGGCCTAAACAACGTCATAACTGAACTCCCCGAGGCCTGTACGGGCAAATAGACCATCACTTCCGAGTTGCTCTACCTGCGGAAGTACAACTGCTAAAAACTTCAATAGATCCGGCGTTTTCTCAATTGCCTGCTCGACAGCAGTAGAAAGTCCAGAAGGCACACGTTCCCGCTTGAGAGCCAGCACCTCCGACGAAGTCTCAACCGGTTCTATCATATTTGCGCCCGCAAGCGCGCTTACTGCCGTCGACTGGATCAGCTCCATCCTCTCAAACACAACGCGAGCACTTGGAAACCGATCGTAGCTTGTTTTGGGGTACTTCCTCACGATTTGGTTCCGCATCCGAGCAAAGCCCTCAATGCTTCGTGGCGCACGGATGTCCTCTAGCATCCATGGAAAGCAATAGAAGAAGTCGGCTGCTCTTGCTGTCTTGGACGGCATTCTGCCTTTTTCTGTCGAAGCAAGAAGGACGAGCATTCTAAAGACGGTATGATAAGGGTCATATGCAGCGGTGTATGAGAGAGAGAACACTAGCTCCACCTCACGTAGCATCTATCGGCAAGCCAGTAGATCATACCCCTGACGTGAGCATGGTTGATGGTGAAATGCTCAAAACCTGCTCCCATGTCTTGAAGTGTTGGCTGTACGATCTTGTCCTCGATGATTTCATCGATCTTCTGTCGATCAAGAGACGAGGCATGAGGAATGATATGGTTCTCAAAAACATCATTTATGCGTGCTAGGAACAAAGCAAAAATCTTCTGCGCCGAGGGATAGTGTTGCATCTTGGCTAGTAGCTTCGCAAAAAGCTCTTTCTTAGCCTGCGCTCCTTCGATCTGATCTTGGCGCTCAGCTGCTTCTAGTTTGGCTTCTAGGCCTACTAGACCTCCCACGCTTCGCCTGTCTTGGAACATCTGTAAATCATCGATGAACCCGTCGACACAGACATTTCCATCAGAGATTTCCTTGTCGAGACGGTCCAAGAGCCCGGTAACTTGTGACTGTTCTGACAAAGTGACTTTCCTGACAATATGTGGCAACGCTCCATTATGCGCCCACAAAGTATTGGTCAGTCAACAGAATATGCACTTCTTGCCTGCGGGCAAGGATAGTCAGCAAATAAAATGCCTCACGCAATTGCCTAGTCGCTAATTCAAAGCGTTCACTGACTAGGTTTGCGACCGCTCACAAATGGGCACCGTCTCCGCTAAGCAGCTCAAATTGCGCATCATCAACACCTCGCTTCTAATAGGAGCGCTCAAGCTGCTAAGAACAGCTCGCGATTGATGGTGTGCTTCACGTTAGATTGGCGGCGGGTTATCCAAGGGACAACCTGCCACTAGATCGCCTTTTTCGATTAGAGGTTCAACCATCGCGCATCGTCGTGCGAGGATTCCGTCTGCCGTAGGTTTTGCTGACAAACTTCCCCGTGACGGCGCTCCGGATTGATCCATGAGTTGAGCCTCCTCCGACGCGCTCCTTGACGGTCGTTCGAGGGCTGCGCTTTGCATGCGCTTTCGTGACGAAGCGCCCTGAGATGGTACTTCTTGCACGTGTTCTACTACTCTTCTTTGCCATAGTTCTTTGTCCTTTCTATTGGCTACGCCGCCCGAGCTTCTGTCTCATCGATGACCCGAGCCGAGCCCGCGTTGCTGGAGACAGATGACGCACAATTCTTGGCGTTGTGTTTTTGGGTGTAACGCTCGCTACGCACCATGGTTTCACCATTCGATGCCACAAAGCGGGTGAAGTACTGACCATCACTCGACTTGACGACCTCCCAACGATACCCGCTTGCTGTCTCACCCACTGAAAGATCGACAATCGGCGCGCCTGGCGCATTTGATTTCAGCGAAGAGATGTTTCTCTTGGCCGCGTCTTTCGTGGTGAAGTTCTCTGACCACACCATGATTTCGGAGTTGTAGGTGAAGCGCACACGGTACTGACCGCTTGCCGCGTCAACAATCCTGAAAGCGTACATAGCAGGCTCCTTGTTGCTATAGTGACGTTGTGTTGCTAGTTAGCAATTACAGGGATATCCGATTCTTGGGATATTGCAAGAGTGAAACGGGGAAGCACATGTCGAATTTCTTTGATGCAGAGGGCTTCTATGCAGCCCTAGATGCGATCAGGCGAGATAGAGAAGTTTCATGGAAGAAAGTTGCAGAGAAAGCCAAAATTTCGGCTTCTACTTTGACCCGCATGGGTCAAGGAAAACGACCCGACGTCGATAGCCTTGCGGCGCTGGCATCCTGGTCGGGTTTAGATGTGAGCCAGTTCTATCGCGACACCGGCACACCGCGAGCTCAAAAAGATACGCTTGCGGAGATAACTACCCTGCTTCGTGCGGACAGACACATCGGCGGTGAAGACGCTCAAACGATGGAGCTCATGATCAAGACGCTCTACGAAGATATGAGGAAACGCAGGGCAGATGGGACATAAGTTCAAGCACGGTTTCAAGGCAGAAGCAGAGCGATATGCAGAAGAATTCAGAGCGGAGTTGGATCTCAGGCCTGACGCTCCGCTGTGCCCGCGTAGGCTGGCAGAACATCTAGGCGTTCCTGTCTTTGGCATTCGCAACAACCCAATACTGCCGTCAGATATGACTAACTACTGGGCTAGCCACCCAGACGATCCATTCTCGGGTCTCATAATCTCCGACGGAAGCTACAAAGAGATACACCACAACGATTTTCACCATCCTCGTCGCCAAAACTCTGATCTGGCGCATGAGCTAGCGCACATAATCATGGGTCACGACCTTGAAACGCCGATCAAAGACAACGGCGAACGGGCATACGACAGGAACACAGAAGAAGAGGCCAAATGGTTGGGCGGGACGCTGTTGCTTCCGAAGAAGGCCACAGTCAAAATGGTGCTGGACTCATTCTCCAGAGAAATGGTGGAAGAGATCTACCAAGTCAGTTGGCAGATGTTTCAATACCGGCTGCAAGTGACCGACACAGTAAGAGCGGCAAAGAATATCCGGCGGAAGTATGCTGCAGAGTGAGCAGTTCACTAGGCAGCACTGACAGCGAATGGCAGCAATGCGGGCTGCAGCTGCAGCATCAGTAAAGGGCGATGAGAGTTCGGTTGGGGCCGAGGCCTTCTAAGATCAGAGTTTCAGCGGGGAGAGTTGGGCGAGATGGCGCTCGGAGTCCGCTCACGCCGCTCAGAGCTGAGGGCGCGTATGCCCGCTCGCGCTAAGAACTTGCCGTTCGCGCGAACTAGTACAACCGGTCGGGAACCACCGAAGCATCGGCCATTCGAACAACAGATATGGGCCGCAAGCGGCCCGACTGGTTTGATCTCGACAGCGAAATGGAAGAGCGCGCCGGCAGACGCGGCTGAGCATCTGGTGGAAGGGCGCACCGCGCTCGTCGTTGCGCACCGACAGGCCACCATCGAACGGATGGGCCTGAGACTTTTTTTCGGTCGCGGCCAGATTGTCGAAAATTGATCGCTCATAGAGCGGATGGCACGCCAAGACGGCCGCTACGGTGCGCTCCGCTAGAAATAGAGTTTACAGCGTGACGTGCGGGCAAAACC
>CAYODE010000198.1:0-6570 GCA_964402685.1 uncultured Aestuariivita sp. | reverse complement strand
TCATTGTCAAAAGATCTGCCATTGGCCTGTTGTCCTGTCCTTTATTGTCACACGCTTGGACGCGCGGCAATCGCTGCTTTGTTCACCTCTTGTTCCTTATGAGACCAAAAAGAGAACATTTCAATAAAAATTTCGGCAGTTCTACTGTTCCGCATGGAAGTTAAGGAGTGGTTTATACCACTAGATTGGGCGCCCACGGAGCGAAGAAATCTCTTACTTATTTGTTATTAAATATTAAATTTCTGTCGGTCAGAACCTCGCGCGACACCTCCAACAGCAACAGCGGGGCATCCAAGCGTTAACTTGTTTCTTTGGAACTACAGACCGCCCATAGTGAAACGCCTCAACCGGTGGTCGCAATTTGGTCATGGACAACTTCAGTTAACTGATTCAGCGAGAAAGGCTTCTGCAAAAACACAGAATGCGGAATACTGGGTGCTGCCCCGCCAAAGGCACCTTCCGCGTAGCCGGAGACAAAAACAACACGTACATCCGGGCGCGTTTCCAATGCTTTCCTGACCCAGGTTGGTCCGTCCATACCCGGCATCACAACGTCGGTGACAAAGACGTCGACTGTCAACAGACCGTCCTCAAGCATTTCCAAAGCAGCTTCGGCCGACTCGGCTTCAATCACTGTATATCCGCGCAAACGCAGCGCTCTGGATGCAAATGCCCTCACGGGCGCTTCGTCTTCGACAAGTAAAACGACCCCATCTCCATGACGCGGCGCCCTTTGTTGCGGAAGCGTCGGCTCGGTCTGAACAACCGGTTCCATCGGTTTTCGGATGGGAAACACCAGAAGAAAAGACGTTCCAACTCCGACCACACTGTCGGCAAAGATATACCCCCCGGTCTGTTTCACGATACCGTATGCTGTTGACAAGCCAAGCCCGGTGCCCTCACCCGTCCGCTTGGTCGTGTAAAAGGGCTCAAACACTTTTTGCAAAAGGTCCGACGGAATACCCGTGCCTTCATCAATAACCTTCACAGACACATACTCACCCGGCGGTACAGTCACACGGTTACGCTTCAGCGGAACCTTGAGCTGAAGCGCCTCGGTCACGATGCGAATCTCCCCTCCGTCAGGCATCGCGTCACGGGCGTTCACAACCAAGTTCATCAGAACCTGTTCGAGCTGGCGTTTGTCCGCGCGGATTGCCCCAAGGACGGGATCGTGGCTCAGGGTCAAGGTCACTTTTTCGCCAACCAGTCGGTTCAGCAGATGCGTCAGGTCTGACAAGGTGTCCCGAACATCCAAGATTTCAGGGCGCAAGGTCTGTTTGCGCGAAAATGCGAGAAGCTGTCCAACAAGTGACGCCGCACGATTTGCATTTTCATTAATCTGCATAAGATCGGCGTAATCTTCATCCCCTTGATCATGCCGCAGCAGCAACAAATCACAATGCCCCGATATCGCCGTAAGCAAATTGTTGAAATCATGCGCCACCCCACCGGCCAATTGCCCAATGGCTTGCATCTTCTGGCTTTGGACGAACTGCGCTTCGAGAGTCTTTAGTTCGGTTGCGTCGTTGAGAACTGCAACCAAACGATCTTCACCGCTTTCGACGACCGCATTCAACGTGACCTGGAGAAACATTTCATGGTCGCCATTTTTCAAACGTAGAAACTCTGACTTTTGTGCTTTTTGGCCCGCGACTGTGTCTTCCAACCAGTCGTTGATCGGCCGACCCAACCCTTCCATCAAGTCAGCGAGACGCCGACCTTTCACATCAAAATCCGACAGAAGTCGACGCGCCGCAACATTGGCATCCAAGATGACGCCTTCCAGGTCCAAATGAAGCAGCGCAACAGGAAGGTTTTCTAACGATGCACCGCGCGGATCGGTCGTGACTTCGGGGAACAAAATAATCTCGCGTCGGCCCGCATTCAGTCCCTGGTCAAAAACGCGGTATGGTTGGATGCCAGATCGTGTTTCCACACCGGCAACGCCGCCTTGACGCGTCGGCATATCGGAAATGATCTCCCTTAAGGCGGTGATACGTCCGCCAGCTATGTCCTGTGCCGCCGAATTCATCGACAAGATGACGCCCGATTTGCCGACTGTTAAAACTGGCACCGGAAAGGCTTCTGCGTTTTCGTTTGAAGCGTGCCGATCCGGGAGTGTTTCGATACGCCACAGATATCGATCATACACCAAGCGCTGCACCGACAAGCGCACCGGCCCATTCCGCGTTACGACATCTTCACGCGCAGCGCCCTTGCGGTCCGCCAGAAGTTGCAATCGTCGCAAGACCGCGGCCGGATCTGCGAATGTACCGCGCAGCGTGGATGCAAGTGTGCCACCCATCGTTGGTTCGAATCCAAGTCGCGCAGCGGTGTTGCCGGTCACCACAGATCCATCCGCCTCTGTTACAAAACTCGGCGAGGCATCGCGTTCAAAAAAGTCCGCAAGCATGGCTGTCGAGCGTTTGGAAACGACGGCCTGGAAGATTTCAACAACTGAAAGAACCAGACCAAGACCCGCAAGACTGACCCCGAGTGTCAGCGCCCAAATCGCCGGGGCTTGCTGCTGCCAGTTCATTGCATATGCAAGGCTTGCACATGCAATGACGGTTATGAAGAATAGGCGTCCGGCGCGTGGCAGGTTGGTCCTGCGCAGCATGCCAGGTTCTGTCGAAGTTAGTGACAAACGTCCCTCCCGTAATCCGATGAAGGCGGAGACTGCCCTAAAGGCGTTAATCACCGATTAACCGCGATGAGCTCCGACAATAAGCTGGATTTCTGAGATTAGGATCTCTCGAATAGAGATAGGAAAAATCCATCACCACCGCCGTTTAACGGCCAACGATGAAGTGCGGTGCATCGCCATTCGGGATGCCTGTTCAAAAACGCGTTCACGCGATCTTCGTTCTCGATCTTCAAGACAGAGCATGTGACGTACGCCAAAGTCCCCGCTTGCGTCACATACCGTGGGACCGTGGACAAGATTTCATCCTGGGTCGCCACCAACTGTTGCAAACGCTCAGGGCTCAGCGACCATTTTCCGTCGGGTGCACGACGCCAGGATCCGCTGCCTGAACAAGGCGCGTCGCACAAAACGAGATCGAAGAGCCCCTCGCCCGTTAGATCAGATGCGACCTTTACGGACAGCGACGCCCGTGCCGCTCGGTCGGGCAAGTCCGACATTCGCCGCACATTTGCGTCATGCGCCACCAAATCGACTTTTGCCTTTGCACCCATCGCAAGTGTCTTGCCTCCGCCACCGGCGCAATAATCCAGAACTCGCATCCCATCGCGCAAAGGGAGCGCATCAACCACTGCCTGGCTCGCCGCATCCTGAAGTTCGAAAGAGCCGTCCTGAAACGCGGGCGTGTTGCGCAAACGGCGCGCACCATCTGTTACTTCCAGGGCTGCCGGGCTCAATGGATGTGTGTGGGCTGTGATGTTCTCCCCGCGCAGCGCCTCGATTAAGGCATCAGGTGTTGTCCGGCGCGTATTCACCCGCAGAAAGACGGGAGCCCGGTTTCGCAGATAGGCCGCGCCCTCGTCCGCGGCATCACCGAGAGACCGTTCGAACTCTGGCCACAGCCAGTCCGGGATGTCGCCCGCCTCGGCCCCCGGGTCTGGTGTGCGGCCTGACTCTGATGCCGCGACAGATGGAGGGCCATAGTTAGATCCATCAAAGAGATCATCGAGATACGCGCCACTTTCGCGCGCCGCGCCAAGCATCAACCCGCGACCGGTTTGAGCACCCCCCAAGGCCGCATAGGTCCGGCGGCATCGGAGAGCGTCAAACACGTGGTCGCGAATGGCAGCGCGGTCTTTCGACCCTGCGAAACGAGATTTGCGCGCCCATGAAATCAATGCCTGTTCTGCGGGTCGGCCCGCCAGAATCTCATCCAACACCGTGATGGCCGCCTGAACGCGGGCGGCAGGCGTCATTACATCACCCGATAATTCGGGCTTTCGCGGGTGATCTGAACATCATGCACGTGGCTTTCTTTCAGTCCTGCACCCGTGATTTTGACAAACTGGCAGTTCTTGCGCATGTCTTCGACCGTCGCGCACCCCGTGTACCCCATGGCAGCCTTCAATCCGCCAACCAGCTGATGGATCACCGTGCCCGCGCTGCCCTTGTAAGGCACTTGCCCTTCGATCCCTTCGGGTACCAGTTTGTCACTGGCTGCGTCTTTCTGGAAATAGCGATCTGCAGAGCCCCGCGCCATTGCGCCCAACGACCCCATACCCCGATACGATTTGAAGCTGCGGCCCTGATACAGGATCACTTCGCCTGGCGACTCGTCTGTTCCCGCAATCATCGATCCGACCATGGCGCAAGACGCGCCCGCCGCAATGGCCTTGGCAAAATCGCCAGAGAATTTGATTCCGCCATCTGCGATAACAGGCACATCTCCGGCCGCCGCGGCGCAATCCATGATTGCGGTGAGTTGCGGCACGCCAACACCTGCGACCATCCGCGTGGTGCAGATAGAGCCCGGTCCAATCCCGACCTTCACCGCATCCGCCCCTGCGCCAATCAGAGCGCGTGTCGCTTCGGCAGTCGCCACGTTGCCCGCAACAACCTGCACTTCGTTGGAAAGCTTCTTGGCCCGCTCAACTGCAACCGCCACACCCTCAGAATGACCATGCGCCGTGTCGATCACAATCATGTCCACACCCGCATCAACCAACGCCTCTGCCCGTTCAAATCCGGCGTCACCGACGGTCGAAGCTGCAGCAACGCGTAGCCGACCCAAATGGTCTTTGCACGCTGTTGGGTTCAACACAGCTTGTTCGGTATCTTTCAGGGTCAACAGACCGGTCAGTTGCCCTTCTGCATTCGTCACAAGAAGCTTTTCGATGCGCCGTTCTTTCATCAGGCTAATAGCCTGATCCCGATCCGCCGGTTCCCGAAGAATAGCCAGATCGTCCGAGGTCATCATGACACGCACCGGAGTGGCGTCGTCAGACGCAAACCGCATGTCCCGGTTGGTGACGATGCCGAGGACACGACCGTGATCGTCAACGACAGGAAACCCGGTTACATTGTATCGCTCTTGCAGCGCTTTTGCGTCGGCGAGGGTTTGATCCGGGCGTAAGGTGATTGGATTATAGACAATCCCGCTTTCAAACCGTTTGACCCGGCGGATTTCCCGCGCTTGCTCATCAATATCCAGATTTCGGTGGACAACGCCCATGCCACCCGCCTGGGCCATGGCAATGGCCATGCGCCCTTCGGTCACCGTGTCCATGGCCGAGGACAAAAGCGGGATGTTCAATCCAATCTGGCGGGTCACGAATGTGCGCGTATCTGCCGTGCTTGGCAACACGCTCGAGGCCTGAGGGACCAACAAAACATCATCGAAAGTAAGTGCCTCGCGAATCTCCATAACGACCTCATAGCGGGAGTTTCATTTGGCACTTCCCTATTTCATGTGGTCGATGAAAAGGAAAGGGGCAAATGCGTTTGGGAGACGGACGAAAACACATTCCTCCAAAGCGCCTCACAAATATTCCGCGATCATGTGCCGTTTGCGAACATCATTATGACGAGTTTGCAATGGCGCGCCGCTGCGATCCGGTTATGTATCCCACAACACTTATCGAGGAACGCGCATGTCATCCGATCCGCTCGTCGTCTTTACACCGTCCGGCAAACGCGGACACTTCCCAGTGGGCACCCCCATTCTGACGGCCGCGCGCCAGTTGGGTGTTGATTTGGATTCCGTCTGCGGCGGCCGGGGCATTTGTTCGAAATGCCAGATCACGCCCAGCTATGGGGAGTTTCCAAAACATGGCGTCACCGTTCAGGACGGCGCCCTGTCTGAATGGAACGCGGTTGAGGAACGGTACAAATCAAAACGCGGATTGAAAGAAGGTCGGCGTTTGGGATGCCAAGCCACCGTTCAGGGTGACGTTGTCATTGATGTCCCACCCGAAAGCCAGGTCCACCGCCAAGTTGTACGCAAAGCAGCCAGTACACGGGCAATCACAATGGATCCGGCAACGCGGCTCTACTTCGTTGAAGTTGAGGAGCCTGACATGCATTCCCCCACGGGCGATCTGGAGCGGGTAGAACGTGCGCTGCAACAACAATGGCAAGTCGACGCGATCACGGCCGATCTCTCTCTCATGGGCAAATTGCAAACCACACTGCGCAAGGGCAAGTGGCAGGTGACGGTCGCATTACACGCGGATCACAAGGGCAGCACACCGCAAGTGATCGATGTTTGGCCCGGTCTTCACGAGGGTGGTTTGTACGGATTGGCCATCGATCTGGGTTCAACCACGATTGCTGCGCATTTGACAAACCTCGATACCGGGGAAGTCATCGCATCCTCCGGCCTCATGAACCCTCAAATCCGGTTCGGGGAGGATCTGATGAGCCGGGTGTCTTATGCTATGATGAACCCCGGCGGGGACAAGGAAATGACGCGTGCTGTGCGCGAAGCGATCAACGATCTGACCACGTCCATTGCCGAAGAGGCGGACATCGACGCGTCGCTGATTGTCGAGACGGTTTTTGTCTGCAATCCCGTTATGCACCACCTTCTCCTGGGATTGGATCCCGTTGAACTGGGACAAGCGCCATTTGCGCTGACGACGTCG
>CAYODE010000197.1:2011-6677 GCA_964402685.1 uncultured Aestuariivita sp. | reverse complement strand
AGGCGCACCTGTCGCGTCGAGCACATCGCCGAAAGGAGCAAAGGCGGACGCCATCAGGGGCTGACACATGATATCGCGATCTCCCATCACAGCTTGGGGTGCCGGTTGACGTCTTTGTAAAGGAGGTAGCGAAACGGCTCGTGCCCAGTGGCGATGCACGCCTGCGGGCAAAAGGCACGCAACCACATGAAATCCCCCGGACCGACCTTTACCCAATCGGTATTCAGCAGATATTCGGCAGTCCCTTGCAAGACATACAGGCCATGCTCCATCACATGGGTCTCGGCAAACGGTATGCGGCCGCCGGGCTGGAACGTAACAATGTTCACGTGACAATCGTGGCGCAGGTCGTCTGCATCGACAAAGCGCGTTGTCGCCCAAACGCCATTGCAATCGGGCATGGCAATTGGAGGGTGATCCCGGTCATGGGTCACAAAGGCGTCGGGTTTGTCCAAACCTGGTGCCGGTTCCCATGATTTCCGGATCCAATGGAATTGCAGAACATCCTCCGATTTGTTCCAAATCTGCCAGGGAGCACCCGCAGGGATGTAGGCGTAGCTGCCGGGTTCCAGCGGATGCTCCTTTCCGTCGATCGCAAGAATCCCACGACCTTTGGCAACAAAAATAATTGCCTGCGCGGTCTCATCAGTCTCTGGCAAGTTGCTCCCGCCACCGGGCTCAAGCTCAACTGCATATTGGGCAAACGTCTCGGCAAAACCGCTAAGCGGACGTGCAAGGATCCAGGCGCGCGCGCCGGTCCAACCAGGCAGCAGGCTAGTGACAATATCGCGCTGTGTCTCCGCGGGGAGCACTGCGTAAGCTGTCGTGAAAACGGCCGTGCCCACTGGGCTAATGTTTTGTCCGGGCAATCCGCCGGGGGGGAAGGCATAGCTCACAACATATCCTCCAACCGCAACCGTGCGATCCGTTCAACCTGACGACAGGCCTCTTCGAACTCCACACCCGAGTCATTCTCTAATCGACGTTCAAAGGCAGCAAGTATCCCGGGTTTGTCGTGATCGCGCACCGCGATGATGAAGGGAAACCCATGTTTTTCGACATAGGCTGCGTTCAATTCGGTGAACCGCGCACGTTCCGCATCGGTCAATGCGTCGAGCCCTGCGCTGGCCTGTTCCGACGTGCTTTCTGCGGTCAGGCGCTTGGCAGCAGCCAGTTTTCCGGCCAGATCTGGGTGCGCGCGCAAAACTCCCAAACGCTCTTCATCTGAGGCGGATCGAAACATCCGAGCCAATGCGTTGTGAACTCCCCCAGCAGTGTCGTGGGCAGGCCCTAGTTCCAGATCATGCGCCCGTTCTGCAATCCAGGGCGAATGCTCAAAGACAGAACCAAACTGGGCCACAAACGCCTCCCGCTCCATTAGATGCGGCTTTAGTCGATCTTGCGGCGGGTGGGTGTCCACCCAATGATTGGCGATATCGATCCGTCGCGGACACCAGACCCCCTCGAAACTCAAAATATAATCTATAAAGCGGCGCAACGCTTGCACACGACCGGGCCGCCCGATCAAGCGGCAATGCAGTCCAATCGACATCATCTTGCCTGCGCCTGCCTGCCCTTCGGCGTAAAGCGCATCGAAACTGTCTTTCAGATAGGCAAAGAACTGATCACCAGAGTTAAAGCCCTGTGGCGTTGCAAAGCGCATGTCATTGGCGTCCAGAGTATAGGGAATGATCAATTGATCGCGCCCGTCGATGTTCAGCCAATAGGGCAGATCATCATCATAGGTGTCCGACAAATACGCGAACTGCCCTGTTTCAGCCGCAAGACGAACCGTGTTCATCGAACAACGCCCTGTGTACCAACCCTGTGGAGACGTTCCCACGACTTCTGTGTGCAGACGGATCGCTTCGGAGATCTGGGCGCGCTCTTCGTCTTCTGGCATATCCTTGTGTTCGACCCACTTCAAACCATGGCTTGCAATTTCCCATCCGGCGGATGTCATCGCCTCAACCTGTTCCGGGCTGCGGGCCAAAGCGGTTGCCACGCCGTAGACAGTGACCGGGATATCGGCCTCAGTGAACAGACGATGCAACCGCCAGAACCCCGCCCGCGCGCCGTATTCATAAATCGATTCCATGTTCCAATGACGCTGATCCGGCCAGGCTGCGGCACCTACGATCTCACTCAAGAATGCTTCAGAGGCGGGATCCCCGTGAAGGATATTGTTCTCTCCGCCCTCCTCGTAGTTGAGGACGAATTGGACCGCGATCTTTGCACCTCCGGGCCACTTGGCATCTGGCGGCGTCGCGCCATACCCGATCATATCCCTAGGATATCGTGCCATTTCCGCCCTTTCTTATGCCGGCTCGTTTTCAGCATATTGCGATCATTTCTAACGTGCTTTCAAAAAAAACCTGAAACAGCTTTCCGGCAAGCCCCTTTCCAGCCAAGCTAAATGTGCGCTAGGCCAAAGCTTGAGAAGCTTATGGAGGCACGAAGAATGCCCAAAGGATATCTGACAACCCATGTTCTGGACACAGGGCGCGGCGTGCCGGCGGCAGGGCTGGCCATCAAGCTTTTTTCAGTCAACGGGACGCACCGAACCCTGCTGGCCGAGATGGTGACCAATAACGATGGTCGAACCGACGGTCCTATTCTGCCAAAAGACAAATTCGTCTCCGGCACCTATGAACTGGTGTTCGAAGCGGGAGCATATCTGGATGCCATTGGCGCGCCTGCAGAAGATCCCCGGTTCCTTGACGTCATCCCGATCCGCTTTGGCATATCGGATGCAAATGCGCATTATCATGTGCCGCTACTCCTGTCGCCTTTTGGGTATTCGACCTACCGAGGCAGCTAGACACCGCTGATTGCCGCTTCGTCAGCACTTGGAATTCTTGCCAAAACCGGGCGCGGATGCGATCTTGTGCCCTTAACCAGACACGAGACTGTCATGCAGAAATCTGCCCTGTCCCAGACGACACAACTGTCCGAGGTCACCCAAGCGCGCAATCCCGGCATGGCGCTCGACATGCAATGGGTGCGGTCCGTACAAGCCAACACATCCGCCATTGAACGGCGCGCATCGACGCTGCCCGGGCGCAGATCGGTGAAGAAAGACTTCCAAGCCGCATGGCTGCTGAAAGCCATTACTTGCATCGACCTGACAACGCTTGCCGGTGATGACACCGAAGAGCGTGTGAGACGCCTGTGCGCAAAGGCGCGCCAGCCCGTGCGCGGTGACATCCTAACTGAACTAGGGATGGACAACCTGACCGTCGGTGCCGTGTGCGTCTATCATGATATGGTCAAAGCAGCCGTTGATGCGTTGCGCGGAACAGGCATTCCGGTGGCAGCAGTATCAACAGGATTTCCAGCAGGTCTGTCGCCCTTCAAGCTGCGCGTGGCTGAGATTGAGGAAAGCGTAAGCGCAGGCGCGGACGAGATTGATATCGTAATTTCCCGCAGGCATGTACTGGGCGGCGATTGGCAGGCGCTCTATGACGAAATGCGAACCTTCAGACAGGCTTGCGGCGAGGCGCACGTGAAGGCGATCCTGGCTACCGGTGAACTCGGCACCTTGCGGAACGTGGCGCGAGCGTCGCTGGTTTGCATGATGGCGGGGGCAGATTTCATCAAGACCTCCACCGGCAAGGAAAGCGTAAACGCCACGCTGCCCGTGAGCCTGGTGATGATCCGGGCAATACGTGAATATTACCAGCGGACCGGGTACCGCGTCGGCTACAAACCTGCCGGTGGGATCTCTAAGGCCAAGGATGCTCTGGTGTATCTTTCCTTGATGAAGGACGAGCTGGGCAACCGCTGGTTGCAACCGGATCTGTTCCGCTTTGGCGCGTCCAGTCTATTGGGGGATATCGAACGCCAACTGGAACACCACGTGACCGGTCGATACTCGGCCGCGTATCGTCACCCGGTAAGCTAAGTAGACGGGCCAAATTGCGTTTTTTCAAAGAGAAGAAGACATGACAGTCAAAGAGATCTTCGAGACCATGGATTACGGCCCGGCACCTGAAAGCGCGGCAGAGGCGTTGGCCTGGTTGGTGGATCAGGGCGACCGTTTCGGTCATTTCATCGACGGACACTTCACCAAACCGACCAAAGGTTTTGAAAGTCGGAACCCTGCAACGGGTGAGGTGTTGGCTGCGCTTTCTCAGGCAACAAAGAAAGATATCGATGCTGCGGTGGCTGCGGCGCGTGCGGCGCAAGGCAAATGGCAAAAGCTCGGCGGCGCAGGGCGCGCGCGGTACATCTATGCCATCGCGCGGCTTTTGCAGAAACACGCGCGGCTGTTTGCCGTTCTTGAAACGCTGGACAACGGCAAACCGATCCGCGAGTCGCGGGACATCGACATACCGCTTGCGCAGCGGCACTTCTATTACCACGCAGGTATGGCCCAGTTGATGGATGAGGAATTGCCAGACCGCGAAGCGTTGGGCGTCTGTGGGCAGATCATTCCATGGAATTTCCCCTTGCTGATGCTCGCGTGGAAAATCGCGCCAGCCATCGCGATGGGCAACACAGTGGTCTTGAAACCTGCCGAATATACATCGCTGACCGCGCTTCTTTTTGCTGACATCTGTCGCCAAGCTGGTTTGCCGAAGGGCGTGGTGAATATTGTCACCGGGGACGGCGCCGTTGGTGAGATGATTGTCGCTCATGACGACATCGACAAAATCGCCTTCAC
>CAYODE010000197.1:0-1911 GCA_964402685.1 uncultured Aestuariivita sp. | reverse complement strand
GAGAAACTCAAGGCACGCATGGACGGGCTTCGCATTGGCGATCCCTTGGACAAATGCATAGATGTCGGCGCTGTCGTTGATCCGGTGCAGTTGGCTACGATCACAAGAATGGTCGATAGCAATACGGCAGGCGAGGTGTATCGCGCCGATGCAGCGCTTCCTGCAAATGGGTGTTATTACCCACCAACCCTGATCACTGGGCTCGCCACATCAGATCCGCTGATGCAGGAAGAGATCTTTGGACCCGTGCTCGTCTCCACGACATTCCGCACCCCATCCGAAGCCGTCGCCCTCGCAAACAACACGCGGTACGGGTTGGCGGCCACGGTTTGGACGGAAAACGTGAACCTGGCCTTGGACGTCGCACCAAAACTGGTCGCGGGTGTCGTCTGGGTGAATGCAACGAACCTGTTTGATGCCGCAGCTGGCTTTGGCGGTGTACGCGAAAGCGGATTTGGTCGCGAAGGCGGATGGGAGGGGTTGGCTGCGTACACCAAACCGAAAGGCAAGACAAAACCACTTTCCCCTGTCCGAGGATTTGAAGGAGCAGGGTCTCCGACGGACGGCATCGACCGGACCCCAAAACTCTATATCGGCGGGAAGCAAGCCAGACCGGACGGTGGGTATTCGCAGAACATCTACGACAAGAAAGGCGCGTTACTGGGCCAAGCGCCGATTGCGAACCGCAAGGATATACGCAACGCGGTCGAAGCAGCACAGGCAGCTGCGGGCTGGGCAAAGACCACCGGGCATTTGCGGGCACAGATCCTCTACTACGTTGGGGAGAACCTTTCGGCACGCGCGGCTGAATTCGCCTGCCGGATCGACGCACTCACAGGCAAAACGGGGGGACGTGCGGAGGTTGATGCTGCAATCGACCAGTTGTTCACCTATGCGGCTTGGGCGGATAAATTCGATGGCAAGGTGCACGGCGTTCCGTTGCGTGGCGTGGCTTTGGCAATGAATGAACCGGTGGGGATCATCGGCACGTTCTGCGCGGATGAGGCGCCTTTGCTGGGTCTGGTAGCTGCGATGGCCCCAGCAATAGCCATGGGGAACCGAACGGTTCTGGTGGCAAGTGAGCCCTACCCCCTAGTTGCCACGGATTTCTACCAGATCCTTGACACATCAGACGTCCCTGCTGGTGTTGTGAACATCTTAACCGGTTCGCATCAGGATTTGGCCAGTCAGTTGGCGGGTCATATGAATGTGGACGCCGTTTGGAGCTTCTCCTCATCCGACATATCCGCCACAATCGAACGGGAGGCCGCCGGCAACCTCAAACGAACTTGGGTGAACAACGGGCAGACACGCGACTGGTCAAAAACCGATGCGCATGCCTTTCTGACTGCAGCAACTGAAGTCAAAAACATCTGGGTCCCCTACGGCGAATAAGCAAAGCTTGATTTGCGCGCCCCTTTCCCGCACGGTCTGACCAAAGAAATATAAGGGAGGGACACACCATGCGGACTCGCGCAGCCGTTGCGATCGAAGCTGGCAAGCCTTTGGAAATCATGGACGTTAATCTGGACGGGCCGCGCGCTGGCGAAGTCCTGGTCGAGATCAAAGCAACCGGCATCTGCCACACAGATGAATTCACACTGTCCGGGGCCGACCCCGAGGGCATGTTCCCCGCGATCCTTGGACATGAGGGCGCCGGCGTTGTGGTTGAGGTGGGCGAGGGCGTCACCTCGTTGAAGCCGGGGGATCACGTCATCCCGCTTTACACCCCCGAATGCCGAGAGTGTGAATACTGCCTGCATCCAAAAACAAACCTGTGTCAGGCAATCCGCGAAACCCAAGGCCAGGGCGTGATGCCGGATGGCACCTCGCGCTTCTCGACGTTGGATGGCGACCCGATCCTGCATTACATGGGCTGCTCGACCTTTTCGAACCACACGGTCCTGCCGG
>CAYODE010000196.1:0-6758 GCA_964402685.1 uncultured Aestuariivita sp. | reverse complement strand
GCGATTTTCAGCCCGTTAAAGACAAAGGGCATCGCCGCCGGAAGCCGCAGTTTCAGCAGCGTTTGCAGGTATCCGGCGGCGTAAGTGCGCATCAGATCCCGCTGCATGGCATCGGTTTCGCGCAGGCCTTGGACAGTGTTCACCAGGATTGGGAAGAAAACCATAACCACGACGACCGCTGCTTTGGATTGCCAATCAAACCCGAACCAGCTGACCAGGATCGGTGCAATCCCCACAATGGGCAGGGCCGCCACGAAATTGCCGATGGGTAACAAGCCGCGCGTCAGGAAGGCCGACCGGTCAATGGCAATGGCCGTGGCAAACGCTGCAAACGCGCCAATGAAAAACCCTGTCAAAGCTCCTTTGAACACCGTTTGCTGGAAATCCTCCCACAGGATATCCGTCGAATTGGCAAAGGTTTGTGCAACAGCGGACGGTGGCGGCAGGATCACCGGTGAAACGCCCAGAGCGCGCACCATGCCCTCCCACAAAACCAGCAAGGTCATGCCAAAGAGAACAGGGATTAGGATGCGAACAGCGCGCGTGCCGGACCAAGAGGAATTGGCAAGCCAAGCGTTTACTGCCCAAGCGCCAGCCCAGAAAATGAGAGAGAAGATCAGCCAGCTCATGCCTGCATCCCCATTCTACGCAGGGTGACACGCTGCAGTACATCCAAAAGGGTCACAAGCAGACCCGCCAAGATCGCCGCCGCAAGAAGGGCCGCCCAAATTGCCAGCGGCGTGCCGAATTGGTCGCCGATCAGAATCCGCGCGCCCAAGCCGCTGATGGCACCGGTGGGCAGCTCGCCCACGATTGTACCGACGAGCGCCGCGGCGATCCCAACCTTCAGGGAGGTGAAGAGATACGGAACCGACGACGGCAGCCTGAGCTTCAAAAACACCGCCAAACCATTGGCATTGTATGTTTTTAAAAGGTCCAGCTGAGAGATCGCGGGCGATCTGAGACCCTTGACCATGCCAACGAGCACGGGGAAGTAGCACAGGTAAGCCGAGATAACCGCTTTGGGTACTCCCCGCCCTTCGATGCCTAATTGCGAACTGAGAACGATGATCATCGGCGCAAGCGCCACGATGGGCACGGTCTGGCTGATGATCGCCCAAGGCATCAGGCTCATATCGACGACGCGGCTGTAAACGATCGCCACTGCACCAAGGATGCCAAGGCTGGTGCCCAGCAAGAAGCCCCACAAGGTCGACTGCAGCGTGATCCAGCCGTGGTAAATCAGTGACCGTTTCGACATGGCGCGCCCGCGCATGGCCATCTCGCCAGTCGTTTTCCAAAGCTCTTGTCCCACTTGCTCGGGTGTGGGCAAACGGGGCCGCTCCAGGCTGTAACCGCCTGAAATCTGGCTCGGATTTTTGGCCATCAACCGCCAGACTGACGTATCAAGGCGTGCGAGGGAGGTGGCGGGTTCGACTGCTGTTCCAGCCCGCTCCGCCTGATCCAACGCCACGCGGATATTCATCGGGGCAACCGCCGCGTACCAGATCGCAATGATCGCCGCCAAAACAGTCAGAACAGGAAGCAGATTACGCACCGCCCTGCCCCTTTTGGTCATTTTGACTCCGCGCCGCGTTAACCCGCACTGGAAGTACTTTATTCATCATATGCATGCCCCGCACGCAGTCCCTCACGCACCCTGTGGGCGATCTCAAGGAATTCGGGCGTATCGCGAATATCCAGCGGCCTGTCTTTGGGCAGCGGGCTTTCAATCACATCGGTGATGCGACCGGGCCGCGGGCTCATCACAACGATCTTTGTCGACAAATAGACCGCCTCGGGAATGGAGTGGGTGACGAAGCCAATCGTCTTTTCGGTCCGTGCCCAAAGCGCCAGCAGCTGCTCATTCAAGTGGTCTCGCACAATCTCATCAAGTGCGCCGAACGGCTCGTCCATCAACAGGATCTCGGCATCAAACGCCAGTGCCCGTGCGATGGACGCACGCTGCTGCATCCCGCCGGACAGTTGCCAGGGGAACTTCTTACCAAACCCTGCCAGATCAACAAGTTGCAAGACTTTCTGAACCCTGTCTTCCTGTTCGGATTTGGAAAACCCCATGATCTCCAATGGCAGTTTGATGTTACCTGAAATCGTGCGCCATGGGTAAAGGCCCGCCGCCTGAAATACATAGCCATAGGCCCGATTGCGCCGTGCTTCGTCCGGGCTCATCCCGTTCACGGTGATGGTGCCCCCTGTGGGCGTTTCCAGTGCCGCCATCACGCGTAGAAAGGTCGTCTTCCCGCATCCGGAAGGACCGATGAAACTGACAAAGTCGCCCTTGTTGATTGTGAGGTTCACATCCTTTAACGCCTGAACCGGGCCGTCATTCGTCTGGAATGTCAGATCAAGCCCACGGGCTTCGACCACGGGATGTGTGTCCGAGTTTGCCCCCGGATTGTTTGTTGCGTCTGCTGCTGCCGTCATTTGGCCCGCTTTTCCCTTCGATACGGCACGGCTCGGGCACCAAACCCAAGCCGTGCCAAGACTTTTCTTCTGTTACACGCCCGTCGCTGGGATACCGGTCCGTTCCACCGGGCGTGGCGCGGTAAGCTCCTTCCAGGTGCTCAGCGCCTTGTTCGTGGTGCCGTTGGGCTCGCGCGCGACGAATTTGCCGTGCCCTTCTTGAGTGCGCACTTCGCCGTCGTGGATAGCAACGTGCCCGCGTGAGAGAGTGAAACGCGGCAAGCCTTTAACCTTCTGGCCCTCAAACACGTTGTAGTCGATTGCCGATTGCTGGGCGCCCGCAGAAATCGTCTTTTCTTTTGCCGGGTCCCAGACCACCAGATCCGCATCCGCCCCAACAAGAATTGCGCCTTTTTTCGGATAGCAATTCAAGATCTTAGCAATATTTGTTGATGTCACTGCCACAAATTCATTTGGTGTCAGGCGCCCGGTCTCGACCCCGTGCGTCCACAGCATCGGCATCCGATCCTCAAGGCCCCCAGTTCCGTTCGGGATCTTCGAGAAATCGCCGACGCCATACCGTTTTTGTTCGGTGGTGAAGGCACAGTGATCTGTGGCGACCACGCTCAGCGAACCGCTCATCAGACCGGCCCACAGGCTGTCCTGATGTTTCTTGTTCCGGAACGGCGGTGACATCACGCGACGGGCCGCGTGGTCCCAATCCGGGTTGAAGTACTCGCTTTCATCCAAGGTAAGGTGCTGGATGAGGGGCTCACCCCAGACACGCTTGCCCTGCTGGCGTGCACGCCGGATCGCTTCATGCGCTTCCTCGCATGACGTGTGAACCACATAAAGCGGCACGCCCGCCATATCCGCGATCATGATTGCACGATTGGTCGCTTCACCTTCCACCTGGCTGGGGCGGGAATAGGCGTGCGCCTCAGGACCGGTATTGCCTTCTGCGAGAAGTTTCGCCGTCATCTCGGCCACAACGTCGCCATTCTCCGCATGCACCATGGCTATGCCGCCCAGTTCCGCCAACCGGTTGAACGACGCGAACAACTCATCATCGTTCACCATCAGCGCGCCCTTATAGGCGAGGAAGTGCTTGAAGGTGTTGATGCCCTTGTCCTGAACAATGGATTGCATGTCGTTAAAGACCTGCTCGCCCCACCAGGTCACGGCCATATGGAAGGAATAGTCGCAGTACGCACGGGTGTATTTGTTATCCACTCTTTTGACAGCGTCCCAGAGCCCCTCGCCCTGATTGGGCAGGCAGAAATCCACAACCATGGTTGTGCCGCCCGCTAAAGCGGCGCGTGTGCCGCTTTCGAAATCATCGCTGGAATAGGTGCCCATGAATGGCATTTCGAGGTGCACATGAGGATCGATTCCGCCGGGCATGACGTAACATCCCGTGGCGTCCAGCTCCTCATCGCCTCTCAGACCTTTGCCGATCTCGGTGATGACACCGCCTTCAATCAGGACATCCGCCTCATAGGTCAGATCTGCGGTCACAACAGTGCCGTTCTTAATGACAGTCGACATGGATCAATCCTTCCGTTCTTTGCGTTTTTTGAGCCACAGAGTGAGCGCGCCATAGAGCGCTGTGGCGATGAGAGTCATTATCAGCCGGCTCAAAAAGATCTGGCTGGTGATTGGGGCGTCTTGCAGCAAATCGAAACCAACCTGCAAAGACAGGAAGACTACCGCAAAAACAGACACTTGCTGGACAAAGCTTTTGTCCATCTCGCCCCCTCATACCGATCCGAAGCAATCAATCGCTGATCCATGAACGCCAATATCTAGCGGGCCAAGATCGCTTTCGACGCAGAGCGAAAAATACCCGGCAGATGGCAAATAGATCACCCGATAATCCCCATTGGTCCACGTCACCGCATAGCATTTCGAGGTTATACCGCCAGAGAAATTCACCGTAACCAGTTTGGGTCTCCTGCGAGCTTCCTTAAAGGCAGCCAGCGTCGCGGCAGCGGCGGGCGTGCTGGTGTCATAAGTCGCAATTTCACGGTCGATCAACGCATCGACGTCGTTTGCGACCATGTCATCAACGCTCAACTCACGATCTCCGCCGTTTCCACAACGGCGTGGAACAACACATCTGTGCCAGCGCTTGCCCATTCTGGGCTAATCTCTTCTGCTTCGTTGTGGCTCAACCCGTCGACGCAAGGACACATGACCATGGCTGTCGGGGCAACCCGATTAATCCAGCAGGCATCGTGGCCGGCGCCAGAAATCAGGTTCATATGACTATAACCCAACCGCTCGGCCGCGTTCCGCACCGCAGTGACACAGCCGTCATCGAAGGCGACGGGATCAAAACCGCCTACCTTTTCAAATTCAACCTCCAAACCCATCTCATCACAGATCTTGGTAGCCCCCTCTTGCAGACGGGCTTCCATATCCTGGATCACAGCCAGCTCTGGGGACCGAAAATCGACGGTAAAGACAACCTTGCCCGGAATCACGTTGCGCGAGTTTGGATACACATCGATGTGCCCTGCTGCGCCAACCGCGTGGGGTTTGTGCGACCATGCAATTTCGTCCACCAAGTCCAACACACGCGCCATACCAAGGCCCGCGTTTTTGCGCATTGGCATGGGGGTGGACCCTGTATGTGCATCTTTTCCAGTGATGGTGACCTGCGTCCAACTCAAACCCTGCCCATGCGTGACGACGCCAATATCCTTGTTTTCAGCCTCAAGGATGGGGCCTTGTTCGATATGCAATTCAAAGAATGCGTGCATCTTTCGCCCGCCAACCTCTTCATCCCCCTTCCACCCGATGCGGGTCAGCTCATCCCCGAATGCCTTGCCTTCGGCGTCCTCACGGGCATAAGCCCAGTCCAGGGTGTGAATGCCGGCAAAGACACCCGAGGATAGCATGGCGGGGGCATAACGTGTCCCCTCCTCATTGGTGAAGTTGGTAACGACAATCGGGTGTTTTGTTTTGATGCCCAAATCGTTCAAGGTGCGGATAATCTCTAACCCGCCCAGAACGCCCAAGACACCGTCATACTTGCCACCTGTGGGCTGTGTATCAAGATGGCTTCCGACATAGACCGGCAGTGCATCCGGATCCGTCCCGTTACGTTGCGCAAACATGTTGCCCATCTGATCAAGGCCCATAGTGCAGCCTGCCGCCTCGCACCATTTCTGAAACAAGGCGCGACCTTCAGCATCTTCATCTGTCAGGGTTTGGCGATTGTTGCCACCAGCAACACCCGGCCCGATCTTGGCCATCTCCATCAGGCTGTCCCACAGCCGCTCGCCATTGATTTTCAGGTTTTCCCCTGGTGCTGCCATCTTGTTTATCCCCCGGCCCCTTCAGGCGCATCTTTTGTTTTGACCAACTGGTCAAACTCACGCTACCACTCAGACCCAGCCAGTCAAGAATTAGCACGACCAACTGGCACAGAATATCACCGGTTTCGCCGGTGCATGACGGAAAGTTAGGCAATGACAGCACCCGCCCCGACGCGGATCCAAAAGAAAAACCGCGCGGTCATCCTCGATGCCGCATTGGACGTGTTTTCCACACACGGATTCCGGGGATCGACGGTGGATCAGATCGCCAAGGCAGCCGGATTGTCCAAGCCGAATCTGCTGTATTACTTCCCGACAAAAGAGGCGATTCACGCGGGCCTTTTGGAGCAAATGCTCGACACCTGGTTGGACCCGCTGAAAGAACTGGATCCAGATGGCGATCCGCTGGAAGAAGTGTTGGGATATGTTTCCCGCAAACTTGAAATCAGTCGCACGCATCCACGCGAAAGCCGGCTTTTTGCAAACGAGATTCTGCAGGGCGCCCCACGGATTGGAGATATCCTGTCCTCTGACCTCAAGGCATTGGTGGATGAAAAAGTCGCTCTTTTGACCCGCTGGATGGACGACGGGCATATTGGGCGTGTTCACCCCTATCACCTGATCTTTTCGATCTGGTCACTGACACAACACTATGCTGATTTCGATGTGCAGGTCCGGGCCGTTTTGGGCGAAGAAGATCCGTTTGAAGGAGCGCCGGATTTCATCGAAACACTGTATCGGCGGCTGCTCACACCTTAAGCGTCTGTTTACCAGAATAGCGCAGGGTCGCGATCATGGAGATGCTACCAAACCGTTCAAATCCAGATGCTTGGATCGAACAGATCTTTGCTACCAAGTCCGCCCGGCGCGGCGGCGTTGTGCGCCGCTCAATATCGTGGGTGGACCGGGAAGTAGGGCGTGACCGGTTCTTCAGCGAAGTGCGCAATCGCGGTTTCCGCCTGATCCGGACGGCAGACCAATTCATCGTGATCTGCCATCGCAGTTCCATTG
>CAYODE010000195.1:0-6824 GCA_964402685.1 uncultured Aestuariivita sp. | reverse complement strand
ATCATCTAAAGTTTACCCAATTTACGCGGAAGATGAAGATGATGTCTCAACGCGTATGACCGAAGATGCCAGCGCGCTAAAAGACATACTGATTTCCACAATTGCTCGTAAGCACCCAGCGTCGCCGCTTGATGTGGATGAAGAACAATTTTGGCATTGCAGAAAGTTTCTTTCAAATTTTCTGGCGCATCCAAGTGGTCATGTATTCACTTTCAACTATGACTTGTTGCTGTACTGGACGCTTATGCATGCAGATCACCCAGAGGGCTTTGAAGATATTGATTTGTCAGTGAACGATGGCTTCGGAAACGATGAAGATGATCCTGAGGCAGACTATGTTGTTTGGCGGGGAGAATCTGGTGCTAGAAGCGCGGCAGTACACTTTCTGCATGGTGCTCTTCATCTATTCGATGCGGGAGCAAATTTGCAAAAATATACGTGGATCAGAAAACAAGAGCGTCTAATTGACCAAGCACGAACGGCAATGCGTGCGGGGAAGTTTCCACTTTTCGTCGCTGAAGGCACATCGTTGCAAAAGAGAAACAAAATCTCGCATAACTCTTACCTGTACCAAGCGCATAAAGTGCTCGCCACTAATGCGAATCAAAAACGGCACTGCTTTTTTCTTCATGGACATTCATTGGCCGAAAACGATGATCACGTCCTGGGTCGTTTGGCGCGTGGTAAATTCAAGAAACTGTACGTAGGCTTACATGGTGATCCAAACTCTTCGAAAAACGAGGAGATCGTCAGGCGTGCACGGACTTTGCAGAGCGAGCGAAGAGATCCATTCCAATTAGACGTCGAGTTTTATGACTCTTCGTCGGCGCGTGTTTGGGGATAGCACAGGTAAGAAGGTCGCACCCCATCTTAGTTGACGATCGCTAAACTTGAGCTCCACACCAACCCTTCAAAATCCACACCACCACACCAAAAACTTATCCCCACCCCGTCATAAACCTGTTACAAAAGCGTCATGATGCGCTTTGCTTTGATCCTCGGCCTGTTGGCCAGCCCTGTGGCGGCGACCAGTCCGATTGCGGATATCCTCTGTGAACCCACCGATCGGATGCATACCAAGCTGACCCGGCAATATGGGGCCAGCAGGGAGGCCACGGGCGTGCAAAGTCCCGAACAGATCATGGAGGTCTGGACCGGTGATCAGGGCGATTGGACCCTGGTGATCACCTATGCCACAGGCACCTCCTGCATTGTGGCCATGGGGCAACACTGGGCCCCCACGGACGATCCCGCTTAACTTTTGACGCGGGCGTCCGCGTCCGCTTTCATGCGGGATACCAGCTCGGCATTTTCGGCCTCCCACGATTTGAACCCGGCATAGGCGGCGCGATTGCGCGCGGCGATCTGGGCAAGCGTGGGTGTCTCAGCCGTTTCCAGACCCGAGAAATAGACCTTTACGGCCTCGTAAGTGCGTTGACAGCCCATATATTCTTCTGGACTGAGCGGGCGAACCGCGGCGGCACTGTCGCACATGTAATAGACCGCCAGAAGTTTGAGAAATTCCGTCATCGGATCCTCCATCGTAGGGGGCGAAAGACGAGAACGCGCGATCTCAAGCTATGGGATCAGTCTACTTGATTTTGATTTAAGCGCGGTAAACAGAAATGCTGCGCTGCGGCAATTTGTGCTGCCGGTGCGAAGGGGTGCACAAAAATCCGGCATAGAGACCTTGGGTGCGCGGATCCGTAGTTTGCGTTGTTTGGCAAAGTGAAAGGTAGCGACCCGGCAAGACACCCGCCGGGCGGCATTTGCTGTTCTACAGCGTCTGATACCAGCATTCAGCAAGCAACGCGTGCTGGTGTGTGTCGGTTACAGTGGCTTGATGTCCCCAGCCATGGGCCGACCATCGCGACCGTCCTGCAACTCGTACGAGACTTTCTGATTGTCGGTGAGACCTTGCAGTCCCGACCGCTCTACAGCTGAGATATGGACAAACACGTCATTGCCACCCTCATCGGGGGCGATGAATCCATATCCTTTGGTGCTGTTGAACCATTTCACGGTGCCGTTCGGCATGTCCCGTGTCTCCTTCTGCCGTGCTCCACACTTGCCCCGGTGCGGTGTTCTGCGTCGGGCAAGACCCAATTCGGAACAGTCCACAGTTCAGGACGTCTTCTTTCCTTTGACAGGCAGCCGGGTCTTTGAACTTTGGGTATTCCTAAACTTAAGATTGCACGGCAAAAGCAAAAATCAAGAAAAACGGCTGGAATCACGGCTTAGTTACACATATCCGCCTTAGACTGGGGAGAAAGAATGCAACTTTACGGATTGAAAACCTGCGACACCTGCCGCAAGGCGTTGAAAAGCCTTGAGGAGGCGGATTTTGTCGATGTGCGCGCGGATGGTGTGCCGGACGCGGTGCTGGAGGCGGCGCTCGGCACGTTTGGAGAGGCGCTGGTCAACACACGCTCGACGACCTGGAGGGGCTTGTCGGAGGCAGAGCGAGCAAACGATCCGCTCGCTTTGCTCAAGGCGCACCCGACTTTGATGAAACGCCCGCTGATCGTTGATGAGGGTGGACAGATGCATCTGGGTTGGAGTGCTGCGACACGCACGGCCCTTGGCGTGGCGTAACGGCGTACTTACGTGTCTGTCCTATCAGTTTGACGGAGTATGTGAATGCGAAACGCAGCCCTGACCTTGGGGATCATCGCCGGATTGATCGGTATGGTGATCGGGTTTTTCAGCTATGGCTATACCGCGGCGGTCGATCGCTTTGGCGAAATCGAAGGGCTTGCAGAGCAGGTTGCGAATGTCGAATTGGTGCGTGCGATGTCGTTGCTCGCCCCGCTTTTGGCCATCGCCGGCGGTGCCATGGCGCGCGCGCGGGCGTTGTGGGGTGGAGCGCTTCTGCTTCTTTCCGCAGCGGGTATGTATTACGCGTTTGGCTGGGGCGTTTTCACAATGTTCCCCATAGCCTTTGCCGGTGTCGCGGGCGTGTTGGCGATTGCAGCGGGCAAACCGGATGAGCCGAAGGCACATTTCTGAAACAATAATGCCGCCCGGATAGGGCGGCATTCAGCTGTGTTTTCTGGTCGATTTATGCCAGCGCGGGTTCTTCCCGGCGCGACAGGATCCTGTCTGCAGACAGTGGACCTGCGCCTTTGATCACCAGGACGATCAGAACGAATACCCAATACATGCGTTGATCCAGGATTGTACCGTCAGCTATGCGGTCGAACATAACGCCCAGTGTCTCGGTGTGTTCGATCCCGCCATGGCCATAGAGATCGGTGAGCGATTGCACGATCACGAACCCGATCATGCCGAGGCTCGCCAGACGCGTCAGCAGGCCGATCACGATCAGAACGGGCAGCACGAATTCGGCGATAGTGCCGGCTGTGACGACGGCCCAATGATAAAAACCCAGTTGAGATGTGTCATAGACCACAGCTTCCATCACTTTGGGGAAAATCTGGGCATAAGCGCCAACCGAGGGCTGGAAGAGGCCAAACAACCCATCGCCAATTTTGGTCAGGCCGGAATGCCAGAAATACACAAGCAGTGTAGAGGCAAAGACATACCGCGCCAGTGTTGGCAGCAGCCAATCGCCCGCCCGATCCAGACGGGAGAAAATGGCAGAGTGCAGCGAGATGAGAAGGGACATTGGTCTGACTTTCTAGTGGAGAGAAACGATGGCGCTGTTTTGAAGAAGCAGCGCGAGAATAGGGCTTGGGTCAAAGTCCGCTGCATTTGCCAGAGCGGCCTCATGAGCGTCTCCCAAGGAAAACCCGGCCAGGAGTGCGTCGACAAAGACGCCGCCTGCCGCGGGTAAAAGATGGGGTAACGGGTCAAACTCGGCGCGCAGGATGATCACATCTTCGGCCTGAGCCGCAGGTTTGGGCGCTCCCTCTTCTGTGTTGAACCGCCAGATGGCGTGGATCGGCCAGGGTGACCGGATCAATTGGACGGAAGGGGCGAGTGTGAAACGCGTCGCCATCAACACATCGGGCGCGCGCGTGGCGAGATCTGCCGGATCTATCGCTGCGCTGTCGGCGGCGTGGTAGGCGCGGCGCATTGCCAGTTCCAATCGCGCCACGTCGGACAAGTAGCCAAGGTGAGACAGTTGCGAGAGTCCCGCGACGAATTCAGGAAATGCATCGCCATAAAACATCATCAGCGGAGAGGAGGGCGGGTGCGCACGTAAGTACAGTCCAGCCAACCCGTCCATGTTTTGTTGGCCAAGGAGTTTGGTGATGATCGGAAAGCCTTCGCGCAACGCTTCGGTCAGCGAAACGGCGACGTTATTACGATACACATTGAAACGACTTCCAGCGGGCTGATTGTCTTTGTCGATCAAACCCTCCGGGACAGGTTTTGCGGCGTCCAGTAGGGACGCTCGGAACATATCCTGAGTGACGGTGGTCATACCGCGATCCGGGACAGAGCATCGGCTGCGCGGGCGGCTTCAGCGGCGAGAATGGGCCAATCTGGTACGTCGGTGTCCCATTCGACCAATGTTGGTTTGGGGCCTGAGCGCTCTAGGGTGTAATCCAGCAGCGCCCAAACCGGGTCCACAACTTCGGCTCCATGGCTGTCGATCAACAGCGGTTTTCCGTGATCATCTTCATCCTCATCGTGCCCGCCAAGATGGATTTCACCAACATTCGCAAGTGGATAGGCGTCGATATAGCCCTGCGGAGAATAGCCAAGGTTGGTCGCTGACACGAAGACGTTGTTCACATCAAGGAGGAGACCGCAACCTGTTCGCCGGCTGATTTCGGCGAGGAAATCAGTTTCGCTCCAGGTGCTTTCGGCGAAAGCCAGATAGCTCGATGGATTTTCCAGCAGCATCTGACGGCCTAGGGTCTCCTGCACCTGATCTATGTGACTTGCGACACGGGTGAGAGTGTCATTTGTATAGGGCAGAGGTAACAGATCGTTGAGAAATTCGGCCCCGTGTGTCGACCAGGCGAGGTGCTCGGAAAAAGACGCCGGATGAAGCCATTCAACGAGTTTTTTCAAACGGGCCAAATGTTCGGGGTCGAGAGGATCGGCGCCTCCGATCGATAATCCGACACCGTGAACAGAAATCGCAAACCGTTCAGACAAGGCGCGCAGTTGGGCTAATGGCCTGCCCCCATCGCCCATGTAGTTTTCCGCGTGGACTTCCAACCACTCCACCGGTCCGGCATTTGCCATAATGTCGGAGAAGTGTTGCGGCTTGTATCCTACGCCCGGGGCGACGGGCAGGCGGTCGTACTTGGGCGAAGCATCAAGCATGGATCAGTCTTTTCAATAGTCTCATTGGGTCGGGTGGCACGGCAAGTGCCACCCGGTCGCGCGCCCGGGCCGAGGGACCGGAGCGCGCGAGGGGATCTTAGCTGGGCAGGTCGCGGTTCAGCTCTTCCAGCGAACCCTGACGCGCTGTGCCGTCTGCCAATGCGGGCAGCTCGATGCTTGCACAGGTGCCAGCATCAACCAAGGTCCAGGCGTTGCCTTGGTAATCCACGGTCGAAGTGCCGGCGCATGTTGTGCCGGGGCCTGCAGCGCAGTCATTTTGACCAGCGAGGCTAACGCCGTAGCATTTTTCTTTGGCTTGTGCGTTTGCGGTAGACACTTGGCTGGCCAGAGCAGCGGCGACAGCACCGGCAACGGCGAGAGTTTTCATGGTGTTGGACATCGTCATAATCCCCTTGGGTTGATATGTGTGTGTCACTGATTGACGCCCTCAACCTAAGTGGTCCGGGGTGACGATGTGAATTCACGAGCCTGTGTCTCACGTCCGCGTCAGGCCGTGTGACGGTGTGAAATCGTGTAAGTTATTGAAAACAATGCGGGCGTGATGGAAATGTTACAAACGGACCCCCATAAGAGGGTCCGTTTTTCCGCCGATTTTCGTAAAATGTTACAGCAGGTCTGGGGGCGTTGCCTCGACCCCAAGCGCTTTTGTTACAGCCTCGAGCGTCTCGACCTTGGTCTGTTTCTCACCAAGGCGACGCACGGTGACGGTACGATCATCGACTTCACGGTGACCGATGGCCAGAATGACCGGGACTTTGCCAACTGAGTGCTCGCGGACCTTATAATTGATCTTTTCGTTGCGGATGTCTGCCTCGGCGCGAACACCTGCGGCAGTAAGCTGTGCGACGACCTCCTTCACATAGTCATCCGCCTCAGAGACGATGGAGGCGACGACCACCTGGCGCGGCGCCAGCCAAAAGGGAAGCTTGCCCGCATGTTCCTCGATCAGGATGCCAATAAAGCGTTCGAAGGATCCCAGACACGCGCGGTGTAACATGTACGGCCGCTGTTTGGACCCATCCGCCGCGATGTACGTCGCGCCCAGTCGTTCGGGCAGGTTCGGGTCCACCTGGAAAGTGCCGCATTGCCAGACGCGGCCGATCGCATCAGTAAGATAGAAATCGAGCTTCGGGCCGTAGAATGCGCCATCACCGGGTTCTAATGTAAAGTCGCGCCCCGTTGCTTTGATCGCAGCCTCAAGCGCGCCTTCTACGTGATCCCAGCTTTCATCGCTGCCGACACGTTGTTCGGGACGGGTCGCGAATTTAATCTCGAAGTTTTCGAAACCCAAATCCTTATAGATATCCGCAAGGAAGTTGATGAACCGGGCGCATTCCGCTTCGATCTGATCTTCGGTGCAGAAGATATGGGCATCGTCTTGGGTGAAGCCGCGGACCCGCATGATGCCATGCAAAGCACCGGAGGGTTCATAGCGCGAGCACGATCCGAACTCGGCCAGTCGCAACGGCAGATCGCGATAGGATTTGAGGCCCTGGTTGAAGACCTGAACGTGACAGGGGCAGTTCATCGGTTTCAGAGCATTGATCGCCTTTTCCTTG
>CAYODE010000194.1:0-6885 GCA_964402685.1 uncultured Aestuariivita sp. | reverse complement strand
CGGACACTAGCACCTGAAGCTAGCGCGTCTACCAATTCCGCCACCTGGGCCGGTGTCGTGAGCCGTGCGTTTAAGCCTCCCACCAAAAGGTGTCAAATGGATTCTTATGACTCTCCCACCGGCGATATACTGACATCTTCGGGCTACAAAGGAAGCCCGACCGCGCGTTCAGGTGTTCAGATGGATTTCTAAGCGCCGCGCCGCATCAAATGTGTAGGCATAGCGGCGTTTTTGCGCCTTGTTCCATAAACAATGCACCGCTAGACCACTAGACGACACAGGATAACGCCGAGGGTTTGGGAATGTCACAACTGGTCACGATTTATGGGGGCTCGGGGTTTGTCGGCAGGTACATTGCCCGTCGCATGGCCAAAGAGGGGTGGCGCGTGCGTGTCGCGGTGCGTAATCCCAACGAGGCCATTTTTGTAAAGCCATATGGCGTCGTTGGTCAGGTAGAGCCGGTGTTCTGCAACATCAGAGATGACGCGTCTGTGGCGGCCGTCATGAATGGCGCTGACGCTGTTGTGAATTGTGTAGGCATCCTTGCACCACGCGGAAAGAACACATTTGACGCTATTCAGGCCGAGGCTCCGGGACGGATCGCACGGCTGGCGGCAGAGCACGGGATTGCGAAGATGGTTCACGTGTCCGCCATCGGAGCCGATGCCGGATCTCAAAGCGTATATTCACGCACAAAGGCTGCAGGCGAAGCGGCTGTTTTGGAACATATGCCCAGTGCAATGATTTTGCGGCCATCGATTGTCTTCGGACCCGAAGACCAGTTTTTCAACCGCTTTGCATCGATGTCACGACTTGGCCCAATCTTGCCCGTTGTTGGGGCGGAAACGAAGTTCCAGCCGGTTTATGTGGACGATGTTGCACAGGCGGCGGTCATAGGTGTGTTGGGGCGCGCAGAGGGCGGCATCTATGAGTTGGGTGGACCTGATGTGAACACGTTCCGCGAATTGATGGGCGAGATGCTTACAGTTATTCGACGCCGGCGCGCCGTGATCAATATTCCGTTCTGGATTGCGCGTATCATGGGCGGGTTCTTTGATGTCGTGAATCGCGTATCGCTAGGTTTGGTGCCTGCGCAGGTTACATTGGATCAGGTGCGGAATCTGTCGAAGGACAACGTGGTGTCCGACGGCGTCAAGAATTTCGAAACACTGGGAATTCAGCCGACGGCATTGGAAGCTGTCCTGCCCGAATACCTGTGGCGGTTCCGTCCGTCGGGCCAGTATGACGCGATCAAAGAAAGCGCAAAGAATCTTCGCGCTTAACTACGTGTAGGCGATCACCAGCAGGATTAGGCCCAGCACGACGCGATAGATGACATAAGGTGTGAAACTGACCGTCTGCAGTAGACGCATCATGATCCCCAGCGCCAGAAGTGCGGCGACAAACGCGAACGCCGCAGCAATAGCGCCGTCACGCGCCATTCCGAGATTGCCGGTCAGAGCGACATCTGCTCCGAGCACGACGCCTGACGCCAAAATGGTCGGGATCGACATCAGCATCGCCAACTTGGCGGCATCGTGTCGGGCATAGCCCAGCTGACGGGCGGCGCTGATCGTTATGCCGGATCGTGATGTGCCGGGGATTAATGCGACCGCCTGCCAGAGACCCATGATTGCCGCATGTTTGATGCTCCAACGATCGTATGTCCTGTCTTGAACCCCGTTTTGGTCTGCCCAGTACAAGTAAAATCCGAAGATAAGCATAGCCCAGCCGATCACAGCTATGGACCGCATCGCGTCACCAAGACCAGTCAGGTGCAAAACGAGCCCCAGCAGAACAACAGGGACAGTTGCAATAGCCAAGCACAGGGCAAGAAACGCACCGGGGGTGTCGATCTTTCCTTGAATTAATCGACCTGTGCCAGCCAACGCTATTTTGACGTCACCCCAGAAGAACAGTATTACCGCGCCGAGGGTTCCTACATGGACAGCCACATCAATGACATTTCCCTGATCATCCATACCCGTCAGATTGGGCAATAGAATCAAATGACCCGAGGATGAGACAGGCAGAAATTCTGTCACGCCCTGTATAACGGCGATGAGGATCAACTGAAACAAGGGCATGTGCGTGTCGAATCGCCGTCAGAGTGTTCGTACACGTTTGGTATAAGTGCCCGGTTTCGAATGAAAAGACAGTATTTAGGTCCGGTATTTGACCTAAAATTACTGCGACGCAGCGAAACATCGAGAAAATATCGGCAACAAACTGCATTATAGGTCAATAATATTGACTTTTATATCTCGCAGACTTCCTCTAAACAACCGCAACGCGCAACCTGCGCGAGTTTTCTTTGAATTGGGAGTCAGCCCGTGGCCAAGCAACCGATGCTTAAGTTTGTGACGATTGAACGTGACATGCCCGTGAAGCGGGAAGCAGATGCGCGCAAGGAGGACTTCCACGAGATCTACGCGGAATATGCGGACGCGAAGGCCAAAGAACAATCGGCGCGATGCAGTCAATGCGGCGTTCCGTATTGCCAGTCACATTGCCCATTGCACAATAACATCCCGGATTGGCTTCGCTTGACGGCCGAGGGACGCCTGAAAGAAGCGTATGAGGTCAGCCAAGCAACCAACACATTCCCGGAGATCTGCGGTCGGATTTGTCCGCAGGACCGTTTGTGCGAAGGCAATTGCGTCATTGAACAATCCGGGCATGGCACGGTCACCATCGGGTCCGTTGAAAAATACATTACGGACACAGCGTGGGAACAAGGCTGGGTGCAGCCTGTCGCGCCAGTCCAGGAGCGCACTGAAAGCGTCGGCATTATCGGCGCAGGTCCCGGTGGATTGGCTGCGGCCGAGCTTTTGCGCCGTGCTGGTGTCCAAGTCACGGTTTATGACCGTTATGATCGTGGCGGTGGTTTGATGACGTATGGCATTCCGGGCTTCAAGCTTGAGAAAGATGTCGTCATGCGCCGGATGGAACAGTTGGAGCAAGGTGGCGTTGTGTTCGAGCTGAACTGCGATGTGGACACCAATGTGTTCGCGACAATCCGCGCTGATCATGACGCAGTCATCATTGCCACGGGTGTTTATAAATCGCGCGACCTCGACCTGCATGGATCTGATGCCGCTGGTGTCGAAAAAGCGATTGAATATCTGACTGCGTCGAACCGCAAAAGCTTCGGCGACGAGGTGGCCGAATTTGACAGTGGTCGTTTGAATGCCCACGGCAAGCGTGTCGTTGTGATTGGCGGAGGCGACACCGCAATGGACTGTGTTCGCACGGCAATCCGCCAAGGTGCGGAAAGCGTAAAATGCCTGTATCGGCGGGATCGCGCAAACATGCCTGGGTCACAACGCGAAGTCGCCAATGCAGAGGAAGAAGGCGTGATTTTTGAATGGCTGACCGCACCAAACGGGTTTGTCACAGATTTGGCGGACGCGTCCGAAGGCTCGGCGAAAGTAACCGGCGTAAAGGTCCAAAAGATGCGCCTTGGTGCACCGGACGCGACGGGCCGCCAGGCGCCTGAGTTGATCGAAGGATCTGACTATGTCGAAGACGCCGATCTGGTGATCAAAGCGCTGGGCTTCGAACCCGAAGACCTGCCCCAAATGTTTGGCGAACCAGATCTTGCAGTGACCCGCTGGGGCACGATCAAAGCCGAATTCACGACAGGTAAGACAGCTTTGGACGGCGTCTATGCCGTTGGTGACATCGTTCGTGGCGCATCACTGGTGGTTTGGGCCATTCGGGATGGTCGCGATTGCGCCGAAGCGATCCTGGCCGACCTTGGCCTGTCCACCGCTATCGCAGCAGAATAATCCGCGCGCTCAATAAGGAGATCAGCAATGACGCAATATGACGCCAATTGGGCCGCCGAAGAAGAAGCCAAGCGCAAATGGATGGCTGAAAACGGTCTGTATTCGGAAGAGGAAGAGCACTCCTCTTGCGGTGTGGGACTCGTGGTCTCCCTTAATGGAAAGAAAAGCCGAAAGGTGGTGGAGAACGGGATCCAAGCGCTCAAAGCGATCTGGCACCGCGGTGCTGTTGATGCCGATGGGAAGACCGGGGATGGTGCGGGCATACACGTCCAAATTCCTGTTCCTTTTTTCTATGACCAGATAGAACGCACAGGCCACAAACCCAAAAAAGAGCGCCTCATTGCGGTTGGTCAGGTGTTCCTGCCGCGGACTGATTTCGGCGCGCAAGAAACCTGCCGGACTATTGTTGAAACCGAAGTCCTGCGCATGGGTCACTACATCTATGGCTGGCGGCACGTCCCAGTGAACATCGACGTATTGGGTGAAAAAGCGAATGCGACCCGCCCTGAGATCGAACAAATCCTGATCTCTAACTCGAAAGGCATCGGTGAAGAAGAGTTCGAACGCGAGCTTTACGTTATTCGCCGCCGGATCGAAAAAGCCGCTGCTGCGGCCGGAGTGACCGGCCTTTATATCGCGTCGCTGTCCTGCCGGTCGATCATCTACAAAGGTATGATGCTCGCCGAACAAGTTGGCGAATTCTATCCCGATTTGATGGATGAACGGTTCGAAAGTGCCTTTGCCATTTATCACCAGCGTTACTCGACCAACACCTTCCCTCAATGGTGGTTGGCGCAGCCGTTCCGCATGCTGGCGCATAACGGTGAAATCAACACGCTGAAGGGCAACATCAATTGGATGAAAAGCCATGAGATCCGCATGGCGTCAGGCACCTTCGGCGATATGGCGGAGGACATCAAACCCATCATCCCGGGCGGTTCGTCGGATTCAGCCGCTTTGGACGCAGTGTTTGAGGTTTTGGTGCGCGCGGGTCGGAACGCTCCGATGGCGAAAACGATGCTGGTTCCCGAAAGCTGGTCCAAGCAAGCGGTTGAACTGCCTCAGGCATGGCGGGACATGTATTCCTACTGCAACTCGGTAATGGAACCGTGGGATGGACCTGCCGCCTTGGCCATGACGGACGGACGCTGGGTCTGTGCAGGTCTCGACCGGAACGGACTACGCCCGATGCGCTATGTGGTGACCGGTGACGGGCTTCTGATCGCCGGGTCCGAAGCCGGCATGGTGCCAGTGGACGAAGGCGTCGTGCGTGAAAAGGGCGCGCTGGGCCCGGGTCAAATGATTGCTGTCGACATGGAAAAAGGCGGCTTGTTCCACGACACAGAAATCAAAGACAAGCTGGCCGCAGCACAGCCCTTTGGCGATTGGGTCGAAAAGATCAACGACATGGACGACGCGCTGTCGAGTGTCGACGAGAAACCCATATTTGTTGGGGAAGATCTGCGCAAACGGCAGATCGCGGCCGGCTACACAATCGAAGAGCTCGAACAAATCCTGGCCCCGATGGCAGAGGACGCCAAGGAGTCTTTGGCGTCGATGGGCGATGACACACCGTCGGCTGTCCTATCCAAGATGTATCGGCCGCTTAGCCATTTCTTCCGCCAGAACTTCAGCCAAGTCACCAACCCACCCATCGACAGTTTGCGCGAATATCGGGTGATGAGCTTGAAGACCCGGTTTGGCAATCTCAAAAACGTGCTGGACGAAGACAGTTCTCAGACCGAGATCATCGTTGTGAACAGCCCGTTTGTGGGCAATGCACAATGGGACAAACTGGTCGAAGCCTTCGGATCCCCGATGGTTGAGATTGATTGTACGTTCCAACCCGGGGACGACGCGCTGCGGTCTGAGCTGCAACGCATCCGCTCTGAAGCAGAAGATGCGGTTCGCTCTGGCGCAGGCCACATCGTTCTGACGGATCAACATGCGAGTGCCGACCGGATCGCCATGCCCATGATCCTGGCAACGTCGGCGGTGCACAGCCATTTGACCCGCAAAGGTCTGCGGACATTCTGTTCGTTGAACGTCCGGTCCGCAGAATGCATCGATCCGCATTATTTTGCCGTCCTGATCGGCTGTGGCGCGACGGTCGTGAATGCGTATCTGGCCGAAGACTGTTTGGCGGATCGAATTGAGCGTGGCTTGTTGGACGTGTCCCTGACCGAAGCGGTCGCCCGCTACCGCGAGGCGATTGACCAGGGCCTTTTGAAGATCATGGCCAAGATGGGGATTTCGGTGATTTCCTCTTATCGAGGTGGTCTGAATTTCGAAGCCGTGGGCCTGAGCCGTGCAATGGTTGCAGAGTACTTCCCCGGTATGACCAGCCGTATTTCGGGCATTGGCATCACTGGTATTCAGCGCAAGGCAGAAGAGATCCACGCCAAAGGTTGGAACAGTGGCCTCGATGTGCTGCCCATTGGCGGTTTCTACAAGTCACGCAAATCTGGCGAAACCCATGCGTGGGAAGCCACATCGATGCACTTGATGCAAACGGCATGTTCGCGGGCGTCCTACGAAATCTGGAAACAGTATTCGGCCAAGATGGCCAGCAACCCGCCGATCCATCTGCGTGATCTGCTGGACATCAAACCACTGGGCAAGCCCATTCCACTGGAGGAAGTGGAAAGCATCACGGCTATTCGCAAGCGGTTTGTGACGCCGGGAATGTCTTTGGGTGCGCTGTCTCCGGAAGCGCACAAGACCTTGAACGTGGCTATGAACCGGATTGGCGCGAAGTCCGACAGCGGGGAAGGTGGCGAAGATCCGGCGCATTTCGTGCCGGAGCCGAACAGGGTGCCTCTGGCCGGTTCGGTGTGACGGCGGAATATCTGAACCATTGTGAAGAGCTTGAGATCAAAGTGGCGCAAGGCGCTAAGCCAGGCGAGGGTGGCCAGTTGCCGGGGATGAAGGTGACTGACCTTATTGCGCGGCTGCGGCACTCCACCAAAGGTGTGACGCTGATTTCACCGCCTCCTCACCATGACATCTATTCGATCGAGGATTTGGCGCAGCTGATCTATGACCTGAAGCAGATCAACCCGCGCTGTAAGGTGACTGTGAAGCTCGTTGCCTC
>CAYODE010000193.1:0-6923 GCA_964402685.1 uncultured Aestuariivita sp. | reverse complement strand
GATGCTGGAAATGGCACCCAAAACCATTCCACCGGTCAGCCGCAACGATGATCCGCAGTCCTTCGCGCCGCAGACACAAAAGAAGATGCGGGTCGCGCTGATGACCGGGTGCGCGCAAAAGGCGCTGAACACCGACATAAACGACGCCACGATCCGCTTGCTGACCCGTCTGGGCTGCGAGGTTGTCGTGGCCGAAGGGGCTGGCTGTTGTGGGGCGTTGACCCATCATATGGGCAAAACATCCGAAAGCCACGCCACCGCAGCCAAGAACATCGCAGCTTGGGCGAAAGAGATGGACGGGGAAGGCTTGGACGCCATTGTCATCAATACAAGCGGATGCGGCACAACGGTCAAAGACTATGGGCACATGTTTCGCAATGAGGCATTGGCGAAAGATGCCGAGCGTGTCTCGGCCATCGCGATGGATGTCAGCGAAGTGCTGATGAAACTCGACCTCCCCGAAGGTGACGACAAAGGCCTGACCATTGCTTATCACGCGGCTTGCTCGTTGCAGCATGGCCAGCAGATCAAAACCTACCCCAAGGATTTGCTGAAAAAAGCAGGTTTCAAGGTTGTGGAACCCCGCGACAGTCATCTGTGCTGTGGCAGCGCGGGGACGTACAACCTGATGCAACCTGAGATTTCTAAGCAATTGAAAAAGCGCAAAGTTGATACGCTCGAAGCCAAAAGGCCGGACGTCATCGCTGCAGGAAACATTGGCTGCATGATGCAGATCGGATCAGGCACCGACGTTCCTATCGTTCACACAGTAGAGCTGTTGGATTGGGCGACTGGTGGGCATCAGCCCCCGGCAATGACAGCACCCGGCAAACGCGCCCCTGAGATTCCGATCTTGCGATAGCCCAAGCACCGCCGCATTTTCGCCCAAGCCTGTTGCTACTTCCGCGGGAAAAGCGGAGGCATTCATGGCAATACGACACTGGGTTTTGGCACTGACCTGCCTGATGATGGCAGGGGCGGCGTCGGCGCAAAGCTCACGCCTGGAAAGCCTGGAAACTAGCGATGCTGGCCGCGGATGGGATGCCGTAGGCCGTCTGGACATTGATGGTAAAGGGTTTTGCACTGGTGCATTGATTGCTTCTGACCTGGTGCTGACCGCTGCGCATTGCCTCTTTGACAAGCGTACTAAATCTCGGGTCGACCCTGAGAGCATCCAGTTCATGGCTGGTTGGCGTCACGGACGCGCATCGGCCTATCGCGAGGTTCGGCGCGCCGTAATTCATCCCGACTACGTTTATGATGGATCGGTCACTGACCATGGGGTCAAATTCGATGTGGCGCTTCTTGAGTTGCAGCGCCCCATTCGCAACACGACCGTGATGCCGTTTGAAACGGCGCAGCGCCCCCGTAAAGGCGACAAGATCGGTGTGGTGTCTTATGCCCATGACCGGTCAGAAGCACCGTCCCTGCAAGAGATATGTGCCGTGATGGCCCGGCAATCCGGGATGCTGGTGATGTCCTGTAACGTCGATTTTGGATCGTCCGGCGCGCCAGTCTTTTCATTCGAAGGTGACACGCCGCGCATTGTGTCCGTTGTGTCTGCCAAGGCGGAAGTTCAGGGACAGCAGGTATCCCTTGGAACATCTCTGCAGGAGCCGCTGGCGTTGTTAAGAGCCGACCTGGCCAATGGTGGCGGGTTCAATCAAGACTCTGCCCCGCGCTCGAACCGCATCATTGTGAACGGCCAGCGTGGCAACACCAGCGCGAAGTTTGTAAAACCATGAGGTTGCGTGCCCTTCTTTTTGCCTTCGCATCCCTGATAGGCGCGGAAGCTGCCATCGCTCAATCCGATGGCTTGCGCCGACTGACAGATCGCGATGATCTGCTAGGGTGGGAGGCAGTCGGTCGCCTGGACACAGCCGAGGGCGGGTTTTGCACCGCGACCTTGATTGCGGCGAACCAGGTCCTGACCGCCGCGCACTGCGTTTATGACAATGGCCGGCTGAGGGATGCGTCCGAACTGACGTTTCGCGCAGGCTTGCGCGATGGTGTTGCTATCGCGGAACGGACCGTTGCCGCGATTGCCGTTCCGGACAGTTATGATCCGCGTGATGGCATGGCGTTAGAGAACGTTGCGAATGATGTCGCGCTACTGCAGTTGAACCAACCTATCACAACGGCAGATGCAAACCCGTTCGTGCTTCACCAAGGGTCTGTGAGGGGAACGAGGATCAGTGTGACATCATACGGCCGGGGCCGCGCCAAGGCGCCGTCACGTCAACGTGACTGTAGGATTGTCGCCGAAAGCCAGCCCATCATGGCCTTTGATTGCAATGTCACTTTCGGCTCCTCCGGTGCGCCTGTCTTTGTCATGCATGGGGATCGCGGGCGAATTGTTTCGGTGATCTCAGGCGGGGGCACAGTGGACGGCAAAAGAGCCTCGTTCGGGATGGCACTCCCCGACATTGTTGCGTCTCTGAAATCCGATTTGCGCCGTCAGGGCGTACGCCCTGGCACGGCGACAATCCGACGTTTGGGCACCGGTACCGGGCGAACCACGTCCGGAGCGAAATTCATTCGACCCAGCGGGTCTTGAAACCAGATCAGCCAGTTCCCACGTTCTGTGCTGCGGAATGCCACTAACGGGTTCCGCGCAACACAACGCCCGTCCGTCAAGGAGGGCACCATATAGTCAATCGCTCAAGAGATGAGGATAAAGACGATGAGAACGTTTGATCTTGCACCACTGTATCGTGCAACCGTTGGTTTTGACCAAATTGCTGATTTGATGGACCGGGTCCTGACGAATGACGTCAGCCAGTCCAGCTACCCCCCATACAATATCGAAAAAACCGCTGATGATGCCTATCGCATTTCGATCGCCGTTGCTGGCTTTTCCGATGCCGAACTAAATGTCGAAGTGCGTGAGCAAAGCCTGGTCGTAAGTGGTCGGAAAGCCGAGGAAGAAGGTGAGCGCACCTTCCTGCACCGCGGTATCGCCACCCGCGCCTTCGAACGGAAGTTCCAACTGGCCGATCATGTGCATGTCACCGGCGCGGCGCATGAAGATGGCATGCTGCATATCGATCTGAAGCGCGAAGTGCCCGAAGCGCTGAAACCGCGCCGGATCGAAATTGCCGGCGGTTCGAAAGCAATCGAAGGCACCGTGAACTAAGAACATCCTATCGGTATTCGAAGACGGCTCGAAGCATTTGTTTCGGGCCGTTTTTCTTTGATCGTACGGGTTTTCAGCTTTTTGTGGTCCGCCGTGCGGCAAGTGCGGACATCAGGCTTGCCAGTTTGATTGCGAGCAATACCGCAAGCAGAGCAGAAGGGGTGTTTACCAGTGTCATTGCCCAGCCAACCGCAGTCGTAGCTATGGCACCCAGACCGACTGTCAACGCTCCGGTCACACCTGCGGCGGACCCCGCGAGGTCCGGGATGACGCTGAGCGCTCCGGCATTTGCCGTGGGCGTCGTCAGGCCATTGCCCAAACCGATAAAGATCGTGAACGCAAAAAGTGTTATTGCGGCATCAGGTAGGTATCCAATTGCCAACACTCCAATGCTTAATCCGATCAGGGCAACAAGCCGCCCCGCCACCATAACGGGATCCGGGCCAAACCGTTTTGACAATCGCGCGCCGGCAAAGCTGCCGGTCATGAAACCAGCGGTTATGCTGCCAAGGCCGATGCCTAGGCTGGTGCCGGACAAGCCATAGGTTTGCGCCGCCACGATCGGCGCGCCTGCAAGGAAGCCATAGAAGGCGCAGGTAGACAGCGCGACTGTCAGTGCATAGGCCCAAAAGCCGGGGGCGCGCAAAAGCGGGCCGGGACCGGAGGCGCTGGTTGCACTGATCTGCCGCGTCTCGGACAGATCGATCAGTATGGCAATCAGCAGCAACGCGCCCAGCCCGGCATACAGGATGAAATTCGCACGCCATCCGAACGTGTCTTGCAGCACGCCTCCAAGCATCGGGCCCAAAAGCGGAGCGATTGCCATTGCTCCTGCGATGTATCCCAACAAACTTGCCGCCGCTGTGTGATCCCGCGTATCGCGCACCACCGCGCTGGCCAGGATGTACCCTGACACCATCACCCCTTGTCCCAATCGGCATATCAAGAAGACAGTCCAGCTCTGTGCAGTAACGCATCCTAGTGAGGCCAAGAGAAACAAGATCACCGACAGAATGGCAGTGGGCCTTCTTCCAATCCGGTCTGAGATTGGACCGATGACCAAGGCCAAAACCGCGGTCATGGCTAGATACCCGCCAATGGCGAGGGTGACCGTGCCGTAGGGAACGCCAAAATCGTCGGCAATCGCGGGAAGTGACGGTAGGAACATATTCAAGGACAGCGTGGTGGCGGCTGTCATCAGGATCAGGGTTATCAGGCGGGGTGGGCGTGTCATGGCAAAGTCCAAAAGAAAACGCCCCCAAGTGGACTTGAGGGCGCGGCAGGAAAGAATGAACAGCTGGATTTCAGCGTTCAGCGCGCCTGTTTCGTGTGACGACGACGAGGGTCATGGCTCTCTTTCCTAATTCAACTATGCAGACGCTAGGGGGGCCAACCGCCTCCGTCAATCTTCGATTTCCGAAGCGACGATCTGTGCAAACGCGTCCAAGGCACCTTCGTATCTGCCGAATGTCAGCTGATCATTGGCCCCGGAAGCGAGCCCTGCTTGGATTCCTTCGCCGATCTCAAAATCCTCGGTCAGGGTTGTCACCGTGATCCGGTGATTTTGCGCCCAGTGTTTTGCCGGATCATCTGACAACGGTGTTTCATCCGGGCCCACTGTCGCCAAACGCAACCGGGTTTCGGACGGGCTGACGGGCCAGGCACTGATCCATGCGACGTGATCCTGTTGGACCAAAAACTGCGAGGTCGGGGTGGCTGTATACAGCAGATTGGCGTGTTGGCGAATGTCCCACTGATCTCGCGGCGTGTCGGCAAAGTGGCTGCGCGGCAGGACCGACCGCAGGTGTTGCCCCATCTGCGCGTAGCTGGACAGGTTGTCCTCAAAATAGGGGCCGATGGTATCGCGATGGGCGACCTTGAAGTGATAGGCCTCGATCCCGCCTTCGACGAGGATTTTCCAATTGGCGTGGATTGTGAGTGTGTCTTCCGCCTGGATCTTCATCTTGTCCATGCCGATCCAGTCCAGATCTTCGGCCAAAGGATCCAACCAGTCCTGGATGTTCGTTTTGCTGGAGGGATCGGCGATCACCCAGATCAGGCCAAACCGTTCGGCGCATGTGAGAGGCATTAAACCATGCGCGGATTTATCGATATCCGGGAAACCTTGTTTCTGATGCGGGATGCCGCGCAGTTCTCCTCGATTGGAGTATGTCCAGGCGTGATAGGGGCAGGAAAAAGCGTGTTTGCATCCTGACGGCTCATCCACAAGACGGGCCCCTCGGTGGCGGCAAACATTTAGGAACGCATGGACCTCTCCGCCCTTGTCCCGCGTGATTAACGCGGGGCTGCCGAACAGATCGCGGGTGATAAAGTCTCCGGGCTCTGCCAGCTCTGATGCATGGGCTGCGGCGAGTGGTTTCTGGCGGAACAGGCGCTCACGCTCCAGATCAAATCGGGCCTGACTGGTGTAATCTCGTACGTCGGAATAGGTGACGCCTTCATCCAGAAATGCGGTGCCTGTCGTCTTCAATCCTGCCAGTTCATCCAGCAGGGAAAGTTCGGTTGCGCGATCCATGGCTTCCTCCTTACCAATCGGTAAGTAACTTGACTTACCGACCGGTAAGCCGTCAAGTGTCTTGTGAGATGACCCGACGTCCTGAACCCGATACCGCCGATCGACTGATTGCCGCTGCCACGCCCTTGTTTGCGGCGCGTGGGTTTTATGGGGTGTCGATTTCTGCAGTGGCGGACGAACTGGGCATCACCAAGCAGGCGCTGCTTCATCATTTTGGGAGTAAGGAAAAGCTTTACTCGGCAGTCTTGTCCCGCATCGCTCGGCGCTTTGAGGATGCACTGGGCGATGAAACCGACATCGTTGCCGTTTTCGAAGCTTTCTACACCTATTCCATGGGTCAAAAAGACGACTTGGCACTGATCGCCCGGGAACTCTTGGACAACGAACAGCGTGCGGACAAGGCGCAGCAGTGGTTCTTGCAGGGATTTCTGCAGCGATTGGTGGACATGGCGCAGGCCGCTAAGCCCGATATGAGCGCAGCCCGGGCACTGGCGGAGATTTATGTGATGATCGGGGCCATCAACTACTATGCAATCTCCGGCCCCACGCTGCGCAACATCTTCGGATCCGAGGCGGCAACCGAGTTGGACACTCGGATGCCGGAGACGCTGCGGGACATGGCAGAGGCCCGCTTTCGATAAAACGTCTTAGACCGACAGGCAGACATATTTCATCTCGAGATAGTCTTCGATGCCGTGGTGGCTGCCTTCGCGACCTAGACCAGACTGTTTGACCCCGCCAAAAGGCGCAACCTCAGTCGAGATAATTCCAGTGTTCACCCCAACGATACCGTATTCCAAAGCCTCAGAGACTTTGTAAACGCGGCTCAGGTCTTTGGCATAGAAATAGGCGGCCAATCCGAAGATCGTGTCATTGGCCATGGCGATCACCTCATCCTCGTCTTCGAATTTGAAGAGCGGGGCAAGCGGGCCAAAGGTTTCTTCCTGCGCGACTTTCATGTCTTGGGTCACGCCTGTGACAACGGTGGGTTCAAAGAAATTGCCACCCAACCCGTGGGCCTTCCCGCCGGTCAGCACAGCGCCGCCTTTGTCGGTGACGTCGCCCAAGTGTTCCAGGACCTTCTCGATGGCATCGTGATTGATAAGTGGGCCAGTTGTGACCCCTTCGGCCAAACCATCGCCCACATTCAGGTTCTCGACCGCTGTTTTCAGCTTTGCCGCAAACGCGTCATACACGCCGGCTTGCACATAGATCCGATTGGCGCAAACGCATGTCTGGCCGTTGTTGCGA
>CAYODE010000192.1:0-6931 GCA_964402685.1 uncultured Aestuariivita sp. | reverse complement strand
ACCAGGATCTGATCTTCGCGCAGGGCGTCTTCAGGGATCCGGTGGCGGGTCTGGATGACACTCGCTTCTTCGGTGTGCTCGGACGTGGCAACCTGCGCGGTGTTTTCAAAGAATTTGCGGATCGACACCGCGTTGGTGGTGTCATCCGCACCCTGGTCAATCACTTTCAGAGTGTCATCAGGTGTCAGGCAAGCCGCCGTCACCTGTACGCCACCCGTACCCCAGCCATAGGGCATCGGCATCTCACGGCTGGCAAAAGGCACCTGATATCCCGGGATGGCTACGCCTTTCAGGATCGCCCGGCGGATCATGCGTTTGGTCTGCTCGTCCAGATAAGCAAAATTGTAGTCCGTCATAGGACACCTCTGGTTTTCAATGCCTCGGACAAAGCCTCCGGCGACGTGAAGTGAATGCCGTCCATACCAACAGCGCGAGCGCCTTCGACGTTGTGTGGCCCGTCGTCAATGAAGATGGCGTCTTCTGGTACGATCCCGGCCCGCTCGCATAATATTTGGAAAATACGGGCGTCAGGTTTCATAATCCCTTCCTGACCCGAGACGACCGTGACACCGAACACCTCGCCCAAACGCGGCTGTGCTTTGATGCCTTCAGGCCAGGTTTCTGCCGACCAGTTGGTGATTGCGTGAACGGGAGTGTCGTTCTGTTTCAGCTGATCAAGGATATCCCAACTCGCTTCGATCCGATTTTGAACCGTTCGCTGATAGTTCGGAACATAAGCACGCAAGAGCCGTGCATCGTCCGGATCGCTCAGTTCCTCTGCCAGATCCTCAAACCGCTCACCGTTGTCGGCACGGACGTTTCGGTCCTTAAACCCAACCCGAGCCATGAAAGCGTCCACCTCGGCCCGGCTACCGATTTCGTCCATCCACGCCAAATGCGGCTGCCAATCGACCAGAACGCCGCCGATATCGAAAATTACCGCCTTCATTCCGCAGCCTCGCGGTGGGTGCCCATCGCTTCGGCGCGCAGCTTGCGGATTAGCTCCAGTTCGGACTGGAAATCCACGTAGTGCGGCAGCTTGATATGCTCGAGGAACCCAGTGGCCTGAATGTTATCGGCATGGCTCAGAACGAATTCCTCATCCTGCGCGGGCGCGCCAACATTGTCTTCGCCCAACTCTTCCCACCGGAGCGCACGGTCGACCAATGCCATGGAAATCGCCTTGCGTTCAGAATGACCAAAGACAAGACCATAACCGCGCGTGAACTGCGCAGGTTCGGTCTTTGAGCCGACGAACTGGTTCACCGTCTCACATTCGGTCAGTTGAACCTCACCAATCTCAACTGAAAAGCCCAATTCTGGGATATCCATCTCGACCGGGACTGTGCCGACACGCAATTCGCCGACAAAGGGGTGATTTCGGCCATATCCACGCTGCGTGGAATAGGCCATTCCCAAGACAAATCCTTCATCCCCACGGGTTAGCGCTTGAAGGCGCAGAGGACGGTTTGCGGGATATTCCATCGGTTCACGGGTCATATCCGGAGGCGTGTCATCAGATCTCTCTTCAGGCTGGATCAAACCATCCCGGTTCAAAAACTCCGTCACCCTAGGCTTTGGAGCGGCGTCCGCAGTCGTCTCCACGGCGTCAGCCAGGCCTTCCGCTTCGGCGGCCAGCGCGAAATCGAGCAGCCTGTGCGTGTAGTCAAATGTCGGACCCAGAACCTGCCCACCCGGCAAATCCTTGAACGTGGCCGAGATGCGGCGGTCGCATTGCATCGTTCCTGTCTCGACCGGTACAGAATGACCGATCCTCGGAAGGGTCGTCCGGTAGGCCCGTATCAGGAAGATCGCCTCGATCAGATCACCGCGCGATTGCTTGATCGCCAAGGCCGCCAGATCGGGATCGTAAAGCGATCCCTCCGCCATGACACGGTTCACCGCCAGGGATAGCTGTTCGCGGATTTGTGCGAGACTTAATTCTGCAATGTCAGTATCGCCACGACGCTCTTCGGCCAGCCAAGCGTGCGCATTGTCAATCGCCCGTTCGCCTCCTTTGACAGCAACATACATCAGCTCACCTCCACAATGGTGCTACGCGGGACACCGGCGAGCCGGTTTTCGCAGGTCAGGAAGAAATCCAATCCCTGTGGGAACAAAACACGGTTGTCGCGAAACGCAGTTGGGTCTGGCAGGTTCAAAAACGCGGCCTCCCGGATCCCCGGCCCCGTCAGACGGCACCCTTCTTGGCGCAGTGTTTCAACCTCGACGATCAAGGTCGTGGATCGGTCAGGATATTCTGGCGTACCGATCGGAAATTGACTCAGCGGGGTCAGATCGGCCCAATGGCCCAACGCAAAGGCTGCGTCGCTTGGCCCGGCGATTGGCGCACCGATGTGAAAGGCAATCCACTCTCGTAACACATCGGTGTCAAAACCCTCTGCCAAGTAGATTGGCGTTTCAGCGTCGCACAGGACCAGCATCAAGGTCGCCGCTGCGACAGAGACCGGCGCAGGCGCAACTGCCCCCTCAATCACCTCAATATGACCCGGACGCGACAGAGCGTTAAGCGCGGCCCGAAAGCCCTTGGCCGATTGCACGGGTGCGTTTTCGAACCCGCCTGTCAGCGCGTCTGTCTGCATCAGTCTTCCCCCCGAACCATTGTGAAAAACTCCACCTTCGTTGCCGCTGCTTTCGCAGCACGAGTGGTGCGGCGCTGATCCTCTTCTACCTGCAAAGGACCCAAGATTTGGGCGCGAACATCCTCGGCGCCGTCACCTTGCATCAGCGCATCAACAAGCGCGGCACGTTCTGCGTGCGCTTTTGATCGGCCCTGGATATAGGCATGGCCCACTGCACCCGTTTCCAACCGCAAGGCACAACGTGTCACCGTCATCTCGCCCAGATTGAAAGCGGCGCCTGTCCCACCGGCGCGACCGCGCACCATAACCCCGCCAATTTCGGGCTGGCGCAGCCAAGTCGCTTTGGGAAAGTCTATGTTCTCGCAAAGCGCGGCAAGCCGCGCCTCCGGAGCCCGCGCCAAGAGGCCCATCCAAGCTTTGCGATCCGCGTTTGGGTCAATTTCAGAAGAAGTGCGATCAAGCATCTAGACACCTTGCCAAGTTGTCTATATTTGTCTATTTATAGACAAATCTTTACTGCATGCACGGACCCTTCACAAGCATGCTTTGATGAAACTTTGGTGACAGATGCCCCGCACACCGATCTGGAAATCAATAACAGAGACCCTGGAAGGTGAAATCGCCGCCGGCCATTATGGGCCCGGTGACCAATTGCCAACCGAAGCCGCCTTATCCGCGCGGTTCGATGTTAATCGGCACACAGTGCGCCGCGCCCTGGCCGATATGGGGGAACGCGGAGTGGTGCAATCGCGACGGGGCTCAGGCGTCTATATCTCCGAAAACCGGGCGACCTATCCAATCAGCAAACGGGTTCGCTTCCATCAGAACATAAAAGCGTCCGGCCAGATGCCGGAAAAGCGCGTTCTGCGTTTAGAAACCCGCGCCTCTGACCTTAAAGAAGCCACTGCTCTCCAAATCGACAAGGGGGACGAGGTGCATGTCTACGAAGGGTTGTCTCTAGCCGAAGGAAAACCCATTGCTTGGTTCCAGAGCATCTTTCCCGCAGATCGCTTCTCAGAACTGCCAGATGCCTTGACCAAGGTGAGTTCGGTGACACAAGCCTTGGAACGCTGCGGCGTCGCCGATTATACGCGGGCGGAAACACGGCTCACGGCTGTGTCCGCAACCCCAACACAGGCCGTTCATCTGCAGCTGCGCGAAGGGGCGCCCCTTTTAAGGTCGACAGGGGTGAATGTTGATCCCGATCAGGTGCCGGTGGAATTTGGGATCACCTATTTCGCCTCGGACCGGGTGGTGCTCACCGTCACGCCGGATTGAGGACGGGCGTAACGATTACTCGTATTTCGCCAGGAAGTCCTCGGCCGGTAGCTTGCGAAAATCTTCGAGCCTTGCACGCAACGTCCCATGATCCCAATCCCACCAGGCCAGATCCATCAGGCGTTGTGCGACAGCCTCTGGAAGCCGGTCTTTCATCGGTTTGGCCGGCAGCCCAACAACGACCTGATAGGGTTCGACGTCCTTGGTCACCAATGCGCCGGCAGCCACCACAGCGCCATGCCCAATCGTTACCTCAGGCCGGATGATCGCATTGTGACCGATCCAGGTATCGTGGCCTATATGAGCCAAGCGTGAGTGACGATGCGCAAAGAAATCGGGGTCATGTTCCGCGTCATCCCAGTAATCGGCGGAACGATAGTGGAAGTGATGTAGAGACGCCAATTGCATCGGGTGGTCTGTGGGGCCGATACGCGCAAAGCTGGCGATATTGGCGAATTTGCCGATCTCCGCGTTGGCGATATCGGCGTACCTGTCACAATAAGAGTAATCACCCATCGTCACATGGTTCAGCCGGCTACCGCGCCCAATCTCGGTATAGGCGCCCAGCGCGCAGGCCGTGATGTCACAATCGGGATGAATAAGTGGATCTGTCGACAACTTGGCGGTCATTGCAATTCTTTCAGGGGCTAGTGCCCGCCGTCATCGCCTTTGATCAGCTTGCGGCGCAACCAACCCGAAATGTAATCCATCGCGATCACCATGATCACCACTAGGATGATATAGTAGGTCACCTCTTCCCAATCCTTCTGGGTGATAATGGCTTGGGTCAAGAGAAGGCCGATGCCACCACCAGTGATCGCACCGATAACCGTCGCAGATCGGGTGTTGGATTCGAGAAAATACAAGACCTGGCTCAAAAGAATGGGCGTAATCTGAGGAATGACCCCGAACCGATACCGCTGGATCGGTTTGGCCCCTGTCGATTGCACACCTTCGATCTGTTTCTTGTCGACGTTTTCCAACGCCTCCGAGAACATTTTGCCGAATGAGCCAGTGTCGGTGATGAGGATGGCCAGCGCACCGGTCAAAGGCCCAAGGCCGAAGGCCCGCGTCAGAATAATCGTCCAGATCAGTCCGTCCACGCCGCGCAAAAAGTCAAAGAGCCTGCGAAACGCAAAACGGATCGACATCAACGGGGTGAAGTTGCGCGCAGCAAGAAAGGCAAGCGGCAACGCGACGATGGCTGCCCCCATGGTGCCAAGAAATGCCATCAACACCGTCTCAAAGATCGCCCAGGCAACATCGGCATGCCGCCACATGTTGTTGTTCCAGAAATCATCCCAGATGTCCGCCGCCTCGCCAGACATCGCCCGTCCGGCAACCTCGCCCACGCCCATGCCATGATAGGGGCTGTCGAGTGTGAACCAGAACAGCTCCCACCCGGTGAAATAACGAAACACTTCGGACCGATTGCGGGTCACAGACAGACGTCCAGCCTCGGTCGTGATCGCCATGCGGTTCTTCGAACTGTTGATCCATTCCGGCAGTTCACCGTCAGGGAACTCCTGCACTACGCCTTGGGATCGGCTGGGCGTGGCCCGCACCGTTCCGTATCCAGGAATGACATAGGTGATGGTTTCGGGACCAAAGGTTACAACGTGGCCGTCACCCAGATCGATGGTCGTCGTCTCGCCCAACTCAACCCACGACGGTGCGGTTCCTTCCGGATAGCGTCCCTTGCGCTCACCTTCGATCGCGACAGAGACGGCCGCGTTGCGATTGTCGCGCGTCACATGGGTCTTGTAGCTGTACGTGTCCGCGACCAACGCACGGGCGTTTTCTGCGCTGGCGCGCTGCATCAACCCTGGAACATCAAACGCAAAAAACGTGTAGGTCAAATAAGCCAGGATCACGAGGGGGACGGCCAAGGCCACCAGTCGCTTACGGCGGAAAAGGGCGGTCGCCTCGCTGCGCAGGTCACTGGCGTTAGTAGCGGTCATGGTCATGCCATTTTCCCCTTCACAGGCGCGCCATGGGTCAAGCGTTCGCGATAATGGCCAGACACCTGATCCACGATCACAATGGTCAGGAACAGCAGAATGAACATCGCAGCCGCCTCGTCATACCGACCTTGACCCCAGCTGATCGCGTTGCGTAGCTCATAGCCAAGTCCACCAGCGCCGACAAAGCCCAGAATGGCAGAGGCCCGGATGTTGATCTCGAACCGCAACAGCGCATAGCTCAGCCAGTTCGGTGCGACTTGCGGCACCACGCCCAGCATCATCCGTTGCGACCAGTTGGCCCCGACCGAGGACAACCCCTCGATCGGTTTCAGATCGGCGTTTTCGTTCACCTCGGAGAACAACTTGCCCAAAGCACCAACTGTATGCAGCGCAATAGCAATCATTGCCGGGATTGGACCGCCGCCCAAAATGAAGATCAAAACCAATGCGATCACGATATCAGGCACCGCGCGCAGGATATCCAGCATCCGGCGTACGGGACCAATCAGGCGCGGATACTTGGCCAGCCCGCGCGTGGCCAAAAGCGAAAACACAACCGCGAACAACGCACCGATCAACGTGGCCACGGCGGCAATGTTCACCGTCTCTATCAGGGCTGGCAGATAGGTCAGAAAATGGCCTGGAAGCTGGTCCGCTTTTGAGATCGCTTCCAAAACCAACTCTGACGGATAGTCAAAGAAGTTGCCGATCCCATCCCAGAACCCGCCACCGTTTCGCGAAGCGGCGGTGTTGAACCCGGTCACCATCAGCAGCACAAAAACCAGCAGCGTCACACCAGTATAAAGCCTGCGCCGCTGCACTTGCGCCATATACCGCGCGCGGATGTCCAAGGGCTCTGAAGGGGCAGAGATATCGGCCATGAATAACCTCATGAGAAAGGGCAGGCCCGCAATGGGCCTGCCCAGACGTGATCAATTCAGATCAGTTCGACTTCGCTTTGCGCGCTTCGATGATCGACACATACGCTTCGTGTGTGATCGGGTTGAAACCCAGCGATTCACCGGCCGAAATGTTATAGGTGCACTCGATGTCCGTCTCATACATGTTGTCGACCAGCGACGTCAT
>CAYODE010000191.1:0-6955 GCA_964402685.1 uncultured Aestuariivita sp. | reverse complement strand
TCGGACGCGCATAATAATACTGATCCTGAAAATCGATCTCGGGATAGTCGACCATGGCCCAGTTCGGCTCTTCCTTTTGAAGCCAACGCTCATAGGCTTCCAGACGCCAATTGGTCATCCACTCAGGCTCATCATTCTTTTCCGAGATCAAGCGCACGATGTCCGGGGTCAGACCCTTCGGCGCGTATTCCATCTCGATGTCGGTTTCCCAGCCGTACTTGTAGGCCCCACCGACTTCACGCACCGCGTCAACGGTCTCCTGATCGACGCCTTCCTTGACTTGGGTCTGGTCCAACGCTGCCATCGGGTTCTCCATTTTATCACGCCGCGCGGGCGCGGAACTTCTCTTCTTTGTTCAACCACGCCTCTGAGAAACGCAGCACCTGTTCTTCTGTCGTCTCGGGGCCTAGCGACACGCGCACCGCACTGGACGCTTGCCGTTCGTCAAATCCCATCGCACGCAACACACGGCTTTCGCGGACTTTACCGCTGGAACATGCCGAACCTGCGCTGATTGCAAATCCTGACAGATCCATCTGCATCACCTGTGTCTCGCCCTTCCACCCCTCGGATATGAAACATGAGGTATTCGGCAAACGCGCGCGATCTTTCCCGACAAAAATAGTCTTCTTTGCAGATGCCTCAAGACTTATTTCTAGAATATTTCTAAGTTTCTCGACCTGATCCCAGATGCCATCAGCAAGATCGCGAGACGCAGCTTCAATTGCAGCCCCGAAGCCCGCGATTCCAATGATGTTTTCCGTGCCGGACCGACGGCCCATTTCCTGACCGCCACCAAGGCTCAACGCAGGAACATCCAAGCCGCGTTTCACGATCAGCGCACCCACACCCTTTGGTCCGCCCAGTTTGTGCGCGGACAGCACCGCCAGATCGGCCCCACTCCAGGAAAATGCAAAGGGGATTCGCCCGACGGCTTGGGTTACGTCCAAAAGCAACAAACCGGTTGTGAACTCGTCGCTTTGCCAGCCATTTTCTGTACGGTCAGGCAGATCACCGATGACACCCGTCTCAGAATTGGCAAGGCCCATCGCGTACACCGCAGACATTTCCGAGTCTGGTCTATGATGTGCCCACAGCGCATCGTGTGCCGTTGCTTCAACATGCACAGTCTCAAAGCTCGCCAAAACGCTGGCTGCTTCAGTCGCGCCTGACGTAAAAACAACCTCAGCAGTTTGGCATCCAACCGCTTCGGCAACCTGAGCGCGCGCTTTCTGCACGATTCCCAAAGCCGCTCGTCCTTCGGCATGTACGGAGGATGGATTGCCTACAACACCCATCGCAGAGACCATAGCCTCACGCGCTTCTGGCCGCAGAGGGGCCGTCGCATTGTAATCCAGATACGTCCTCACGCGTGCAACCGCAGGTCGATAACAGGTAATGTCTCTGGTTGAGATGCAGCCCGCATCATTCTGAATCCACAACCGAAAACAAGCCAGGGACTGCCGGACACGGAGCCAGATCGTTTTTCACAATGTCGGACAAACGCGTTTGGTGCAGAAAAACGTAAACATGAGCGCTCAGGCTCTCCCACAACCGGTTGGTCAGCGATTGCGCGCGGCTCCCTGACAATGCACCGGACGCGCCTGCCCCTTTATGCATCGCATCAACGGTTTCATCGACCGCAGCCAAAACCTCTACGACGCGTATTTCCGACGGGCTCCGCGACAAGCGATATCCACCGCCCGGCCCCCGCACCGACACGACCAGTTCAGCGCGCCGCAGCTTGACAAACAGCTGTTCCAAATACGGCAGCGAAATCTGCTGGCGCTCTGCAATATCGCTCAAAGTGACAAGCTGGTCTGAGGGTTGTAATGCGATGTCGCACAGAGCGACCATGGCATATCGGCCTTTGGTTGAAAGTTTCACGCGCGTTTGCTCCACTCTGGCCCTGACATCGCAACGCAGCCGCAAGGAAACATTGACGTTTCCCCGTTCTCCGCCTATGTCGCGAGGACCTTGCGCGTCAGCGCTTGGCCCGATATTTAGAACGGTTCTAAAATGCCATAGCGATTTTGTCAACAATCGCACGCAGAGCGGACCGGCACCCGAAGGACAAGAACAGGACCATAAATGCCTGAGGTTATTTTTCCCGGCCCCGAAGGTCGGCTAGAAGGTCGTTACCACCCGCAAAAAGAAAAAGACGCGCCGATTGCCATCGTCTTGCATCCGCATCCGCAATTCGGCGGCACGATGAACAACAAAGTCGTCTATAATCTGCACTATGCCTTCTACAACATGGGCTTCACTGTTCTGCGGTTTAACTTCCGCGGCGTCGGGCGCAGCCAGGGCGAATACGATCAGGGAATCGGGGAGCTTTCGGACGCGGCGTCCGCTCTCGACTACCTGCAATCGATGAACAACAATTCCAAACATTGCTGGGTCGCAGGGTTCTCATTTGGCGCATGGATCGGCATGCAGCTTTTGATGCGTCGCCCGGAAATCACTGGTTTTATCAGTGTTTCGCCGCCTGCCAACATGTATGACTTTTCGTTTCTGGCGCCCTGCCCATCGTCGGGTTTGATCATAAACGGCACAGCAGACCGCGTTGCCCCTCCGGCAGACACGCATTCCCTTGTGCAAAAACTGCATGAGCAAAAAGGCATCACGATCACGCATCAAGAAATCGAAGGTGCGGACCACTTTTTCAAAGAGCCGCACATGGACACGATGATTGGTAATGTGACCGAATACGTGAAGCGTCGTTTGACGGAAAACACGCGCTAAACTCGGAGAAACCCCATGGGACTGGCGGATGAGCTTGGAGACAAACTGGCCATCGACGTTCTGAAAGTCGTCGATAAGCTGGGTGATCCCGAGTTGATCATGGAAGTCGCCAAGGTACTTGGCGCAAGCTCGACGCCCACCGAAGAAGCTTTCCTGTCATCGGTTCGCGTGCGCCAGGCCGAGGCGCGCGCGCGCGAGTTCTTACGCGATCACGTCAAACAAGAACTGGCAAAGCAGAGCAAAAAACCCGACGCCTGAGCTATATCATTGCGACCGCGTCAATCTGCCGTGCCTGAATTCGGTATACAACGGCATACAGTTCTTCCTGTCACACGGGCTTTACGCTAAACCGCCTATGCAATGCTTAGGCAAAGGACGGCCCCGATGACCAAAATCAAAGTCGACAACCCAATCGTCGAAATGGATGGCGACGAAATGACCCGCATCATGTGGGATTTCATCAAGCAAAAGCTCATCCTGCCCTATCTGGACATCGATCTGCTCTACTACGACTTGGGGATAGAAGAGCGCGACCGAACCGAAGATCAGATCACCATCGATGCCGCCGAAAAGACCAAAGAGGTCGGTGTCGCCGTCAAATGCGCGACGATCACGCCTGACGAGGCCCGGGTAGAAGAGTTCGGCCTGAAAAAGATGTGGCGCTCACCCAACGGCACGATCCGCAACATTCTTGGCGGCGTCATTTTTCGCCAGCCCATCATTTGCCGCAACGTGCCACGTCTTGTTCCAGGCTGGACAAAGCCAATTGTTGTTGGCCGCCACGCCTTTGGCGATCAATACAAAGCCACGGACATCAAATTTCCAGGCGGCGGAACCCTCACGATGAAATTCGTCGGCGACGATGGCACAGAGATCGAGCATGAAGTTTATAAAGCGGACAGCGCCGGCGTCTTTATGTCCATGTATAACTTGGACAAATCGATCTACGACTTTGCCCGCGCCTCCTTCAACTATGGCCTCTCGCTGGGCTGGCCGGTCTATCTTTCGACCAAGAACACCATTCTGAAACAGTATGACGGTCGCTTCCTGGAAATCTTCCAGGAGGTCTATGACGCGGAATTCAAAGACCAGTTTGAGGCAAAGAAAATCTGGTATGAACACCGCCTGATCGACGACATGGTGGCCTGCGCTATCAAATGGAATGGTGGGTTCGTCTGGGCCTGCAAAAACTACGATGGCGATGTGCAATCGGATGTTGTCGCACAAGGGTTCGGGTCTTTGGGGATGATGGCTTCGCAACTGATGACACCGGATGGCAAAATCGTCGAATCCGAAGCGGCGCACGGGACAGTCACTCGCCACTACCGGCAACATCAGAAAGGTGAAGCGACGTCGACAAACTCGATCGCGTCAATCTATGCCTGGACCGGAGGGTTGAAGCATCGCGCAAAACTCGATGATAACGCACAACTTTTACGTTTTGCCGAGACGCTAGAGACAGTGATCGTCGACACCGTTGAGTCCGGGTTCATGACCAAGGATCTCGCGCTGCTGGTCGGCCCCGACCAGGGTTGGCTGACGACGATGGGCTTTCTGGAAAAGATCGATGAGAATTTGAACGCCGCGCTTCAAGGCTAACAAGTACAAACCCGTGAGTGGGAAGCGATGGTGAAGCCCGGCGCGGCGTTCAAGCCTCATTCAGCAGGCGTGGCCGAAGGCACCCCACGATATTCAATGCGGGCGTACATTTTGCGGATCAAGCGGCTGGCTGTGGTTTTGCAAAGTCCGGGCACCACCGCGTGCACAAGTGCAGCCGCGCCAGCCGCAAACAACAGACCCGCAAAACTGACGGCGAACCACATGTGTTCGAGATAGGTTTCGTCCACAGAAGATGGATGTTCGATAAACAGTTTCCGCAGCATCGTACGCTCCTTGGTTGATATGCTCCACATTACTGCAGTGCGGATGGGATATTTTCACAAAGCTCATGCTTTTTCAGTTGCTGATGGGAAAATTTCTCACGTACTAAGGATCCATGGAGACAATTGATGCACTGGATCGAAAAATTCTAACCGTCCTGCAGCGTGCTTCTGACACACCATTGGACGTCATCGGCAATGAAGTCGGTCTGTCGCGCAATGCTGTTTGGCGACGAATTAAAGCTTTGGAAACGTCAGGTGTGATCCGAGGACGCCGCGCGGAACTAGATCCACATAAACTGGATCTGGGCCTGATGGTATTCATGCAGATCCGAACGCAAAGCCACGATCCTGACTGGCAGGAAACGTTTTCGAAGGCCACCCAAACCATTCCCGGTATTTTGAGCGTATACCGCATGACGGGTGATCTTGACTATCTGATCCGAGCCCGCGTCGCGGATATGGCCGATTACGACCGGCTTTATCAGCAACTCATCAAACGCGTCCCCTTGTCGGATGTCGCCGCAAGCTTTGTTATGGAAGAGATCAAGGACGATCCTGTCCTCCCCCTCTGAACACCCGGAGACACCATGCCATTGCATTATGTTTATCTGATTGTCGCCGTGATGTTTGAGACGGTCGGCACAACAGCCCTGCAGGCCAGTCAACAATTCACCAAGGTGGGTCCATCCATCATTGTTGCTGTGGCCTACCTCTTTGCGTTCTTCTTTCTGGGCCTTGCTCTGAAATACATCCCGGTAGGCGTCGCCTATGCAATCTGGTCAGGGCTGGGCATTGTTCTGATCGCTGGCATTGGGTTTGTCATATTTGACCAGCGTCTGGACCTGCCCGCGATGCTGGGGCTCGCCATGATTATTGGCGGTATCATCGTCATCCACCTCTTTTCAAAGACAGCGACGCACTAGCCCAGAAAAGGGGCTGGCCTTCTGCAGCGCAGCGCGGTATCCGCCGGGCCAGTTTCCGTACAAAGGCTAACCCTCATGGACCTGCGCAACATTGCGATCATTGCTCACGTGGACCACGGCAAAACAACGCTGGTGGATGAGCTCCTGAAACAATCCGGCGCGTTTCGGGAGAACCAAGCCGTCGCCGAACGCGCCATGGACAGCAACGATCTGGAGCGTGAGCGCGGGATCACCATTCTGGCCAAGGCAACTTCGGTCGAATGGAAGGGCACGCGGATCAACATCGTGGACACGCCGGGCCACGCTGATTTCGGTGGAGAGGTCGAGCGGATCCTGTCGATGGTGGATGGGGTTGTTTTGCTGGTCGATGCCGCAGAAGGCCCCATGCCGCAAACGAAATTCGTTACTTCCAAGGCGCTTGCTTTGGGCTTGCGCCCGATTGTGGTGCTGAACAAGGTCGATAAGCCCGATGCCGAACCTGATCGCGCGCTGGACGAATGCTTTGACCTTTTCGCGAACCTTGATGCGAACGAAGACCAGCTGGACTTCCCCCACCTTTATGCCAGTGGCCGCAGCGGTTGGGCGGACGCCGAGCTGGATGGCCCGCGCAAAGACTTGCATGCCCTATTCCAACTGATCGTGAACCACGTCCCTGCCCCGCGTCAGATCGCACATCAGGACGAAGACTTCCGCATGCTCGCCACCACCCTTGGCGCGGACCCTTTTGTTGGCCGCATCCTGACCGGTCGCATCGAATCCGGCCGCGTGAAAGTTGGCCAAACCGTGCAAGCGCTGTCGCGCATCGGGCAAAAGATCGAACAGTTTCGCGTGACGCGGGTCCAAGCCTTCCGTGGGCTCGCCCAGCAGGACATCGATGAAGGCGTTGCTGGCGATATCGTGTCACTTGCGGGCATGACAAAGGCCACGGTTGCCGACACAATCTGTGCGTTGGCCGTGGATAATCCGCTTGATGCTCAACCCATCGACCCACCAACGATCACGGTCACCTTCGGCATCAATGACAGCCCACTCGCGGGCCGGGACGGCAAGAAAGTCCAATCCCGTGTGATCCGCGAACGCTTGTTGAAAGAAGCAGAATCGAACGTGGCCATCAAAGTCGCCGATACTCCCGGCGGCGAGGCCTTTGAGGTGTCCGGACGTGGCGAACTTCAGATGGGCGTGTTGATCGAAAACATGCGCCGGGAGGGGTTCGAACTGTCGATTTCTCGTCCGCAGGTCATCATGCGCGAAGAAGACGGGCAGATGCTCGAACCGATCGAGGAAGCCACGATCGACGTTGACGATGATTACTCAGGCGCCGTGATCGAAAAGCTAACCGGCGCGCGCAAGGGCGAGCTGGTAGAGATGAAGCCCGCCGGCGTGGGCAAGACCCGCATCATCGCG